>MWTA01000055.1 GCA_002050125.1 Anaerolineae bacterium UTCFX2 | reverse complement strand
CCTTCGGCGCCCATCACCGCGATTTCCGCATTTGGCCAGGCATACAGCAAATCGCCGCGCAGCCCTTTGCTGCTCATGACGCAATACGCGCCGCCGTAACTTTTTCGCAGAATCACCATCATCTTTGGCACGGTTGCTTCGCTGTAGGCATAAATCATCCGCGCCCCGTTCCGGATGATCCCGCCGTATTCCTGATCCTTCCCGGGCAGAAAACCCGGCACATCTTGCAGCGTGATAATGGGAATATTGTAGGCATCGCAAACGCGGATAAAATGAGCCGCTTTGACCGAGGCGTTGATGTCGATACAGCCCGCCAGAACCATCGGCTGGTTGGCGACAAACCCAACCACCCAGCCATCCAGGCGCGCAAACCCCACGACCAGGTTCTCAGCCCAAAGGCTGCGAACCTCAAGGAAAGCCCCGTCGTCCGCCAGGCTGGTGATGACCTGGCGCACGTCATAGGGTTTATAAGGCGTGATGGGTACGATCTGCTCCAGTTCCGGGCAGCGGCGCTGCGGATCATCGGTCGGGCGGACATATGGCGGGTCGTCCTGGTTGTTCGACGGCAGATAGCTGAGCAATTCGCGCACGCTCGCCAGACAGGAGGCGTCATCCGGAGCGAGAAAATGACAAACGCCGCTGCGGACACTGTGCACCATTCCACCGCCCAATTCTTCCTGGCTCACCTCTTCCTGCATCACAGCCTTCACCACGTCTGGACCGGTGATAAACATATAGCTTTTCTCGGTCATAAAAATAAAATCGGTCAATGCCGGCGAGTAGACGGCGCCCCCGGCGCAAGCCCCCATAATCACCGAGATCTGCGGGATCACTCCCGAAGCTTCACAGTTAGCGTCGAATATGCGCGCATAACCTGCCAGGCTGTCCACACCTTCCTGGATGCGCGCGCCGCCCGAATCGTTAATCGCAATAAAAGGGCAGCCATATTTAAGCGCCATCTGCATAATTTTGACAATTTTATTAGCGTGCATCTCGCCCAGCGATCCGCCCATCACTGCCGCGTTCTGCGAAGCCACGCACGCCAGACGACCGTTGATGCGTCCGAACCCGGTCAGCACTCCATCCCCGTAACGCGACCGCTTACCCCCCAGATAAACCTCCTGGCGCGGCAAAGCCAGGGCGTCAACCTCCTCGAAAGTCCCCGCGTCGAAGAGCAGATCGATGCGCTCACGGGCGGTCAGCCGGCCTTTATGATGCTGCGCCTCATCCTCTTGTTCTGTCCCGGCGGCGATCTGCTTGCGTGATCTCAGGTCATTGATATAATGCGCCATTTCGTGCTTCATAACCAAGTGCACTCCTGTTCCGCATGGTCGAGTGAGAGCCCAGGCGAGAGCCAATGAGCGTCCACTGCCTAATTCTAGCTATTTAGGGGTGAACAAATCTATCAACTCTCTCTCAACTATGCAGTAAAATGAACCAAACCGGCAATCAGCTTTTCTGCGACCCCGGTTGATCAAAACAACTGATATCAACAAACTTAACCCCAGAAAGCATTTCTGGTTCCGCTCTTTATCCATTAATGCGCCTGTGTTCTGAAAGGGCTCCCCGATGACACATTCACTTCTTGCAGTTTTCGCTCATCCGGACGATGAAGCGTTTGGTACGGGTGGAACGATATCCAGATATGCCGCTCAAGGTATAAAAGTTGCTCTGATTTGCGCCACGCGCGGCGAGGTGGGAGAAATCTCAGACCCGCTCATCGCTACGCCAGAAACGCTGGGTCAGGTGCGCGAGGATGAACTGCGCTGCGCCGCCGAGACCATCGGGGTAGCGGAACTGATTTTCCTCGACTACCGCGATTCGGGCATGTCCGGCTCGCCTGAAAACCAGGACGCGCGCGCGCTTATCAATGCGCCGGCGGACGAAGTTGTCAGTCAACTAGCTGCGATATTCCGGCGCATAAAACCGGAGGTTGCGCTGACCTTCGAACCCTACGGCGGCTATGGTCACCCGGATCACATCGCAATTCATCACCACACCGTCGCCGCATTTCACGCCGCAGCCAACCCGGGATACCAGCCAGAATTCGGATCGCCCTGGCAGGCGAAGCGGCTGTTTTACACCGCGATCCCCCGCTCTTTTTTCATGGCGATGAAGGAGAAGATAAAAGAGGCGGGCCTCGACCAGGAAAATCAAGGTCCGCTGGACAATCCTGATCTGGGTTGGGCGGATGAGCTGGTCAATGTTCAGATCGACGTCTCTTCCACCGTGGAGCAGAAATGGGACGCGCTGCACTGCCACCGCACGCAGTTCGGTCCGGGCAACCTCTTCAGACGCCTCCCCGAGGCGCAGGTCAAAAAACTGATGAGCACAGAGCATTTTGCGCTTGCCTGGCCCGAGCCGCCCATCGGGCTGCGCCTGGATGATCTGTTCTCCGGGCTGGATTGATCGGAAGTGAACCCGGTGGAGTATAATTCTTTTAATGTTATCCAGCCCGCGAACAACGCAATACGCTGATTATTGGCAGATCGCCCCCGAAACAGCATGAGCATCCTGGTTTTATCCTCCAATCCCGCATCGTCTGCGCTGCTTCAAACGCTGCGAAAGCGATTTCAAGCTTCGGAGCTTGTGGTTGTCAGCGATTTCACAGGATTCCAGAACGCGCTGATTGAGAATTCAATTGAGATAATCTTCGTCGATCCGGCGTCCGCAGTCGAGTTGGACTATCCACAAATAAAAGCCTGCGCCGGTTCGGGCATCCCGATCTTTACCCCGCTAGAGCAGCAGCCCGTTTCAGAAACCGGGGATGCGTCCGCTCTCGCCAGTGATCGGTTCGAACGGCGCGGCGCTAATGGCGAACCCCCCTTCATTAACCACGTCTACCAGGCAGTTCAGGCGCTGTTGGGCGCGGCAACCGACCCTACGATGGTGCTGGATTTAGAAGGGAGGATCATCTTAGCCAACGATCCAGCCATCACGGTGATCGGCAGACCGCGGGAGGAATTGATCGGTCAGGAAATCGCCAAAGTATCCTCCCCTGGTTCTATTCAACTCCGCAGAAATGCCATCGAACAGGTTAAAAAGACCAAGTCGATCGTCCGGATAGATGACGAAGGCTCGTTTAGCAGCTTTGACTCGATCTTCTGGCCCATCCTTGACCAGAAAGGCGAAGTGGCACAAATTGCAATTCTGGCGCGCAACGTTGCCGAGCGAAAAGAAATGGAGACCCAATTGCGCGAGCGCGATCTGATGCTGCGCACAGTGGTGGAGAACACCTCCATATTATTTGCGGCAATCGATCGTGAGGGAAGCATCACATTTGCCGAGGGCAAAGCGCTCCATCTGACCGGGCTCGACCCCCACCAGATGACAGAAAAGAAATATTCTGATATCGCGCCCGTTTTCAGCGTTCTTGGCGAGGGCTTTCGACGCGCTTTGGAGGGCAAAAACTACGCCACACACGTAAGTTTGCCCGATCAAACCATGATGCAATTGCGCGTCACGCCAATCAGGGATGACGAGGGCGCTATTCTCGGGGCGGTCGCGGTCGGGATGGACATCACCGATGTGCTGCAATCCAAAGGACAGGTTCGGCGCGTCAATCAAGAACGAGAAGCAGTCCTGAACAGCATAGACGATGGAATTATCGTGGTCAATAACGCCAAAAAAATCGTTTATGCCAATCCAGCCTGTTTCAAGTTGACCGGGTTGGACACTTTGGAAGAGTTTTCGGAACTCCATCATAATCCTGAGTTAGTAAGAATGCGGGATCAAAACGGCAAGCCGATCAAGTGGTCGCAACTGGCGCCTGAACTGCTGAGCGAGGATAAATCAAGAGAAGTTCTTTTTTCCTTGATTCCTAAAAATACAAACACCCGCCGTTGGATCAGCCTGAAGTCAAGCCTGATTTATGATGAAGCCAGCGGAGACGTCCGATACCGAGTCGTAACTGCCCACGACGTCACAGAACTAAAAACGATCCAAGTCGAGCTCGAATCCATCCAGGAGGAGCTTGAACGGGGCATCGAGCAGCGCACCGAGGCGCTGAACCAGGCAAACCGCGAACTTCAGCAACATTTCAACGAGCTTCAGCATGCAGCCGCTGAAGCAGAAGCCATCGCCAGCGTTGCATCGAAGATCAATCTGCAAACGGATCTGCCAGACATTCTGCAAACGGTGATTGACGAAACCGAGCGCGTGATGAATTATCCCTTCTGCAGCATCCTGTTGTACGATGAGGATATCGATGCGTTGTTGCTCGCCGGTCTCTCACCGCCCGTGAGACTGCCTTACCCGTTCCCGGCGATTCCAAGACGGTCATACGAGAAAATGATCGCCATGTTTGGAACGCCCATCATCATTTCAGATACAACGATGATTGGTGATGTTCCTGGATTCGAACTGTTGCAAATGGTGAATGTCTGGAGCGGGGCTAGTATACCGATGATCCACAACGAGGAGCTTATCGGTCTGCTCAATATCGGTTCAGCCGAACGTGGCCGCGTCCCCTCGCCAAGCGAACTCAAGCTGTTAAAAATCCTGACCGACCAAGCGACCATTGGGATTGTAAAAACCCGGCTGTTTGAGCAAGTATCCGAAAGCCGCGAGCGGCTGCGGGCGCTCTCTACCAGGCTTGTCGAGGTCCAGGAACAAGAGCGGCGCAACCTGGCAATCGAGCTGCACGATGAAATCGGTCAGTCCTTAACTCTGCTGCGTCTAAACCTGGATCTTATTGCACGCCTTTTGCCAGGCGAACCAAACGTATGTGTAGAGGTCCAGTCGCACCTCGCCAAAACCAGCGAAACGACAGTGCGTCTGCTCGACAAGGTGCGGGAAATATCCCTGGACCTCCGCCCAACCATGCTGGATGACCTCGGATTGATCCCGGCGCTTGCCTCGCTGAACGAACGCTTCACCAGCCGGACAAACATCCAGATTCTGTTGAAACATTCGGGCTTAGAGCAACGATACGATCCTAACCTAGAGATCACCGTGTTTAGAATCATCCAGGAAGCGCTCACCAACGCTGCGAGACACGCCGACGTCGATCAAGTCTCCGTGCGGGTCTGGGCAGACGAACTTTTTTTGCGCCTGCAAGTCCAGGATCAGGGCGTGGGGTTCGATGTCGCGGCAGCCCTCCAGCAGCAAAGATCCAGCGGGCTGTCGGGCATGATCGAACGCGCCAGCGCCTGCGGCGGCTTGCTAGAGATCGACTCAACCCCCAATGAAGGCACTTGTATCACCGGTGAATTTCCGTTATATATTTATCGCGAGGTCGCTTCATGAGCATTTCTATTCTGTTGGTGGATGATCACGCCATTCTGCGGCAAGGTTTGCGAATGGTGCTCGAAAGCGAACCGGGTTTCACGGTCGTCGCCGAAGCCAAGAATGGTAATGAGGCGCTCAACAAGGCAGCTCAACTAAAGCCGGATGTCATTGTGCTGGACATCGGGTTGCCAGACATTCCCGGCAACGAGATCGCCCGGCAAATCCGCGCTCAGAACCCGGCGACGCGCATTGTGATTTTGTCCATGCACGCGAAAGAGGCTTACGTGGTTGAGGCGTTAAATGCAGGGGCGACGGCTTACGTGCTCAAAGGCTCTGAAGCAACGGAACTGGTCGATGCGATCCGGCTGGCAATGCGGGGACAGCGTTTTTTGAGCCCGCCATTGACCGAGGAACTGATCGAAGAATACATCCAAAAAACTAAAAACCAGAACCTCGATCTGCTCGAGACGCTTACGAATCGCGAACGCCAAGTTATGCGCCTGGCGGCAAGCGGCTGCAGCAATGCAGAGATTGCCCAGCGCCTCGTCATCAGCCCGCGCACTGTGGAAGTCCACCGCGCCAAGGTTATGAGCAAGCTCGGCTTGCGGAGCCAAGCCGAACTCATCCGTTTTGCAATTCAGCACGCGGTCATCCCGCTGGATAGCGCCTGGGGTTCGGATTAGCTCCCCTTTGCAAAAAGCTTTGAAGCCATTAATGTCCTATTAGAAAATACGTATTTTCCCGTATAGATTTTCCCGCTTCTCGGATGGATAATATAGGCAATTCGTCTGCATCCTCTCCCGATCGCAAGGGACTATTCAAAAACTGCGGGGATGATTATTTCATCATAGTCAGGGGAGCGATCTCTTGAGCCTGAAGCGGCAAACCGGTGCCGCTTCAGGTATTTTTAACGCTACCGCTGCTTAACCGGTGAGCCAAAACCCTCAATCTGCTGGTAAGATTAGAATATCATGGAAACTAAGAAACCAGCGCGCCGCCGCTCCCCTCTTTTAACTCGTCATATCGCTCTGCCGCAAGATCATGGCTCATGGGTCTTTCTTTTCAGCCCCCTGTTGATCGGCATCTTTGCGGCTGGGAGGTGGTCCAGCGATATCCCCATTTTAGTTATCGCAGCTCTGTCCGCTTTCTTGATCCGCCAGCCCATAACGATTATCGTGAAAGTTTACAGCAACCGGCGCGACCGGCGCGACTTGAGCGCCGCCTGGTTCTGGTTCGCGGTCTACGGAGCCATTGGCTTTTTAGCGGTGCTCGGATTGGTCTTGCGGGGTTTTGGCGATTTGCTTTATCTTGCCATACCTGGGGTTCCGGTCTTCCTCTGGCATCTGAGATTAGTCAGCCGGCGGGAGGAGCGGCGTCAAATCGGCGTTGAGATTGTGGGCAGCGGGGTGTTGGCTCTGGCTGCGCCCGCCGCTTACTGGGTCGGCATGAATGAACCTTCTCCTATTGGTTGGGTTTTGTTCGCCCTGAACTGGCTGCAATCCGCTGCCTCCATCGTCTATGCGTATCTCCGGCTGGAACAGCGCCAACTCAAAGCCATCCCGTCCCGAGCCGAGCGCCTCCGCCTGGGCTGGCGGTCAATCTTGTATGCCACGTTTAACCTGCTGCTGGTGATCGGACTTGGCATCGCGGCGATCACGCCCGATTGGCTTTTTCTGCCCTACGCTTTGCAATGGGGCGAGACGATGAGAGGCGTTCTCCGTCCGGCTTTGAACACTAAGCCTACTGCCATCGGCGTGCGCCAACTCATTGTGAGCTCGCTGTTTACGCTCTTATTCATCTTCACCTGGCGCCTCTAACCCCCTAACAATTGCCAAGGAAACCGCGTTTTTTCTAAGAAACTAGATTATAATGCCCGAAGTTTATTCCCGCTTTGGGCGCCAGTTTGTTCAATTCACAGATCGGAAATTCAAGAAAACTGGATTTTTTTCACACCTCAGGAGGCTAACATGTCTGATCAAGTAGAAACAGCACCTACGTTAGATGTAACTAGCGATGACAAACTTTGGGCAGCTTTGAGTTATGTGTTCTCTCCGGTTATCCCGATCATTATGCTTTTGATCGAAGATAAGAAGAGCCGATCGTTCATCAAGTTCCACGCGGTCCAGTCTTTGGTTATTGGCGTAGTCTTGTTTATCGTGGTGCCAATTATCGCCACGTTCACGTTTGGCTGCGGCTTTATATTATGGTTTATTATGCTCTATTGGGCGTATAAAGCCTACCAGGGAGAGGTGTTCAATATTCCGGTTGTCACAGATCTGATCAAAGGTCAGGGCTGGGTCTAATTCGTCCTTGGTGAGTTTCTGATCATCAGCGTTTGGAGAATTGCACAGTATATGTCATCCAAATCGATTGCGCAAAGATATCTGTAGATATCAAGTCGGTTTCTCACTTGACATTTCAACCTCCAAACCATAGAATCGAATTACCTGCCTGAACATTTTGGGCGGATCGGCTAATTGATAACAGGAGCCGAGGAGAGCCCCGGAAAATTCCCCGGGCACCGAAGGGGCAAATCTGACTGGGCGCTGTCAGGTGAAACTCTCAGGTAGAAGGACTCTGGTCCTGTCACACTCTGGAAAGTCCTCTTCTGTACAGCAGGAGCGAATTTCCTGCGCACTCGGAGGCACCGACGGGGCAAACACTGGTTCTGCCAGTGTGAATCTCTCAGGTCATAGACAGAGGCGCACACCTCAATCGTGTGCGCCTTTTACTTTTGACAGATCGTAAGTAAACCATTTTTAGTATAAGGAGAAAAACATGAATATCCCCGCAGACCTGAAATATACCGAGAATGATGAATGGATCCGAGTGGACGGAAATACCGGCACGGTTGGCATCAGCGACTACGCCCAGGATCAGCTCTCCGATATCGTATTTGTCGAGATCATTGTAGCCGAAGGTGAAACGCACAAGAAAGGCGAAAGCTGCGCCACGCTCGAATCGGTGAAGGCGGCAGCCGATATCTATCTACCGGTAAGCGGGAAGATTTTGGCGGTCAACGAATCCTTACCCGACAAACCCGAGTTAGTGAACAGCGATCCATACGGGGAAGCCTGGATGGTAAAGATTGAAATCGAAGACGCCTCCGAATTGGATGGCTTACTCGACGCCGCTGGCTATCAAGAATTCCTCGCGAAAAAAGCCTAATCAAGCACGCAACTGATCGAAACCTATAGGAGCGAATATGTTTGTTCCCCACACTCAAAAAGATCGGGAGGCGATGCTTCGCACGATCGGGGTTTCAAGCCTGGAGCAGTTGTTCCAGGACGTCCCCGCGGCTTATCGCTTCCCGGATCTTAATTTACCGCCGGCTATGACCGAGATGGAAGTGCAGCAAGAGCTGCGAAGCATCGCCGCTTCCAACGAAAGCATGGAGGATCTGGTTTGTTTTCTGGGCGCGGGCGCCTACCACCACTATATTCCAAGCGTCGTGGATGCAATCATCCAGCGGGGCGAGTTTCTGACCGCTTACACGCCCTATCAACCCGAAGTCTCTCAAGGCACGCTGCAAGCGATTTTTGATTATCAAAGCCTGATCGCGACATTGACCGGCATGGAGGTCTCGAACGCGTCCCATTACGACGGCTCAACCGCTGTGGCTGAAGCCGTCAGCATGGCGCATGCGAATTTCCGCGGCAAACGCAGCCGTATCGTCGTCTCTCCAGCGCTCCATCCGCATTATCGCCAAAACGTCCGTACATTCAACCGCTCTGAGCTCGAGATCGTCGGCGATGCGGATACAATCGACCCCGCGCAAGGACCGGAAGCATTGGAAGATCTGATCGATCAAAACACAGCCCTGGTCATCGTCCAATATCCGGATTTCTTCGGTCGCATCTACGATTACACCCAACTGGCTGAGAAAGCGCATGCCGCCGGCGCGCTGCTGGCAGTTGCCGTTAATCCGCTGGCGCTTGGTTTGCTTACCCCACCCGGACAGTTCGGAGCGGATATCGTGACTGGAGAAGGTCAGCCGCTTGGAATCCCGCTTTCATTTGGCGGACCGTATCTGGGCATTTTTGCCACCCGTTTAGAGTATGTTCGCAAAATGGCGGGCAGATTGGTGGGCGAAACCGTCGACAATCGCGGGCAGAGAGCCTATGTGCTGACGCTGACCGCCCGCGAGCAGCACATCCGGAGGGAAAAAGCAACCTCCAATATCTGCACGAACCAGGCGCTGATAGCTCTCGCGGCAACGGTGTACCTGAGCATGCTGGGTAAGCACGGTTTGCGTCAGGTTTCCGAGTTGTGCTATCACAAAGCCCATTATGCGGCGCGCAGCATTGGGGCGTTGTCCGGGTTCTCGCTTTGGTCTGCACAGCCGTATTTCAATGAGTTTGTTGTGCGGTGCCCCGTCCCGGTTGAAGAAATCAATATGCGCCTGTTGGATGAGGGCATTCTGGGCGGCTATGACCTCGGCAACGACTACCCAGAGCTGGCTAATCACATGCTGATTGCGGTGACGGAAATGAATTCTAGGGACGATATCGATTTGTTGGTGGACGTCCTGGCGGAGGTTTCAAATGACTGAACCATTGTTGTGCGATTTGTCGGCACCCGGCAGAGTGGCTATGCGATTCCCCGAGCCGGACGTGCCCCTGGCGGAGCTGCCCTCCCTGCTGCGCGAGGACTTGCCGCTGCCCGAACTCTCCGAAGTGGATGTTGTGCGCCACTTCACCCGCCTCTCCAAACTGAATTACAGCATTGACCAGGGGATGTACCCGTTGGGTTCTTGCACGATGAAATACAACCCTAAGATCAATGAGGCTATGGCGCGATTGCCCGGGTTCGCGCTGACCCACCCGCTGCAACCGATCGAAACTGTGCAAGGCAATTTGCTGTTGATGTATGAACTGCAAGAATGGCTGGCGGAAATTGGCGGCTTTGCCGGCGTCACCCTGCAACCGGCAGCCGGCGCTCAGGGAGAACTGACCGGCGTGCTGATCATCCGCGTCTATCACGATGCGCGGCAGGATTTCAAACGCACCAAGATCCTGATCCCCGATTCAGCCCACGGCACCAACCCGGCTACCTCTGCGATGAGCGGCATGCAGGTCGTTGAGCTGAAATCCGATGAGCGCGGAAACGTGAATTTGGAAGCGCTGAAATCACACTGCGATGAGACGCTGGCAGGATTGATGCTCACGAACCCCAACACGCTCGGGCTGTTCGATGAAAACGTCATCGAAGTGTGCCGCCTGGTTCACGAAACCGGCGGATTGATCTACGGTGACGGCGCCAACATGAACGCCCTGCTGGGGGTTGTGCGCCCAGGCGAACTGGGGATCGACGTGATGCATTACAACCTCCACAAGACCTTCTCAACCCCACACGGCGGAGGAGGCCCGGGGTCGGGACCAGTCGGGGTTGCCGCGCATCTGGTCGATTTCCTGCCATACCCGGTTGTAGATATCATCGAAGAAGGCGACGAAGAACTGCCGCCTCTGTTCGGTCTCGTGCGTCCGAAGCAGTCCATCGGGCGGGTGAAGTCGTTTCACGGTCAATTTGGGATGATGGTGCGGGCTTACACCTATCTGCGCATGCACGGTCCGGAAGGTCTGCGCATGATCGCAGAGCATGCAGTCCTGAACGCCAATTACCTCATGCACCTGCTTAAAGGTCATTATCACCTGCCATACGACCGCATCTGCATGCACGAATTTGTGGTAGAAGGGCAGTGGGATGACGCGCCGGACATTCATGCGCTGGATATCTCCAAACGCATGATGGACTACAATTTGCACCCGCCGACGAACTATTTCCCGCTTATCGTGCACGAGGCGTTGATGATCGAACCGACCGAGACCGAAAGCAAGCAGACGCTCGATCGCTTCGTCGAGGTCATGCTTGAAATCGCTCGGGAAGCGCACGAAACGCCCGAAGTCTTGAAATCTGCCCCCCACATAACGCCAGTCGGTCGGCTGGATGAAGTCAAAGCCGCCAAGGAACTGGTACTCTGCTGCGGGGTTGGTAGTCCCAGCGATTGATCGAATCCTAACCAATTTGAAAACGCCTGGATCAGCCAACTAACGCCGATCCAGGCGTTTTTCTGTGGATTTTGCAAAGACGTAAGGCTCCAGCGGGATAAGAGGGGTTAAACTTAAGTGATAGAATACGCTTCCACTAATTGGACATTGGCTGTGAGTTGTTCATGTTCTTAAAACCAGACCCAGAAATTCGCTTGACCTCGGCGCGCCCGCTGGTTGAGATTCACCTGCCGGATGGGCGCGTGATCAGCGGACCGCGCCGTGCGCCGGTAGGCAGTTTCCTGAGCATCCTCCCCGCGGATGGAACGCCCCCGATCGTCGGCGCGATTGTCAACGGGGAGCTGCGCGAGCTGACCTATCCAATCGCGATGGATGCCACTGTCCAGCCGGTGACTATGGGCGAAGCGGACGGAATGTTGATCTACCGCCGTTCTTTGGTCTTCCTTCTGGAGACCGCGTTCGAGCAGTGCTATCCCGAGGCGGAACTGCGCGTGGATCATTCCGTCTCATCCGGCGGATATTTCTGCCAGGTCTTTGAGCGGGCGTCGTTGGACGAAAAAGAACTTTCCCTGCTGGAAGCGGAGATGCGCCGGCTGGTGGCGGCGGATTTGCCGTTCACCCGTCGCGAAATGCCGTTGACCGAATCGATCGAATACTTCCGAAAAATCGGCGAAATTGATAAAGTGCGCCTGCTCAAGCACCGCACAAAAAACTACCTGACCGTCTATCAACTGGCGGACCATCTCGACTACCACCATGGGTACATGGTCCCTTCCACAGGTTATCTGCGCTGGTTTGCAATCACCCGCACCGGAGAAGGCTTCACCCTCAGGTTCCCCCGCCGGCACGCGCCCACCGAACTGCTGCCGCTGCCAGACTATCCCAAGCTGCTAAACACGTTCCGCCTGTACGGCGATTGGCTGGACCGCCTCGAAATTTCCAGCGTCGGCGCGCTCGATGACGCGATCAAGGCTAAACGCGGGGACGAAATCATCCTGGTCTCTGAAGCGCTGCACGAACAGCATGTGACTGAAATTGCCCGGCGAATCTCGAATCGCACCCGCGAAGCGCGCCTGGTACTGATTGCCGGTCCCTCTTCTTCTGGCAAAACCACTTTTTCAAAACGGCTGGCGGTGCAACTGCTGGCGTATGGAATCGCGCCGTTCCCGCTCGCCATGGACGATTATTTTGTCGATCGGGAACTGACGCCCTTGAATGAAGAGGCTGAACCAGACTACGAATCTATTCGCGCGTTGGATCTAGAGCGATTGAACGCCGACCTGTCCGCGCTGATTGCGGGTAAACGCGTGCGGCTGCCACATTACAATTTCCTCACTGGCATCCGTGAGGAAACCGAATTTGTCGAACTTCGACCCGACGAGATCATCATCATGGAGGGTATTCACGGTCTCAACCCTGAGCTTTTCCGCCTGATCCCGATGAATCGAACCTACCGGATCTACGCCTCCGCCTTAACTCAAATCAACCTGGACCGCCACAACCGCGTATCCACCACTGACACACGCCTGATTCGCCGCATCATTCGCGATGCGCGCGAGCGCGGCTATTCCGCCCAACAAACCATTCAGCGCTGGGAATCGGTGCGCCGGGGCGAGAAACGCTATATCTTCCCGTTCCAGGAAAACTCGAATATCATGTTCAATTCGGCGCTGGTCTACGAACTCTCAGCCCTGAAGCCGTTCGCCGAGCCGTTGCTGCGCCAGGTGCAGGTTGGCAGCCGCGAATACATCGAGGCAAAACGCTTGCTCGCGCTGTTGGAATGGTTTCTTCCGCTGGAGATCGATCTGATCCCGGATAATTCTATCCTGCGAGAGTTTATCGGTAATTCCAATTTGCAGGATTTCAAGCTCTGGCATAACCACCATCGGGAAGCCAATCCCGAATCTACCCCGTCCGCGTAATAATCAGGGCGTCAGCGGCGGTCGAGGTAATGTACCGCGGCAAACCAGATCACCAGGGCAATCCAAATGCCCAGAATAAGAAATATCAGCCCTATTCGACCGACCTTAAAGGCTGTACTCGAATTGCGAAATTTGGGCAGGACTGAAGCGCCAGGCGAATGCTCTAAGAACTGCAAGAACGGCGTGCTGGTCAAAGTTGCCAGCCGAAACCCAAGCGTAGGATACGGGATCAGGGTCGCGGTCGAGGAGGGGGTTAGCGCCGGTTCGGGGGGCTGCTCGGATTCGAAAGTTGCAGTCGGGAAATCGGTAAATGTGGCAGTGAAATCCGCTTCCGGGGTCACGGGGATCGCGGTCGGCGGGACCGGCGTCCAGGTTGCCTCCTGGGCGGAGGTCGCCGTGGCAGCCTCTGTCGGCGTTGGCGAGTTGGAGCCCTGGGCAGTCAACGCAGGCGTAAGCGTCTCGCCGGGAGGCGTCAAAGTCGGCGTGGCGGTGACCGTTTGAGCGCCGTTCAAGGTAACGCTGGCGGTTACGCTGGGCGTAAGAGTGAGTGTTTTCTGTTGCAGCCCGCGCGCGGCTTGAATTCGAGATGCCCCGAAAAGCGCCACCGGCGGCGGGTCACCGGGCTGACCTTTGGCGCTGGCATGGTTCATGCATGTCATATACAGCAGTATGAAGCAGATCAACACGCTGAACATGCTAATCAATCTAGGTGTAGCTGGTCGAGGGATGCGCGGATCGCCGGACATAGCAGGAATTATATCAATCGCGCTGCATGATATAATATTTTCGATCGACATGGTCGTAAATGGCGCCTCGATTTGCGCCTCCGCAGCACCGGTTCAAGGCGCCTCTCGCCCACAGAATCAGATCGTCTATGTCATGGTCCCCGAATTTTTGATCAAACTCAATCTCTTAACTCCGCGCGTTACAGCCGGCTTTTCTCTTGCGGGTTGTGGATAAAACGAGGGTGATATAAAGCGGCAAATGATGATCACTCGAAAGATCCTTTTTTACCTGGCGTTCTTCGTCGCAGCTATATTATTCGCCGCCTGGGGCGTCAACAAGCTAGCGTTCACCGCGGCTCCCACGCCAACGCCTGAACAAATTCAGGTCTCACCTGAAGCCGAAGCAGTAAAGAAAGCGATCGAGAAGGCAATTGAAGGCGAAAAGACCGACGCGCTGGCGCTGCTGCTATATGATACGCACATCGAAAGGATTATTATCTCGGAGGATGGTCAATGGGCGACCGCATGGATGGTGCCCGTGGACCAACAGACGGGCGAAGTCATCCCGCTGGAGCCGGGGCTGGCGCTGGCGCGGCGCACAGACCAGGGATGGGCGGCATTTTTGCCGTCCGATCCGCTTTGGCTCTTAGTGATGCGCGAGATGCCGGTTACGCTCGTTCCGCAGGAGCAGAAACGCGAGTGGTTCCAGATCGCGGAGTTGGGACCCGCCGCAGTCACTGCGCCCATTGGCGGTTACTACCTCCCGTATGCGGGGGGAGATACCATGTCATTGACCCAGAGCGTCGGTCATGATCGCTATACCCCCAGCGGAAGCGCCCATTTCGCATTTGATTTCGCAAAACCGGGTTACCCGAGCGGGATGTTCAACGTTCATGCCGCCAGAGGCGGCATCGTGCGCCAGGCAGTGTGGACCCATCCAAACGGGAATGAGGCGAACTCCAACTATATCGTGCTGGAAGATACTTCCACCACACCCACAACCTATCAACTCTATATGCATCTGGCGCAAAACAGCATCCCCGAGGGGTTGCGCCGGGCTGGCGCTCCCGTCCGCCAGGGGCAATTCATCGGCATCGCCGACGACACCGGCGTGAGTTCCGGCAATCACCTGCATTTTATGGTGCACACCACCTCCGCATCCTATTGGGGAACTTCCATCGATATCACTTTCAACGATGTTTCGATCAATGGGGGCCGGCCGCGCATCCCTTCGGATCTCGCGTATTGCCGCCGTACAGATGTCTGCAACTCGACCCAGACCACTTACCTGTCCCAGAATTTCATGAGCCCGGATCATATCCCTCCGATGGGCGGCATTTCCAACCCGCCGCACCGATCGACCATTTCGAACCGTGTGCTGCCTCTGCAGGGTTGGGCATCAGATGAAAACAGCGGCATCTACAGCGCGCAATTCAAAGCGCTGTTCAATGGACAATGGCAGGATATTGGGAACCCGTTCAACACGAACAACTTTTCCCTGGATTGGGATATGTGCAGCGCCAACGTCCCCGACGGTCCGATCAGCGTCGCCTTGACCATCCGCGATAAAGCCCAAAACCTCGCCAGCGGGCTGCCGGGATTGATCCATTACAGCAAGAATTATAGCTGCCCCGAACCGGCATCTGCCTGCATCCCTGCCGCGAACCAGGTCACCCTTTTCGCCGGTCCCGATTTCCAGGGCAAATGCGTGAAACTCTCCGCCGGTACTTACAATACCTCCGCTCAATTAGCGCCGGTAGGCGATGACAATGTCGAATCGATCCTGGTCGGCGCGAACGTCCAGGCTACGTTGTTTTCGAACAGCAACTTGCAGGGCAGAGGCGAGACGTTTTATGCAAACGATGTCAACCTGGCAGACAATCACGTCGGAGCAAACACGGTAACCTCAGCGCTCGTCCAGGCGCGCACGACCACCCCGCCCGCGCCGATGCTGGTCTGGCCCGCGAATAACGCGAGTTATCCAAGCGACGCGTCTTTCAGCCTCTCGTGGGAGAGCGCCGGCAGCGCCGCCGAATTCCAACTCGAGTTGCTTTTCGGTTCGACCCAAGTTCTACTCACCCCCTGGGAAAAACGCTACTTCTGGCACCTCAGCCCGCTGCCACCCGGCGCTTACACCTGGCGGGTCAAGGCGCGCAACGCCAGCGGTCAGGCTGGCAGTTGGAGCGGTTCTCGAACGCTGAACATCACTCAGGCGGCGCCCCCGCCAACCAATTCGATCAACGCGCCATTCTCGGATTCTATGGATGCGCCCTCCAACAATTGGAGCGCCGTAAACTGGACCTTGTCCAGCCAGGCTAACCGTGACAAACCCGGATCGCTAGGGTGGAAATACGACGTAGGCAGTGCGAATGGCTATGACAACGGCAGCCCCAATTCCGGCTACCTGACCTCAGCCCCGATCAACATCCCGGCGGGCGGAAACTATTATCTGCGATTCTATTACCAGGCTGAAACGGAATCGGCGGAAAGACACTGGGATCAACGCTGGGTCCAAATATCGGCGAACGGCGGTCCCTATGCCAACGTTTTACAGCTCAACGATGATCCTCAAAAGTACTGGCTGCGCAGCCCGGCAATTTCTCTGGCGCAATATGCCGGACAAATCATTCGCGTGCGGTTCTTTTTCTCCACCCTGGACAACGCCTTCAACCATTTTACCGGTTGGTATATCGATGACGTCAGCGTCACCAACGATCCACCGCCAGCCTGCATCGACGCCGATAACAGCCCTGCCCAGGCTACGTTGATCGAGTACGGTCAAGTGATCCACGGCAAAATCTGCCCGAACGGCGACTTGGATTTCTATCGATTCCAGGCAGTCGCAGGCGATCAGGTGGGCATCCGCCTCCAGGCAAAAGACCGCGGTTCGCCATTGGATACGACGCTGGTGTTGCTCGACAGCGACGGCAGCTCTATCATCGCCGAAAACGACGATCTGGTCCAGTACGAACGCTCCGATTCTTTCATCAGTTACAAGGTTCAACGAACCGGCGCCTACTACATCAAAGTGAAAGCCTGGGATCATCCGGAAGCCGGCGGTCCAGAATACACCTATACTCTATCGCTTCACAACGATCGCGACGATCCAACCGCCAGTTTCACCAATCCCGTTGACGGCGGTGTGTTGACAACCCCAAAGACCGAACTGCGCGTCGCCGCGCGCGACACCAACAGCGGGGTCAGCCTGGTGCGCTTTTATTATCACACCGACGACTGGCTGAACCCGGAATGGGTTTATCTTGGCGAGGATTGGGATCCTGCGGACGGCTGGAATTACACGCTCGACAGCTCGGTGGTTCCGTTTCGGAACGGGATGGCTGTTTATGCGGTGGTATATGATTGGGCAGGGAATTGGATTGGAACTGGCGCGTGGAATTTGCACCTGCCAATGATATACTTCCCCATAATCATCAAATCCCGCTGAGACAGTCGTTTGTGAAGCTGATCATTCAGATACCCTGTTACAACGAAGCCCACACTTTACCCGTTACGCTGCAGGCATTGCCGCGCAAATTGGCTGGCGTTGACGAGATTGAATATCTCATCATAGACGACGGCAGCCAGGACGAAACCGCTACGATTGCAGCGGCGCACGGCGCTCACCACGTCATCCGGCTGCGCAATCACCGCGGGTTAGCCGCCGTTTTCAATACCGGGTTGGATGCCAGCCTCCGGCGCGGCGCAGATATTATCGTCAACACAGACGCCGATAATCAATACAACGCCGAGGACATCCAAAGGTTGGTGGACCCCATTCTTAACCTCCAGGCAGACATGGTCGTCGGCGATCGGGGCGTATCCAAACTCGAGGCGTTCTCGCCAACCAAGCGGCTGCTGCAACGCTGGGGAAGCTGGGTCGTCGCCCGCGCCTCGGGCTTGAAAATTCCCGACGCCACCAGCGGGTTTCGAGCGCTGAGCCGCGAGGCTGCGCTGCGCACGCTTGTACTGAGCGAGTACTCCTACACTTTGGAGACCCTGATCCAGGCGGGCAACCGCCGCATGGCGGTTGTCTATGTGCCCGTGCGCACCAACCCGCAGACCCGCCCTTCCCGGCTGATCCGGAACATCCCCGAATACCTGGCATACTCCGGTTCGACGATCTTGCGCTCTTACGCCATGTACTATCCACTGCGGGTGTTTTCGGCGATCGCGACGATCTTGATCATCGGCGGGCTGTTTTTGGCATTGCGATACGTGTATTTTGTGTTGGTCGGTCAGGGGCAAGGGCATATTCAATCCGTCATCCTGGCGGCGGTGATGTTGATTGTCGGTTTTCAAACCTTCCTGATCGGGCTGCTGGCTGATCTGATCGGGTTCAACCGCATGATCCTGGAAGAAACGCTTTACCGGCTGCGCGGGGTTGAGATGGAAAATTCAAATCGCTCTTCGGCGAGCCAGATCGTCGATGAGGATTAACCGCCTAGCTGCATATCTGATCGTTATTTTCCTCGCGGGCAGCCTGTGCGGCTGCTCCGCAGACATCGTCAAGACCGAACAACCGCTCCAAAGCTCCCGCGTAATTCAGAGCCGCGCCCACGCCATCGGGCAGTCTTTCACCGCCCGCTATGCCGGTTTGCAGGGGTTTCGCGTGCTTGCCGATGCGCCTGACAGCAGCGATGGCGCAATCCTGCTCCATCTGCGCGCCAACCCGCCCGAAACGGCGGATTTGCGCACCGCAACGATCAGCCTGGATGATCTGAGCCAGGCTGGCGAACACACCTTACGTTTTACCCCACTTCCCGATTCAGCCGGCGCCGATTATTTTTTGGAGTTCGAAACCCCGGGGGATAGCTACGTCCGCCTGGCGACGGGACCCGCCGAGAGTTATCTGCACGGAGCGCTTTACGTGAATGGGTCGCCGCAGGAATCTCAACTGCGCTTCGAGCTCGTTTATGATCCGTGGCTGCTAGCCGGCGGGGTCCTCAAAGAAATGCTGCGTTGGGGTTGCTGGTCGGTATTGGCGCTGGTCTTGTTTGTAATTCCGGGATGGATCGTCCTCCATTTTGCGTTGCCGGGTTGGGAGAATCTCCTATGGGGGGAAAAGGTCGGGCTGGCAAGCGGAACGAGCCTCGCCATTTATCCGGTGATTATCCTTTGGAGCCGCCTGGCGGGCATCCGTCCAGTTCCGCTGATTGGCGGAGCAGCCGCGCTGCTTGGAGTTTTCGCATTGGTCTGGAACGCGCGCCGGCTCGCCGCACCGGGCAATCTTAAAACGAAGTTCGAATGGAAGTCCCTATTACCGCCCCTGTACGAAAGCATATTGCTCGGGGTGGTCTTGCTGATCCTGGCGACCCGCTTCTGGGTGATCCGCATGCTCGATGCGCCGCTGTGGGGCGATGGTTATCAGCACACCCTGATCACCCGCCTGTTTGTGGACCATCAAGGGTTGTTCGATTCCTGGCTGCCCTACGCCGAGCTAAAGACCTTCACCTATCATTTTGGATTTCACAGCGCCGCGGCGTTGTTTCAGTGGATCAGCGGGTTAAGTGTTCCCCAGTCAGTCCTGTACACTGGACAGATTGTCAATCTGCTGGCGGTCCTGGCTTTGTATCCCCTCAGTTTGCGCCTATCGCGCAACCGCTGGGCTGCCCTGTTCAGTGTGACGGCAGCCGGGCTGCTCTTCTCGCTGCCGATGTTTTATGTCAACTGGAGCCGTTATACCCAGCTCGCGGGGCAGGCGATCCTCCCTGCTGGCATTTGCCTGATCTGGTTATGCCTCGAAGACCCGGACTTCAGAAAGCGCACGATCGCGTTGACCGGGCTGGCGTTAAGTGGGCTGGCTTTGACCCATTACCGGGTGGTTCTCTTTGCGCTGGCGTTTATTCCGGCGTGGGTTTTTCTAAACCTGCGTCAGCAGCGGCTCACGCTTCAAATTAAAAAGGTCTTTTGGATTGGAGTAATCGCCTTCCTTTGGGCGCTGCCCTGGTTAATCAACCTGTTTGCCGGCAGGCTGGTGCAGATCGCGGGTTCCCAGTTAGGCGCCGCCCCCGGGGCGCTGTCCGATCTCAGTTTGACGCTTAGCGAAACTACGCGTTATCTGTCGCCGGCGGTTTGGATCAGCCTGCCGTTGATCGCATTATGGGGGGTCTTACGCCGCGACCGCCGGTTTGGCGTGATCCTGCTCTGGTGGTTTTTCATCTTTCTAGCCTCCAATCCGGACCTGCTCGGTCTGCCCGGTTCGGGGTTGATCACCAACTTCACAATCTTCATCGCGGCTTACATCCCTGCGGGGTTGCTGCTGGGCAATGGAGCCGGGTGGCTTTTTGAATTCCTGCAAAAAATCCGCGCAGAAAACCGCCCCCTGCGCTTTTGGCTGGGGAACTACTATGTAAAATTCGTTGGAATCGGCGTATTCCTGGCGATCTGCCTGCTCGGAGCAAAAGCGCGGTTGGGCGACCTGGAGGTTGGACGGCATATTCTGCTCACCCGTCCAGACCTGCGAGCATCCGCGTGGATCGCGGCTCACCTTCCCGAGGATGCGCGGCTGGCAGTCAATTCATTCTTCGCCTATAATGGGGCAGTTGCCGCCGGTTCAGACGGGGGCTGGTGGCTCCCGCTTAGCGCCGATCGGCTGACCTCGCAGCCGCCGCTTAATTATGCCAGCGAAACGGGGTACGAATTGGATTTTTATAGAGAGACGAACGAGTTGATTGCAGCCATTGCAGACCATGGCGCCACAGATCCCAGCATTCGGCGGATGCTGCTCGACAGAGGCTACACGCATATCTATGTGGGTCAACTCCAGGGCCGCGTCAATTCGAACAGACCGCTCTTCGACCTTGATGCTCTTCAACAGGACCCGCATTTTCTGCCAGTCTACCATCAAGATCGAGTTTGGATCTTTGCGATCGATTCCCCTTGAGGTTTCTACGATGGATGATAGCTTTTTTTATGGCTGCCTCGACGCGAATAACCGGGGGTCGTTGAAATAAGCGATGAAGATCACGGTGATCGGGCCGGTTTACCCATATCGCGGCGGCATTGCCCATTACACCTCGCTGTTGACTCAAGCGCTGCAACGCGCCCAAAATGAAGTTCAGGTTATTTCATTTCGCCGCCAATACCCAGCCTTCCTCTATCCGGGTAAAACCGATAAAGATCCGAGCCAATCTTCGATTAAGGTCGCGGCAAGTTACCCGCTCGATCCGCTGCTCCCCTGGACGTGGCTGCAAACAAGCCAGGAAATCCTGAAAACGCATCCAGATGGGATCGTATTTCAATGGTGGACCACGTTTTGGGCAATCCCTTTTGCCATCCTCGCCTGGCGGTTCCGAAAATTACATATCTCGATCCTCTTCGTTATCCACAACGTCGTCCCGCACGAGCCGCGCTCCTGGGACGTATGGCTGGTCCGCCGGGCGCTGTCCCGCGGTGACCGGTACATTGCGCTAAATCCAAAAGAAGAGCTGCTTCTACGCAAACTAACTGGAGCACAGAACGTTCACGTGCATCCGCTTCCGGTATACAATTTCTTTCAGCAGCAAGCGCTCATCAAGAACGAGGCGCGCCGCCGGTTGAATCTGCCTGAGGATCGATTTATTCTGTTGTTTTTTGGATTGGTCCGACCATACAAAGGATTGCCGGTGCTGCTGGAGGCATTGGCAATATCAGGTTCAAAAGACGCCCACCCCTTCCTGGTGATCGCCGGCGAATTTTGGGACGATTTGGATAACATCCGCAGCAGGATCGCCGAACTGGGTCTACAAGCGCATGTTCGGCTGGACAACCGCTACATCCCAGACGAAGAAGTCGGGCTCTATTTCTCCGCCGCAGACTGCCTGGCAGCGCCTTACATCGGCGGGACGCAAAGCGGGGCGGTGAGCATCGCAACCGGTTTTGGGCTGCCCTTGATTGTCACCCCACACATCGCTAAAGGTCTGCCCCCTGGAGCGTACCAGGCATTGGTCATCGTCGTTCCGCCTGGAGATGTGAACGCCCTAGCCGCCGCGATTGCACGGATCGCAGGGTCACCGCAGGAACATGCTGCGCCGCGCCTGGCGGGCAGCGATTGGGACCAGATGGCAAAAATAGTGATGGATATTCTGGCAGAATGAAAATTCTATTCTTGCTCACGCAGGACCTGCAGAGCCCTGGCGGATTGGGCAGATATTTTCCGATGGCGCGCGCATTGGCTGAGCTTGGTCATCAGGTCTCAATTTCAGCGCTGCATGCCGACTTTTCTCACCTGTCTGAGCAACAATTCATCCAAAATGGGGTAAAAGTGAATTACGTCGCTCAGATGCATGTCTCGAAAAGCGGGAATTACAAATTCTATTTCAACACCTTTCAACTGGTTTCAATCGTAGCCAATGCCACGATAAAACTGACCCGTTCGGCGCTGGATACGCCCGCCGACATCATCCACATTGGCAAACCACATCCAATGAACGGGATTGCCGGGCTGGTTGCAGGAAAATTATTAGAACGAAAATTATTTGTCGACTGTGATGATTATGAAGCCGGTTCGGGTCGCTTCCCGAGCGCCTGGCAAAGGCTGATCGTTTCAAACTTCGAAAAGCGGCTGCCGCTTTCCGCTAGCATGGTGACGACCAACACCCAATTCATGCGGAACAAATTGACCTCCTGGGGTGTGCCCTCCGCCAATATCCTCGACCTCCCAAACGGGATCGACCGTCTCAGGTTTGCAAAGCCCGATCCGGACGAGGTTGAATCACTGAGGACCGAACTTGGCTTGGAAGGTAAAAAGGTCGTAGCGTTCATTGGCAGCTTGAGTCTGACCAGCCATCCGATAAACCTGCTGATAGATGCTTTTGCGCAAATCAAATCGACAACCCCCAGCGCCCATCTTCTGATCGTGGGTGGCGGCGATAGTCTGAGCGAACTGCAAGCCCAAGTACAACAATTGGCTCTCAACAAGCACGTCACTTTTACGGGGCGCATCCCGCCCGACCGGTTGGTCCTCTACTATCACCTGTGCCATGTTACGGTCGATCCGGTCTACTACAACGAAGCGGCGCTTGGGAGGTTGCCGATGAAGCTGTTCGAGAGCTGGGCGTGCGGCGTGCCGTTCGTGACCGCCGATGTAGGAGACCGGAGACGCTATCTTGAGAATCCGCTTGCCGGACTTTTAGTCCAACCGGGCGACCCGGCTGCGCTGGCAGAAGCCATTCTGCGGATTTTTTCCGATCCAGGTCTGGGCGAATCGATCAGTCGCAACGGAACGCTGCTCGTCGAAGACTATTATTGGGACCGCCTGGTTCGCAGGCTCGAAACTCAATACAAGCGTGTGCTTGGAATAATGGATTGAACAGTGTAAAATCACTGGCGTTATTAATCCTCAGATAAGCGGAGTTGAAAAATCGTTTTGACACGGGTAGCAATTTTAGGCGCTGGCATCGCCGGGTTGAGCTCGGGCTGGCTGCTCAAACAGAATAAACTGGACTTCTTCGTTCTCGAAAAACAGCCCTACATCGGCGGTCTGGCGCGCAGTTTTGAATGGCATGGTTTTCACTGCGACTTTGCCGCGCATCGCCTCTTCACCACCGACGAGAACGTGCTTCAAAAACTGTTAAGCCTGGTCCCGATGGGCAGACACATCCGGCGCAGCCAGATCTACTTGCATGGGAATTGGATGAGTGACCCGCTGGATACGATAGAACTGATCGCTAGGCTGCCGGTGCGTGAAAAGATTGGGATTATCTGGGATTACCTCGCCCGCCCGAAGAATTTGAAAGACACCAATTTCGAAAATTTCGTCTTGAGGCGCTATGGGAAATCCCTATATCGACTCTTTTTTCAGCCCTATACCGAAAAATTATTTGGGATACGGGGCGAAGAAATTTCGGTTCTTTGGGCGCGACAGAAAGTCCGTTTAGCCAGCCCGATGGATCATTTCAAGGAAAATTCCAAAACAAAATTTCAGTATTTTTATTACCCCGTTCACGGCGGTTATGGGACGATCTCGGAGAAACTTCACCGCGACATTCAAGAGCATGTGAAACTTGAAGCGCAGGTAACCAAGCTTGAGGCTGACGCTGATCGGATTTCTGCGATCAGATACATCCAAGATGGCGTCGAACATCACGAGCCGGTCGATTTTGTCGTGTCAACCTTGCCTTTGAGCCTCACCTGCCGAATGTTGGGTCACAAGCCGGAATTGAGTTTTCAAAAAGTCGACGCAGTCTACCTCTGGATAAACCGCCCCTTGGTGTCCGAAAACCATTGGCATTATTTTACCGACAGCGATGTCAGCGTAAACCGGTTGGTGGAGTTCAAAAACATGAGCGCGGTTGATACTCCCGAGGACACCACGGTCATCTGCGCCGAGGTGACCCAGTATCATCCGGATGTCGCTCAAAAAGTTATTGACGACCTCACACGGATCAAGCTGGTGAAGAAAGATGAAATCTTAGATTCATTGGTCGTTCGCGAAAACTTTGCTTACCCGGTGTACAATCAAGAATACGATGATGTGCTAAAAGATGCGCAAAATCAGGTCGAAAGATATAAAAATCTATATCTGGTCGGGCGGAACGCGGAATTCCGCCATCGGGAAGTTGACGATAATTTTGCCGCAGCGATTGAAGTAACCAACGCCATCCTAAAAGCCAGCCGCAGAGAGCCAATGCCCACTGAAATCTTACCCGAACAGCAACCTACGAACCCGCTTGTTTATGTAGTCATCCTCACCTACAACCACTACGAGGTCACTCAAGAGTGCCTGGCCTCGGTGCTGCAGATGCAATATTCCCCTTATAAAGTGATCCTGGTAGACAATGGGTCGAGCGATGACACTGTACATAACGTTCGAAATGAATTTCCTGGTGTAGAGGTGATTGAAAACGGTCAGAACCTGGGCGTTCCAGCCGGCTACAACATCGGTTTTCAACGCGCGTTAAATTCGGGGGCTGACTTCATCCTCATGCTAAACAACGATACGGTCGTTCCCCCCGATATTCTTGACAAATTATTAGAGATCAGCGAACAACATCCGAACGCGGGCATTTTGATGCCAAAAGTGCTTTACTATGGCAGCCACGATCGAGTTTGGTCCAGCGGCGGGGTTCACCGCAGTTTCCCGCCCGCCATCTTGATGACCCGAAAAGGGCGCGCGCCGGTTGATCTTATTGAGACAATCGAATATGCTCCGAGCTGTGGGCTGCTAATCCATAGAAAGGCTTTTGAAAAAGCGGGTCTCTTCGACCCTGGATATTTTTTCCTTTTTGATGACTGGGATTTTTCAGAACGTGTCCGCGCCCATGGGCTGGATATCCTATACGTTCCATCAGCACACATGTGGCATAAAGTGTCCACAACTACCAAGGGTCCACAATCGCCGTTGTTTTGGCGAACCTACGGCGCTAGCATCATCCGTTTCTACCGCAGACACGGAAAAGAGTCTGGCTGGTTGTGGTCTTTTGCCCATGTTGGCTATATTATCGTGCGCGAATTTGTCGTTAAACGCAATTGGAAGTATTGGCCCGAATTCCGCAAAGGCATGCAAGAGGGACTGCAGAAGCCGCTGAGCGGGATTCCAACGATCACTGACCAGATTTGACTTACGGCGTAATCTTGGGGTAGATTTCCTGTCCTTCCAAGGCGTTGCTTTCTGAAATCATGATTGAAATCACTCATTGCGATCTCTGCGGTTCATCCGAGTATTCACCTTTCCTGAGACGAATCGACCGGGTGTCGGGGCAGGAATTCTTGCTCGTGCAATGCCGCGCGTGCGGATTGATTTATCTGCGCAACCGCCCCTCGCCCGAGACAATCGCCTCTTTTTATCCTGAAGATTACGAATGTTTTACCCGGGCTGGTGAAACTAGTTCTGGTTTGCAGAGCTGGCACCAGCGCCGGGCAATGAACATGAGGTTGGACTTTATCGAAAAATACGCAGGAAACCCAGGCATACTGTTAGACATCGGTTGCGGGACGGGCGATTTTTTAGTGAGCGCCCGGAACCGCGGCTGGCAGGTGAAGGGGATTGAACTGGTGGAGCGAGCCGCACAGATTGCGCGTGAGGTGAATGGACTGGACGTGCTGACCGGATCGATTGAAAATCTCGCAGGGCATCCAGAACGCTATCGGGTGATTACATTGTGGGATGTCCTGGAGCATTTGCCCAGCCCGCGCAGCGCTTTTCAATTGATCCATGAATTGCTGCAAGAAGACGGTCTACTGGTTTTTTCGATCCCAAATTTAACGAGTTTTGACCGTTATCTTTTCTCCGCCTCCTGGATCGGCTGGGATGTGCCTCGGCATTTCTTTCTCTTTAATAAAGAAAACATTCAGCAGTTGTGTGAACTCTCCGGTTTCAAGATAATTGAAGACAAAACCTTTATCGGAGGAAAAGGGACTTTTCAACTCAGCCTGATCCAGCGCTTCCCCAGCCAGAAGAAGATCGTGCTTGCGGCGGACCCTTTTCTTTCCATGCTCTTGTACCCGTACCGGCAGATTTCCTATGCATTACACCGCGGTCCAATCAGCGTCTACGTCTTGACCAAGAGATAAGCTGGTAAATTGATTCAAAACATCGCTCAAACCTGGGTTAATCGAATAACAGAAATCAGAAAACGCTGGCGATGGTTCGGCTATGTGTTAAGCATCGCTGCGTTTGTGTATATGATTGCTCTGCTGATCTACAGCGGCTATCGCGCCAGAGAAGTCCCCTGGCAAGATTACTGGCTTCCAAGCCTGATTTCGCTTTTGCTCTGCTTGATCTCACACTCGCTCCAGTTTGTCGTTTGGCTCCGGCTGATTGCCGACCAGCACCGGTTGGGCTGGGATGACCTGCAATATTACGCCCGCTTCTTGATGCTGAGGCGGCTGCCTGGGGGGGTCTGGCAATGGGTCGGCAGAACCAGCATGTACGCTGATTCGGAGGACCTCTCGAGCGGCGCGGTCATCACCGCCAGTTTCCTGGAATGGTTTATTTTATTATTGGTTGGCGTTTCGTTGATCGTCGCCGGTATCCAAAACCTGCCATCACCTGTGCTGATCCTGCTTTGTGGGTTGATCATCGGGCTGGCAGTCTATCTTGCGTACCAGTGGCAGCCGAAAACCAAAACAAACCTTCGAAGGTTGTTCGAAGGTTTGTCCTGGGTTCTGCTTTATGGCGCAGCCTGGGTTTTGGGTGGCGCAATTATTCTGATATTATCGTCGCCCAGTTTGCAATCCCCGAATGCGCTGGATCTGTTTAGAGCGACGTGGATCTGGGCGACAGCCGGCTGCATCAGCGCCCTCATCATATTTCTGCCAGCCGGCTTGGGGATCAGAGATATCACGCTTGTGGTATTGTTGCAGCCCTACTTGCCAACAACCAATGCGGTTGTGGTTTCAATCTTGATGCGCCTTATTCTGGCGCTTGGGGATACAATCTGGGGTTTTTTAGGGTCTTTGATCAGTTCATACATGATCCGCAAATCAAACGCAAAGCATGATAGCGGCTGATATGCTGTTTGCCCGGTCTAAGCTACGGAGTTTCAGTGTGTTTCATCACGTCAACGG
Organism: Anaerolineae bacterium UTCFX2; assembly: GCA_002050125.1. Taxonomy (GTDB): domain Bacteria; phylum Chloroflexota; class Anaerolineae; order Anaerolineales; family UBA4823; genus UTCFX2. The sequence continues at coordinate 18,105 of MWTA01000055.1, read as the reverse complement.
CGTCCAGTTCACCCAGTTCAAGCGTCTTTCCGGGTTTCACCTTTACCATTAACTCCGTTCCGTTCTCCATAATGACATAAGCCCCGAACGGCGTCCAGACCATGACGATGTATTCGCCTTCCGGCACATCTCCAAAGGCAAAATCGCCGTTGATATCCGAGGTAGTCTTTGGCGATGTGTTTTGAAAAATGTGATAGGTATAGCCAGGCGCGGGCGTCAAGTACACTTTCTGCCCAAGAAAAAGAGTTTGGAATTGCAGCGGCTCGCCGCCGTCGAGGTTTCTTAACGAACCGGTCACCACCCCTTTGTCCATGCTCGGCGTAGGCACCTGAACCGGTGTTTGAAGATATTCGGGCAGGGGCGGTTCTGTTTCTGTGAACGGATAAGGATACCCCCCAAAATCCAGCGGTTTTAATATCGGATTTGCTGTCTCTTGCGATGCGCCAGGAGGATTCGTTATCTGCGGCGTTTGTGGAGATGGGCTGCAAGCCGCGAAAAAGAGTATCAGAATAAGCAGCAAATACGCATTTTTATTGACCATTCGTCTCTCCAAAATTCGGGAGGTTACTGGACTTTCCCCAGCAACCTCCCGAAAAATCATGTCATCTGGAGATATTGCTTATTAGGGCGAGACACCTTCATACGTATACAACATGTCTTTGCTCTGATTAATCTCCGGAGCCAGGTTCTGATTTTCATTCACAACGCAGACAATCGGTTGAGCAGAGGAGACCACTGCCGACCCCTTCCAGTTCAATGGCACAGACGCAAGTGATGGATCGGTGAGTTGGTAGAATTCCCACGTCTTTCCGGCTGCAACTGCCGGGGAAGTAGTCGGCGCGCCTACGCCAGGTCCCTTATAGGTGATGGTCATTGTCGCTGATGAGGCGCCGACGTTCTGGCAGGTTACGCTGGTATTGTAGCGATAGAACAGTTTATAGACGGTTGGCAGATAAACCCGGGTCGATCCAGCCGCAAAAGCGGTGTAGCTAGATGCCCGATTGGTTGGGTTCGACTGGTTGACAAATGCGACAACAGGTTGAGCCGTAGTAACGCCGTCGCCTGTGATGCTTTCTATCTTTACAGAATAGAGCGTATTCCCGGCAGGAACCACAAGCGGGGAGTATCTTTCATAAGACGAGTTCGTCGGAATTTTGACGATTGCAGTCGTCCCATTGGAGTATGTCATCTGCACTCTGGCAGTGGATGAACCCACGTTCTGAACGGTCAATGCAGTGTTGTAGCCCCAGTAATTATTCATGATCAAGGGGGCATAGAATTTCAAAGCGCCAGCAGAGAAGGGGTTGTAGGAGTAAAGCTGCTGGGCAACGGCGCTTGCAGGTCTTCCATAAATATTGACTACTGGAGCAATGTTTCCGGTACCCACGATCTTCGCCGAGTAGGAGACGTTCGTAAGCAGCTCCGCCAGACCTTCCTGGTCAAATTCTACCGACGCATAACCTGGCACGTTGTTTGCGGTTAGTGTCTTAACAGGAACGGCATTTCCCGGGGCATAGATGTAAACAGTGATGTTAATAGGCGAGGCAGTGGCGTTTTGAACCACCATGTTTGTGGAGAAATTATAGAAATTGTCGTAAACAGCCGGGGCATACCAGGTAGTCGCCGGATCCGAAATACCCCTGTGAGCGGCGCCGCTGTCAGCATCGCTGAAGTTGACTACCGCAGCAACTTGCTTATCGCAGCTTGCGACCACAGAGTAAGTTCCAGAAGTCAGCCCACCGATCCCGGGCACATAGACCTCGACATTGTCTTCCTTCGGAATATCAAATTGAGGCGAGGTGTATTGCAGTCCGCCAACGGTGTTATAGAACTGGTACGAACAGCGAGCGGTGCTCACCGTGTCCAGGTTCTGTAAGTAGAACGCATAACTGAACGGCCCGCCCGGGAGGGCAGCCTGCGCAATGCCAACGATTGCGGCAGCCATGGTAAAAACGATCAGAATTGTGACTAGTTTTTTCATTTTGGCATCCTTTCAAAATATCAAGATAGGCTATGTTTAATCCGAATGATTCAAACCTACTACCTCTGAATGTGATTTTATGTCAGCACTCGAATCAGATCAATAACCCAATCGTGTTACCGTTGGCATTGGTAGTTCATTTCCAGGGGTTTCGAATAACCCATTTGGGGTATTTTTTACGCTTCTTCAGGGGAAGCGTGTGTATGGGTGCATTATTTAATAATCAATGGAAGGGAGGTGGTAATCAGCGCTTTATAAACGTAAAAGTTCCGAAGGATGGTGTCGCCTTGACTGCCCCCCATTAAATACAGATACTGACCCTGGCTGGTGACGCCCATTCCTGCACCCAGTTCGAAATCGGGCGGCAGCTCAATCGATTGCCATTCTCCGGTGTTGGTATAAAAAACCAGTATCGGGAATGTCTTATTGGAATGATTGGCGCCCCCAACAATATAGGCAATATCGAGCAGGCTCGTTGCGCCCATCCCGAAATCGCCCTCCGGCATCGCTGCGCCCGAATTCCATGCATCCGGTTTTCCGGCTAACCCGGGGGTACACACCTCGGTCGTATCGAGCGTATCTTTGCCGTCATACCCACCAAAAACATAGATTTTCCCATTTATCGGAACCACCCCGAATTGACTGCGCGCCACACTCATAGGTGCGCGCGGCTGCCAGCGGTCTGATGCCGGGTCATAGGCATAGACCGACTTCACGACTTCATTTCCATCCCAGCCGCCCAGCAGGAACACTTCCCCACCTATCGCCGCCAACCCGTAATCGCTGATTGCGAGGGGCAATTGCGCGCCCTGAATCCAGGAGTTGCTTAGGATGTCATAGATTTCAAGGACATCCGTCAGCGTGCCGTCGTCCAGTTTTCCACCTGGAATGTACACCCTGTCTTCGATCACGACTCCTTGAACCCCGGAGACTTTGACCGGTTTTTCAGCCAGCGCCACCCATTGATTCGTCTGGATGTCATATTGTTCGGTGACGCCGCTGGCGCCCGCCTTACTCAAACCCGCAATCGTTATCAACTTGTCCTTGTAAGGCACAACCGCAAATTGGGTGCGCGGCGTGAGCAGGCTGGCTTTCACACTCCAAAGTTCCTGGTTGGCGCTGATACTTTTGCTTTCGGTTGGTTGGCTCTCGGGTAAGTTTTTTTGACCTCCATTAATAAGCGCGAAGAGGACAATGACCGCCGCCGCGAGGCTTAGCGCCAGGGTTATCAGCGTCCAGGGTCTGGAGGCGAATTTTTGAATTAATCCCGCCAGTCCCGGCTTTAGTGGCTCATCGGCTGGGGAAAGCGATTCCAACCCGCTGCTCCCGCCAGAGAACCCGTCGAGATTACTGTCTTGAAGTTGATATCGCTCGACAACGCCAATATTTACCGCGTGCATGGCAGCTTCCGTGCGCGTGCTCACCCCAATTTTGCTGTAGATATTCCGTAGATGTACCTTTACTGTGTTGGTGCTGATAAAGAGCTTTTGTGCAATTTCTTTATTGCTTGCCCCCGTTGCGAGCAGCCGTAAAATCTCAAGCTCTCTCTCACTCAGCTCATTTTCGTTAGAGACCATCTTCACCGAACCATTTTCGTACAGCGCCGATTTCAAGTATTATAACATTCCGATTTTTATCCGCTCAAAACCGCTGCATTTCAGTCCAAGATTTCAAAAGGTGCAATTATAATTCCCGTAAGCTTATGTTCCGCCGGTTCTCCGTTAATTTTGCGCTTCTTTCGATGATCCTGGACGCTTTGGCGATCGGGTGTGCCCTCTATGGCGCAGCCCATCTCCGCCCATACCTGAGCTTTTTGCCCTTCGCAGCCTACTATCCACAATATATCGCCCTGCCATGGGCTACATACCCGCTCTTTGCCATAGAATGGGTCGCGATCCTGATCTTGTTCTCGGTTTACGATGGCAGGCGAAATCTGCATTGGCTGGACGAGCTTGGCAGCCTGATGCTGGGTTCCCTGCTGGCAGCCATGGCAATGGCTGGCACGCTCTACCTGTCCTTTCGGTTGGTTTCACGCCTGCTTTTCACAGCCTTCGTCTTCCTCGGACTTTTCGCCATGAATGCCTGGCGGATGTTATACCGGCTTGCCCGCCGGCTCAGACCCGGTGCATCCCAACCGCGCCGGGGGGTCATCATCCTGGGCGCTGGAGAAGTCGGCCGCCAACTCGAGCAGCAGATCCTGGCGAACCCTCAACTTAACCTATCGGTGCGCGGTTTTTTAGACGATCAAGCTCCGGAAAATCAGGCTGGCTTACTGGGGACACTGGACGAACTGCAGAAGGTCGTCCTGCAATCCTCCCCCCAGGATGTTGTCATCGCCCTGCCCCTGCAGGCGTACCAAAAAACCAACGATCTGATCGCCGAACTGCACCACCTGCCGGTAAAAGTCTGGCTCATTCCGGACTATTTTCGCCTTGCGCTCCATAAAGCCGCAATCGAAGAATTCGCGGGCATCCCTATGCTGGATCTATGCGCTCCGGCGATCTCGGACGCACAGCGCTTGTTGAAACGCCTGTTTGATCTGGTCGTCACATTAATAACCCTGCCATTTGCACTCGCCGCGATGGGGGTCATCGCGCTGGCGATCAGATTGGAGTCGCCGGGACCCGTCCTCTTTATCCAGGACCGGGTGGGGGAAAACGGACGGCTGTTCAAGATGTATAAATTTCGCAGTATGCGGGTCGCGGCGGAAGCGCCGCAGCAAGCGCTTGAACATCAGGGCGAACAGGGGCGGTTGATACACAAGCGGGCAGCCGACCCGCGCGTTACCCGCCTCGGAAAGATCCTGCGCCGCACCAGCCTGGATGAACTGCCGCAACTGTTCAACGTCTTGAAAGGGGATATGAGCCTGGTGGGTCCTCGCCCCGAGTTGCCCCAGCTTGTCGAACGCTACGAAACCTGGCAGCGCCAGCGCTTCAGTATTCCGCAGGGCATCACTGGCTGGTGGCAAATCAACGGGAGAAGCGACCGTCCCATGCACCTGCACACCGAAGATGACTTGTATTACATCCAGCATTACTCCATCCTGCTGGATATTTGGATCTTGCTGAAAACCGTCATGGTCGTGCTGCAAGGAAAAGGGGCGTTCTAAGAACCAATGCGCCAATTCCTCCAAAAATTTCCTGGACAAATTCGCCTGCCTCTAGTAGAATGACAAGCCGTGAAAGTGTAAGGTGTAGTTGATTCGGAGGAATTAAGTTGGCAAACATCAAATCGCAAATCAAGCGCAATAAGCAGAACGAAAAGCGCCGGCTTCGAAACCGTGTTTATGCGGGGCGCGCTCGCACATTCGTAAAGAAAGCTCGTCTGAGCATCCATGAAGGAAGCAGCGAGGAGGCAGTTCTGGCGACTCGCCAGGCGATCAGCGCTCTCGATCGAGCCGCGGAAAAAGGCGTCATCCACAAGAACAACGCCGCCCGCCGCAAAAGCCGCCTGATGAAACAACTGAACCAGGCTATCCAAGAATCTGCCTGAGATGTCTTTTGGCTAACTGTGCAACGGGAGCAACCCTTCGCTCCCGTTTTTTGTTGTTCATCATTAATCTTCGGGTATAATGCTTGCGTTTAGGAAACTCTTTCGAAATCCTTCAGGATGAGTATGTTTAATTCAGAACGCGACCGTCTGGATGCCATTATTCGGAAATATTATGCTGAAAAAGGCTTGCCTGAACCCGACGCCGTTCAGTGGGCTTCGATCCCGTTTGCCGGTGAATGGGGCATCTCGACCTCATTTTTCCAACTGGCTGCGTTAGAAGCGCGACATGGCGCGCTCCCTTCAGCCATCCCGGTTCCCGAGCGCGCTCAGCAAATTGCACTGGAGATAGCCGATCGAATCGGCATCCCCACGGGTTTTTCGCATGTGGAAGCCGTCAAAGGCTATCTCAATTTGTATTACTTGACGACCGCGTTTACCAATCGAGTGATATCTACCGTGCTTGCTGAAGGACGGGATTATGGGCGCGGCAAGCCGCAGGCAGAACGGGTGATGGTTGAATATGCACAGCCTAACACCCATCACTCTTTTCACATGGGTCATTTTCGAAACGCGATCCTCGGTGAAGCCCTGTCAAGAATAGTTGAGTTTGCCGGGTTTCCCACCATTCGAGCTTCATACCCGGGGGACATCGGGCTGGGGGTGATCACAATCGTCTGGGCGTATCAGAAGTTTTATCGCGGTCAGGAACCCCAAGGAGTCCATGAGCGCGGGCAATGGCTGCTGAAACTCTATGTGGAAGCCACACGGCTGCTCGAACCTAAGGACAATGAAAACCCCGAGGAACGAGCCTTGCGTGAAGCCTACGATGCCGAGCGGCGCGAACTGTACCTCAAATGGGATGCAGGCGATCCGGAGGTGCGCGCGCTGTGGCGCATGACCCGAGAATGGTCTCTCAAGGAACTTAGAGAAATCCTGGAAATGCTCGATATCCATATCGACGTCTGGTTTTTCGAGAGCGAGGTTGACGAACCCGCCAAGGTGATCGTGGACGAGCTGATCAAGTTGGGCATTGCCGACGACGAGCGCCCTGAAGGTCCTGTGATCGTCCGGATCGACGAAAAATTGGGTCTGAAGAAAGAGAAATACCGCACAAACGTCATCTTGCGCAGCGACGGCACCACGCTGTACCTGACCAAAGACCTGGCGCTGGCTAAAGAGAAGTTCGAGAAATATGGGGTTGACCGGTCAATTTACGTGATCGATGTGCGTCAGAGCCTGTATCTTCAGCAGACTTTCAAAATCCTGGAACTGTGGGGCTTCAAACAAGCCGAGAAGTGCTATCACCTGGGTTACGGCTTCGTGAGCCTGCCCGAGGGCGCGATGTCTGCGCGGCGGGGACGCCTGGCATTGTTCAAGGATGTGTATGACGAGGCGCTGCGCCGCGTCCTGCTGGAGATCGAGCAGAAAAACCCGGACCTCGCGGTTGAACAGCGCAAACAGGTCGCCAGCCAAATCGGCTTGGGCGCCCTGGTTTACGCCGTGCTCTCGGTGGACAACAACAAGGATATTGTCTTCGATATCGAATCGGCGCTGACCTTCGACGGGCGGACTGGCCCGTACATCCAAAACGCCCATGTGCGCGCCAGCAGCATTCTGCGCAAAGCCGGCGGAATGCCGGAGGCTGCGCCATATGCAGATGAGCTCACCAACCATGAGATCCAGCTCGTTGAGTTGATCGCGCGCTTCCCCGAGATCGTTCGGCAGGCGGCTATTGAATATCGCCCATTGCTGCTGGCGAATTATGCTTACGATCTGGCAGACGCCTTTCACAGTTTCTATCATGCGGTACCGGTCCTCCAGGCTGAGACTGAACCGGTTCGCCGCGCGCGCCTGGCGCTGGTGGCAGCAACCCGTCAGACGCTTGCAAACGCGCTTCGCTTGCTCGACATCGCCGCACCCGAGGTGATGTAAGAGATTACAAGCGTTTCACAATGAACAATCTATTTACTTTTACGGAGAGGATTGATCTTATGACCCCTATTCGCACCATTATCATGGGCGCCGCCGGGCGTGACTTCCATAATTTCAACGTTTACTACCGGAACAATCCGGGCTACGAAGTGGTCGCCTTCACCGCAACCCAGATCCCCGATATCGAAGGCCGCACCTATCCGGCTGAGCTGGCTGGTCCCCACTATCCGCAGGGAATCCCGATTTTCGCGGAGAGCGACCTGGGGAAGCTGATAAAAGAACACCAGGTGGGGCAGGTTGTGTTTGCCTACAGCGATGTTCCGCATGAGTATGTGATGCACAAAGCCTCACAGGTTTTAGCCGCGGGAGCCGATTTTCGGCTGATGGGCACCACCAATACCATGATCAAATCGACCCGTCCGGTCGTCTCGGTTTGCGCAGTGCGCACTGGCTCGGGGAAGAGCCAGACCACCCGCCGCGTCGCGCAGATCCTGCGCAGCATGGGATTTAAGGTCGCCGCGATCCGCCACCCGATGCCGTACGGCGATCTGGTGAAGCAAGCCGTGCAGCGCTTCTCAAATTTCAGCGACCTGGACAAGTACGAGTGTACAATTGAAGAACGCGAGGAATACGAGCCGCACATCGCGGAGGGGGTCATCGTGTACGCCGGCGTGGATTACGAGCGCATCCTGCGCCAGGCTGAACAAGAAGTGGATATCATTCTGTGGGACGGCGGAAACAACGACTTTCCATTCTACGTGTCAGACCTGCAGATCGTGGTCGCGGACCCGCTGCGCCCCGGTCACGAAGTTTCCTATCACCCGGGCGAGACCAACGCGCGCCTGGCGGATGTGTTCGTCATCAACAAGGTTGACAGCGCCAATCCCGATGATGTTTTGACGGTGAGGAACAACCTGCGCCGGGTCAACCCAACTGCTACGGTGATTGAGGCAGCCTCGCCGCTGTTCGTCGACGATCCCGCCGCGATCCTGGGCAAGCGGGTGCTGGTTATCGAGGACGGACCTACCCTCACGCACGGCGAAATGGCTTATGGCGCGGGCTGGGTTGCCGCCCAACGCTTCGGCGCCGCCGAGATCATCGATCCGCGACCTTTTGCAGTCGGCTCGATCAAAGCCACTTACGAAAAATATCCCTCGACCGGGAAGATTTTGCCAGCGATGGGATACGGCGAGACGCAAACGCGCGAGCTCGAACAGACCGTCAACGCCTCTGACGCCGAGTTGGTCATCATCGGCACCCCCATTGATTTGAGCCGGGTGATCAGAATCGATAAGCCGACCCAGCGGGTACGCTATGAACTGCAGGAGATCGGTCAGCCAACACTGGAGGACGTCTTGCGGCGCAAGTTTGGTAAATAATGCCGCCGCTAAAAAGCTGCGGGCAATTGCTCGCCCGCAGCTTTTTTATTGTGGTTCAGCCGGATTAAAGCCGATCCACTCGATTTCGGGGTTTGCGGCAAAGCGCTTTGCCATCACCTGCAGCGCCTGCAGGTTATCGTCGATCAAGATGAAGCGGCGCCCCAATTCCAGGCAGCTCGCCCCGGTCGTCCCGCTGCCGGCAAAAAAATCCATCACCAGATCGCCCGGGTTGGACGAGGCGCTGATGATGCGGTTTAAGATCCCGAGCGGTTTTTGGGTGGGATAGCCAGTTTTCTCTTTGCTGTTGGTGGGCACAATCGTGTGCCACCAGGTGTCGGTCGGCAGCTTGCCCCGTGCGGCTTTCTCGGGCCCGACCAACCCCGGCGCCATATACGGAATGCGATCGATTTCCTTGACGTTGAACGTGTAATCGTCGGGGTTCTTGGCATAAAGCAGAATGTTGTCGTGTTTGGGTGGCCATTTCTTTTTGGTCCGCCCGCCGTAATCATACGCCCAGATGATTTCGTTCAGAAAACTGGCTCTGCCGAAGATCTGGTCAAGCAGCACTTTGCAGTAGTGCACTTCACGAAAATCAAGGTGCAAATACAGCGATCCGCGCGGCGACAGGACTCTGTGGGCTTCTACCAAGCGCGGCTCCAGAAATTGAAGATAATCGTCGAACAGGTCGGCGTAGCCCTTTTTCCCCAGGCGCACGGTTTGGTAGCGCCTGCCGCTGAAACCGGTTCGGTCGCCTGCCTCTGATTGAACCGTGCGGATCTGAACGCGGGTCTGGCGTTTGCCCGTATTGAAAGGGGGATCGATATAGATCAAATCGACGGATTCATCCGGCATAGAACGCAGAATGGGTAAATTGTCGCCAAAGTAGATTTTATTTTGCATGGAACCCCTGGCGCATCGTCCGATAGAAAAAAACCGGGATGTCGTAAAGATAGCGGGCGGCGTAGCGTCCGGGCGAGATGATCAGGCGCGCCAGCCATTCCAGATAGTGATCGTTCATCCACTGCGGGCCGCGCTTCAAGTCGCCTGCAAGATACTCAAACAGCGCCCCACAGGTGATTGCGACGTTCACGTTCAGCCGCTCCCAATTCTCGTCCAGCCAGCGCTCCTGGAGCGGCATGCCAAACCCCACCAGCAGGATGTGCGGTTTCAACTCATTGATCCTCGAGATCACCGCCAGGTTCTCAGGTCCGTCTGCCTGCATGGTGAAAAAACCATGCTGCACGCCCGCAATCTGGATTTCGGGATACACCTTAAGCAGATTATGAGCGGCTGCCTGAGCGACGCCCGGCGGGTTGCCGAGCAAGAACAGCCGCGCCTGCAAGTCGACCGCCAGCGCGGCGAGCTGCCAGACCCAATCGGCGAGGGTGAACCGCTCTCGGATACGCTGGCGCGTCAGCCTCGCTCCAAGCATCACGCCCATGCCATCGCAGTAGACGATCTGGGCGCGCTGGTAAAAACCGCGCAGCCAGGGTTGTTCATACGCCAAATTGAGCCCCCGCAAATTGGCGTGTGCGACCAGCAGGCGTTCATCCAGACGAACAGCATCGGCGATCCTTTTCAGGATCTCGACTCGGGTGAGCGAATCCACCTGAACGCCCAAGAGATCTACCTTTTCACCAGCCATTGGCTCCGGTATTGTACAACAAAGCGGCGGCCGCCGCGCGGCAAGAATTTCGAGGCGGCGATAAACAAAAAACCTGCGCAAGCCAGGGTCGGACGCGGCATGAGCAGGCAATTCAAGGCGGGGCTGCCGCCTCTATTGTGACACAAACGATCGCGGCGATAGGTCAGGCATCCAGGCGGTAGCCCACGCCGCGAATGGTCTTCAGAAAACGCGGCTTGCGCGGTTCTTCTTCGATCGCCTGGCGCAGCCAACTGATATGGACATCCAGTGTGCGCGTGTCGAGCGTATATTCGGTATGCCAGATCTGGCGGAATAACTCATCCCGCTCGATCACTTCTCCCGAATGCTCCAGCAGCATTTTCAACAACTGCGCTAGCCGGGGAGTCAGCGTCGCCTCGCGGCCCTGACAGCGCACCCGCTTGCGTTCCAGGTCGAGACGGATGACGCCTTTGTGGAGGATATGATTGCTATCCCCCGGTAAAAGCGGCTTAATCCGGTTGATCAGTTTGCGCGAAGTGAAGGGCAGCACCAACAAGACGTCCGCATTGGGATCAGTGATACCGCTATGCCCAGCATCCAGGATCAGCAGTATGGGTGTGCTTTCCGACTGCGTGCGCAAGGCGCGCGCGATTCGTTTTCCAGAGGTGCGCAGAGAAGCCGCGTTGACCACGATCAGGTCGGGGTCGAAGTCCTTCACGCTGTCAAGCGCTTCGTTCCCGGTGGCGACCGTCTCAACGATATAGCCTTTCTTTCGCAAGCCTGGGGCAAAATGCGGGCTTTCAGCCCGCTTGCCTTCAATCCATAGGATTCTGGGTTTCATTCCGATCTTTTTCCTGGCGCAACCCTGGCATTCTGTTAAAAATACCCCTGATATCCTTGCCACATACTCCAGAGGTTGATGTTGAAATTATAACCACAATCTTAAATAATTGCAATAAAAAAAAGCCCCAATCCTTTAACATTTTCGGGGCTGGCGATTTCGGCTTGCAACTCTGCTATCCCATGTTAGAATACATCCATTAACTGAGCGATTAAACGCCGTACGGAGGCTGGTATGTCTGAGATGGTCGAAGTCGTGATCGACAGCATTCGGGTGAGCTTAATGTCCCAACAACGCATTGTGATCTTGCGCGAAAAAGATGACGAGCGCTACTTACCGATCTGGATTGGTATCTATGAAGCCGAATCCATCACAATTGCGCTGCAGGAAGTGGAAGTCGCCCGCCCGCTGACGCACGACTTAATGTATAAAATTTTCAATCAGCTTGATGCGCACATCCTCCGGGTCGAAGTTATTGCGCTGAGAGACGACACATTTTTCGGCAACATCGTCGCCGAGCGAGACGGTCAGACGCTGAATATCGATGCGCGCCCCTCGGACGCGCTGGCAATCGCCGTCCGCGCGCACGTGCCGATCCTGGTGGATCGCGGCGTGATGGATGCAGCCGGCATCACCCCTGAAGAGGATCTGCAAGAAGAAATCGATCAATCGGGCGCCCCAGCGGCGCCAGCCGAACCGGAAGATGGGGAAGACCGGCTGTCTGTCTTCCAGGACTTTCTGGAGGGGTTGGACATCGATGAATCTTCCGAAGACGACGAAAGCGACGATAAAGCAAAGTAAAGGAACGGTTTAGCCAGCGACCGGGGAAGACCAGCTTCAGAATACGTCGCCCCCGGTTTTTTATCTCACACGATGGACACACCTCCTTCTTTCGAAACTACGCCTGGTCCCCAACTCGTGCCTCACAGCCGGGAGGCTGAGGAAGCGGTCATCGGCGCGGTGCTGATCAACCCAGAATCATATTTCGACGTAGCGACCTTCCTCCGCCCCGAAGATTTCTATATTCACCGCAACCGCTGGATCTGGGAAGCCATCATCCGCCTGCATGACCGGCGTCGACAGATCGATTTCCTCACCGTCACAGAGGAACTGGATCAGCTCGGTCAGCTTGCCGAAGTAGGCGGTCCAGCTTATCTGACGGTAATCGCCAACAATGTGCCGTCCTCGCTGCACGCCGAAGCTTACGGGCGGATTATAGAAGAGACCTCGATTCGGCGGAAAATGCTAACAGCCGCCAACGACATCGCCAAGCTGGCTTACCAGCAAGAAGCGAGCGTTGAGACGGTGATGGACGAGGCGGAAAAGGCGGTCTTTGGCGTCAGCGAGCGGCGTATAACGCGCGATCTGCGTTCGATCCGGCAGGTGTTGAGCGAATACTACGACCGGATGGACCAACTCGCCAACCGGGACGAGGAGAGCTACGGGGTCCCGACCGGCTTCCTCGATCTGGATCGCCTGCTGGGCGGGTTACAGCCGTCTGATCTGCTGATCATCGCCGGGCGTCCAGGCTCTGGCAAAACCGCATTCATGCTCTCGGCAGCTAAAAACGCAGCTCAAAAGTTCAAGAAACACGTGGCGATATTCTCACTGGAAATGTCGAGCGAGCAGTTGGTTCAACGCCTGATTGCACAGGAGACTGGCATCGATTCGCAGCGTTTGAGGACCGGAAAACTCGAAGAGCACGAATGGCCGCTCTTCACCCAGGCAATCGAGGTCCTGGGCGATACGGTGATTTTCCTGGATGATACCCCGGCGCTGACACCGTTGCAACTGCGCACCAAGGCGCGCCGGCTGCACCTCGAATTTCAGTTAGACCTGATCCTGGTGGATTACCTGCAATTGATGAGCAGCGGCAGCCGGTCCGAAAACCGCGTTCAGGAGGTCTCGTTCATTTCGAGAAACATGAAAGTGCTGGCACGCGAACTGAATGTGCCGGTCCTGGCAGCCGCCCAGCTCTCGCGGGCGATAGAGATGCGCGTCGACAAAGAGCCGCAGCTTTCCGACCTGCGTGAAAGCGGCAGCCTGGAGCAGGACGCCGACATCGTCATGTTCATCCACCGCCCCGAACAATACGAAAGAGACACGCTAAAACAAAACGTCGCTCAAATCAAAGTCGCCAAACACCGCAACGGACCCACCGGCACGATTGAATTGATCTTCAGGAGCCAGGTCGCTAAATTCGAAAACGCAGCCACGTACCAGGTCGATCTCGCACGAGTGAGCTAACATGCCCGGATTCAAAGGTTTCCCGGAAGGTCGAAAGCGCCAGGTGGCGATCCCGGCGCTTTTCTTCCGCGAACTTCTCCCCGCGATCAATCACTTGGGCGAGTTGAAAGTGACACTGCACGTCTTCTGGCGGCTGGATCAAATCGAAGGCTCGTTTCGCTTTGTGCGCTGGGCTGACCTGGTGCAAGATCCGGAACTAACAAGCTGGTTGGACCCCGACCCCAGCGCCGCGCCGGACAGACTGCGAGAGGCGCTCAGCCGAGCCGTGGAGCGCGGCATTCTGCTCGAGGCTAACATCGACGCCCCGCAAGAAACCGAGCAGGTTTACTTTCTCAATTCTCCCAAAGGTCGTGCGGCGCTACGCGCGATTGCAAGCGGGCGCTGGCGTCCGCTCGAAGGTGGCACAGAAGGCTCGCCAAATTTTGAAGAGCCGATCAATATCTTCCAACTTTACGAAGAAAATATCGGTCCGCTCACCCCGCTGATCGCCGATTCGCTGGCTGAGGCGGAAGAAACTTACCCGCCTGCCTGGATCGAAGAGGCGATCGGCATCGCGGTGCAAAACAACAAACGCCACTGGCGTTACATCGTCGCCATTTTAGAACGCTGGCGCCGAGAAGGAAAGCATGGACGGAAAGAAAAGACAGAAGATCGACCAGACTCTGAGGCAGATCGCCGGCGATACGTGGAAGGCGAGTTCTCAGACTTCATCGAACGCTGACGGTCCGCCTGACATAGACGATCCAGCCGCGGGCGACCCGAACTGCCCGCTGTGTCACGGGGTGGGTTTTTTGCGCAAAGACCTGCCGCTCGACCACCCGGATTTTGGCAAAGTTCAGATCTGTTCCTGCCGCCAGGCGCAGGTGAGCCAACAGGTACGGCAGCGCTTGTTCGAGTTGAGCCAGCTCGATGAACTCAGCCACCTGACCTTTGAGAATTTCGAGTTACGCGGACGCGTCGGCGCGCTGCCGCGCCAGGCTGACTCGCTCGAACTAGCTTTCAACCAGGCGAATCACTATGCCCGCCACATTGAAGGCTGGCTGATCCTGCAGGGCGGTTACGGCTGTGGTAAAACCCATCTCGCCGCGGCAATCGCCAACTTCGCGGTGAGCATTGGAATGCCCACCCTGTTCATCACTGTGCCGGACCTGCTCGACAGCCTGCGTTTCGCCTACAACGATCCGCAGTCCACATTCGAAGAACGCTTTGATCGCATCCGCAACGCCCCGTTGCTGATCCTGGATGATTTCGGCACCCAAAACGCGACCGCCTGGGCGCAAGAGAAGCTGTTCCAGATTATCAACTATCGCTACATCAACCGGCTGCCTCTGGTGGTGACCACCAACCTGTCCGAAAAAGATATCGAGGATCGCATCGAATCACGCTTGAAGCATCCTGACCTGGTCACGGTGGTCAAGATCATGGCGCCCGATTATCGCGGACCAGTGGGCGATTATGGTCATCATGTGCTTTCCTCCTTACATTTATTCCCCAAACAGACTTTTGAGACTTTTGATTTGCGAAAGAACGAAAACTTGGGAGCCGAGGAATTGCGCAGCCTGGAAAAAGCCTATGAAGCCGCCCGGCGGTTTGCAGAAGCTCCCCACGGCTGGCTGGTTTTTTTGGGCGGCTACGGTTCTGGCAAGACCCATCTGGCAGCGGCGATTGGCAATTATGTCTCCATGACCAGCAACCCCTCGATGACGAACGTGCCGCTGCCGATGTTTGTGAGCGTCTCGGATCTGTTTGATCACCTGCGGGCAACCTTCAACCCAAACAGCACGATTTCGCTCGACCGGCGGTTCGAGGAGATCCGCCATTGCCCGCTGCTGATCTTGGATGATCTGGGGCTCCAATCCCAAACGCCGTGGGTCAAAGAAAAACTGTACCAGTTGTTCAACTATCGCTATAACGCCGAACTGCCCACGGTGATCACCTCGGCGATCAGTCTCGAAGAAATGGATGCGCGCCTGCGCAGCCGGATGCTGGATCGGCGGCTGTGTCAGATCTATGCCCTGATGGCGCCTTCGTACACGGGCGATTCAACGCTAAGACGCCGACCCGGCGCCCGGCACAAGAAGGTCTGAACCCTCGAAAACCGCGCCTCGGTCTGGTTGACGATAAAAAGTGCGCTGGCTATAAAAACTTTGAGGCGGCTTGAGAATCAAGCTGATGAGTTTCATTTTGGAGTTGATATGACTATTGAGCACCAGCAGCGTGAGCTGCCCCTCCCGACCCATTTCGACCCGGAAAAGGTGGGTGAAATTTGGCGAGTGGACTACCTGCAGCGAGCCAGCGAAGCCGCCCAATGGGCAGCCGAGCACGATATCCCGCCAGCCAGCGAGGATCAGACCAGAATTGCGCTGATCGCGATTGATGTGCAGAATTCGTTCTGCATCCCCGGCTTCGAGCTTTTCGTGGCTGGCAGATCCGGCGCCGGAGCGGTGGATGACAATCGGCGCCTGGCTGCGTTCATCTACCGGAATCTGCACCGGATCACCCACATCGCCGCCACGCTGGATACCCACACCGCGCTGCAGATCTTTCACCAGATTTTCATCGTGGACGAAAACGGTCAGCATCCCCAACCGATGACCATGATCTCTTATGACGACGTGGCGGCGGGGCGCTGGAGATTCAACCCGCTCATCGCCGCGAGCCTGGGAATAGACCCGGAGTTTGGTCAGGAGCATCTGCTGCATTACACCCACGAACTCAAATCGCGGCACAAATACGACCTGACGATCTGGCCCTATCATGTCATGCTGGGCGGCATCGGGCACGCGCTGGTCCCGGCGGTGGAGGAAGCGATCTTCTTTCACACGATTGCGCGCAAGAACCAGGTGGATTTCGTGATCAAGGGGGGCAATCCGCTCACCGAGCATTATTCGGCAATCGGTCCGGAGGTGCTTGATGGTCCGCAAGGCGAGCGGATTGCCGAGAAGAACCGGAAATTCATCCAGATGCTGGAAGACTTTGACGCGGTGATCATTGCCGGGCAGGCGAAAAGCCACTGCGTGGCATGGACGATTGACGACCTGCTCGGCGATATCCGTCAATACAACGAAGAGCTGGCGCACAAAATCTATTTATTAGAAGACTGCACATCACCGGTGGTGATACCAGGCGTAGTGGACTTCACCGAACCGGCGGATGCGGCTTATCGAAAATTCGCCGACGCCGGGATGCATATCGTGCAGTCCAGCCAGCCAGCCGCGGAATGGCTGCCCGCGCCCGCACCCGAATAAGGTTAAATACACTAACCTGGTCAGGATTGACAAGCAGTTCATTCTATGTGATACTTTCTTCAGCAGTATGGATGAGCGCAAGCTCGTCAAATCTCCGCTATCCTACAGGAGAGGAGGTGTTGCCAAGATGTTAGATGGTAGTAGTACCTTACGAAGCGCTGCGGTAACCCTCCTCACTGTTGTGAAATAGGGTGCCGCAGCGCTGCAAGGAGCCGCTTGTAAGAGCGGCTTCTTGTCTTTATGGCGCGGTTGAGTAAATGGGGAAAAGGATATGTCCACGCCAGTTTTATCCATCATCGGAAAGTCCAAGAGCGGAAAAACCACGCTGATCGAGAAGCTGATCAGAGAGTTAAAACGGCGTGGTTATCGAGTGGGAACGGTAAAGCACCATTTTCACCCTGGCTTTGAAATCGATCAGCCTGGCAAAGATACCTGGCGGCATGCCCAGGCAGGGAGCGACGTGGTTGTGCTGGCTGCGCCGGACAAGATCGCCACAATTCGCCGGCTGGAGCGTGAACTGGAACTGGACGAGATTATCGAATCGATCCCCGACGTGGATATTCTAATTACGGAGGGTTACAAACGCGCCGGCAAACCCGCGATCGAGGTGGTGCGCCAGGCTAACGGACTCGAGCTGATTTCCGACCCCGCGCAATTGATCGCGGTGGCAAGCGATGCCCAAATTGCGGTCTCAGTGCCGCGCTTCAATTGGAATGACGTCAGCGGCATCGCTGATTTCATCGAAAGCGTTTTCAAACTTAAACGTACATAAGCCATATTCGTGCAGCCGTGGAATGTGCGGCGAGCGGCTGACTGCTGACGATCACCCAACCCAATGCGCCCGCCCACGGGCGAGTCGATCACGGCCGCGGGGTAGCGGTCGGGCTAGGGGTAGGCGTTACGGGGTTTACTACCCGAATTTTGAGGAATATTGCATCTTTGAAATTGCGGCGGGTCTCGTTCGAGAGCACCCAATCGCTGCGGTAATCTCCGGGAAGAACCGGCGCTTTCATCGGAAGAGAGAGGCTGACCTCTGCGCCAGGGGGAACGATCTGCCCAAGCTGCGCTTCCTTAGGCGCGCCAAAAGGGTCTCCGCTGTAAAACCGGAGCCAGTAAGCCGCAGTCCAGGTGGAAGTGCCTACGTTCTTGACCCGCCAGGTCATGGTAAAGACTTCCCCAGGGATGAAATTCGTATCATCGGCGATGGTCTGCGACACCCATTGGGCGCGGTCATTGCCAGCGCTGCTGGGAGTGCCGGGGGTGCCAGGGGTGCCGATCGTCGGCAATGCCGGCAGGGTGGGACCAGGGCTGGCTTCCGAAGTGAAAGTCGGGAGAGGCGGAAAGGTCGCGGTAGGGTTTGG
>MWTA01000001.1 GCA_002050125.1 Anaerolineae bacterium UTCFX2 | reverse complement strand
GTTAAAGTGTCAGGTCGCTAGTTTTATATACAATGAAAACAAAGCATTTACGATCGATGCATGGATTTCATCTACATTCAGCGTCGGAGCAGCTGTAGAGTTGGAGGGCTGGATTAATGGTTCAGTTGTTTCCGGTGTCGCTTCTTGATAATTAGCAACTGGGGCTTGAAGATTATCATCTTGTGGTTGGCAAGATGTTGCAAGGGTGAACAAGACTATACTGACGACTATAAGGATTGTGAAATTATGTTTTTCTTTCATGCTCAAGTCTCTTTCGCTATGATGAGGCGTGTTGTTTTCCCACACGGTTGAACAGGCATCAAGTGCTCGGAAGATACAGATAATGCGTGCCTGGTATCATTTTTCCCCTAAGTCCCTCTTAATCATTACCTTTCTGCTTGATCTCAAGCCAAATTCTATCACCGTCGCCACGTTTGCCTGTTTGTAGATCTGCAAGGTTGGTGAGAGAAACAACCAATGATCTATTCCCCAGGCAGTAGTTGATCTCGCTGCGTATATTGCGCATGCAAGAGCGGTTATCACACACCACGAACATCTTCCCACCGCTGGCCTGGTAGAAATTTCGCCACTTCGCCTGGCGCTGCTCGACGTTTTTATCTGTATCGCGCTCCACTTCGACAAAGAGCAATGTGCCTTGTCCATCGATCAACACCAGGTCGGGTTTGAACAGGCCGCCGTCCGGTAAATTCACATCCGGTGGGGTCAGGTTAACCTGGTAACCGGCCTCACGCAACACATCTGCAGCCTGCAGGTTGAGCAGGGTGTGCTCCGGGGAGACATGGCGTTCTAACAGGAGGTCGTACTCGTTCATACCAGGGTTTTCGCCAGTGAGTAGCCAGTATGCCATTTGGCCGCGTTCTGCCAGCCGTACCAGATCCGGAAACCTGCCGCCTGTGCCAGCGCCGTCCGCCTCCCAGGGACGGAAAGTATCGATCAATTTCAATTCGCCTAAGCGAGACAATAATGCCTGGATGCTGCCGCCAGCTTTCTTGATCCCGAACATCTCGGCAGCTTGTGCTTCGATCAACGGGCGGCGTGCCAGACCAGTCTCGCCGATCATGGTCAGGATGCGTGCGTCGCGCTCGAAGGTTTCGGACTGGCGCCATTCCATCATCCAATCCGGTTCTGGAGGCCGGGCATCACTTTTTTCTGAATCAGCTTGCTTATTATCATCTTTGTTCATGACCTGCTCCAAAGAGACCGGCGACACACTTTGCAGCGCCGTTACCTGATTGAGTAAATTATTCCGTTCAATTTCAAGGCTGGTAACCTGGCTGACAAGTCGAGCATTCTCCTCACGCAAAGATTCGTCTTGACTGCGCAGCTTATCCAGCTGGTCGCGATTGTGCTGCAAGGTTTTAGCGCTCTGGCTATCTTTCAGAAGCACCTGGGCTTGATGAAGCTGGTTGCCGATGTGCTGGCGCACCAACTGCTCGAGCTCCTCAACGGGCAGGCTATCCAGTGGACGAGCAGATTTCAGGCGTTGGTCAACTTCGTCTGGGGCGAAGGTTTCTAAAAGACCCACGAGAACACGCTGGGCTTTGCGTCCCTTGGTTTCAGCCTGCTCGCGCAACTCGGTCTGGATATGCAGCAACTGCCGCAGGTTCTCTACGGTGATGTCGTCTGCAGCCATTGGCTTTTCTCCAGTTCGGTCAGGCTTGTTCGCGCTTCAGCCAGTCTAGCCTGTGCTTGCTCACTGTTAGCCTGATTGGGAATGCTCAGCCAGCGTAAGGTCAGCCTGGCGGCTTCCAGGTAGCTCATCGCTGTTTGGTTCAAGTCTTCTTTCAATCCGACCAAAGCCGGCGGTGCTTCCTGCCGGTCCAACTCCTCTGAAATTCGCAGGATCTGCTCGAACACTTCCTGGGCGCGACGCGTCTGTCCGAATAGATCATCAACCTCCCCACTCAAAGTGGCGGTGATTTTGCCATCTACCAGGCGTAGCTCTTTGTCTGCTTCGCGAGCCAGGCGACGGTACTCATCCACTGATTTCACATCGGGCAACATTAGCAACGGGCGGCCATCCTCATTGCGCGGACTGGCAATCCCACCGATGGCAAGCAGAACCAGCAAAGCCAGGATGACCAGTGTGCTGATTGGGATATGGATTTCCTGGTTCTCATTCATCGCCAATCAAATCCTCTGGGATCGCAGCGGCGAGGTTATCGTCTTCATCTGAACCTTCGTTGATCGCTCCGCCGCCGTTATCCTGATCTTTATAAGAAGGGCGCAACAATCCGCGCTGCACCAGGTCTCTACGGGCTCGGTCGCCGGCTTCCCAGTCAATGTTGCGCAAGAATTCCACCTCGGTCGCTACGATCTCGAACACCATCTTACCCTGGCGGGTAGTGCGCTGCTGGATGTGGCCGATCGCTCCCAGCCGGCTACCCTTGCGCACGTGGCCATACACCAGCTCAGCGAGTGGACCATAGACGCAGGTGCGCAATCCTTTGACTCCGTTGACCCCCTTGACCATCAGGTAGAGACGCAGGAATTGCACATCCTTATTGTCCAACTTGAAAATATCGAAGTATATATCGCCGGTAATATCACCCTTGACCCACACGTGATTGTTTCTTGCCATGTGCCGCCTCCTGAAAAGAGGAGTTTTTGATTGATGAACCAATACCGAACCTTCGGTTATAATTAAAGCGGGCAGCGATCCGTGGCGGAAAAGCCATGACAACCTGCTCACCCGGACGGCCGGCGAACCTGACCCGTTAGCGGCCGTCCTTTTATTTCATCCGGCGATTAAGCCGGAGTTACAGCATCAAACGAAATACTACAAATACGCAAATCATTGACACCATCCATCCAATCAGAATTTGAACCGGGGTGTGATGCTTCAAACGGATACGCGCCCAGCCGACCAGTGGAGCGAAGATCGCCATAATGATACCGATCAGAGGGGCAGTCCACAATAAAACCGCAGTACAGCCTGCCATAGCCGCTGAGTGCAGGCTGAGCTTGGTATAGCGGTTGATCCAGTAACCGAGCACAGTGGCAATTACCGCCGACACCAGGCAAGCAATGATAACTACAGAGGCTTTACCGATAATCAACACAGCCAGCAAAATCACTAGGCATGTACCACCGACCGCGTAGATGCTGGTGCGCTGTTCACGAACCGAGACGCTGGCGTCGCTGTACTTACCCGAACGCACACCCCAGAACAATAATTACGCCATTGGCAGGTTCACGATCGCAATCGACACCACCGTCCAAAAGATCGCCTCCCAAAACGTGCTCCCGAGCTGTACCATGGCAATTACCAGAGTGGGGACAACAATCAAGAGCGGGTGGAAGACGTACGAGATTATTTCAGCCATCCGGTCTGCCTTGGAAGTGTTAGGTTGCATCATCGCCCGTTCCATCTTTCAAGCTCTTCCATGTGCCTGCATCAACTTTCTACTCGCCTGTCGATATGCCGAGATCATCTCCAAGTATTCCTCATCGGCTTTGATCTCTCGTAGAATCGTGTTCACACGGGTAGCTTCCAGGTAACTGTCCGTTTTCCACCTGGCAAGCAGCTTGTTTACCGGGATCGTATCGTCCAGGTAGTCAGCGATCAATGTTTTGCCATCCAGGATATGCACCATTGCCCGGTAGAGGTAATAATCGGAGCGGCGTAAATACTCCCAAAAGTCAGGCCGGCTCATCTCCATCCCGACTGGCGGGCACAGGTGTTCCAGCCGGTCAACCAGGTATACCAAATCTTGAAAGGCAGTCCAGTAGCGAATTCCCCGGGAATAAGCCAGAACACGGGCATACGTCTTGCTGTGAATGAACGAACCGCCCCATAACATGGCCGTCGCAACCATGAGCAGCTTGGAAAGCGAATGGATCCACTCTGCACCCAAGGAATGCCAGAGAAAACTCAGGGCTAACAACGACTTGGTAAAGAAAAAAGCCCCTCCGCACATCGCCGTGAAACTGATCGTGGCAATCCGGTATTTGGTGACAGCAACTTTTTCCTGGTTGACGTAGTGAAGACAGGCTACCGCAATAATCGTGCATAAAACGATGGCATGGGTGAACATCACCAATTTGAATACCATTTCAGCGGCAGTTGCTGGAATCGGTTGCTCTTCCCATTCAGGGGTATGAGATACGAAAAAGACGCACAAAACGAGCAGTAGTCCCAGAGTTCCCAGGAGATAAGGCTTGAGAAATCTCTGATGGCGCAGATTTTGTGGAATTGGGAAGGTAATCAGAGATGATGAAGTTGTTAGATAGAGTGTCACCGATACAAAGCTATACGCTAACAGGCGCGAAATATTCGGCATTGTCAGGCGGTTGACTACGTCGCTCAAAGGCGTTACCAGAAAAGTCATGGTAAGCGCAAAGAACAGGGAAGCAGCTCCTACCAGGAAAGCAGTTGGGTCGGTCTTCCATGCCCAGTTCAGCAGGGCTTTGCGACCGCGGTTCAGCGCAATTAACCACGCCAAAACACACAAGGAAATCTCAATGGCGGGGTTCATTAGATCAGCCCCAGGTTTTTGAGCGAGTCGGCAACCTTTTTATCTGAAGATATCCCCCGGGTGAGCTGCTCGATTTGGGAATTCCGGATAATCTGTTCCTGGATCAAGCTGGCCAGAGATTCGGCTTCGCATTCATATGCGCTCTTGTCAGCCGAGCGCAGTTTCACCATCTCATCGAAGGGTAATGCGATCCCCTTCTCAAGTGCTTCTTCGATTTGCTTTTTCGTGATTTTCTTGGTTGGGTGATCACATAGATAGTGAGATAACTCATGCAGTTGAATATGGATTTGCAGGAGTCGTTCTGCATTTTTGCGGAAGAAGAAATACTCCTGTGGAATCTCACCATCCGACATCCATGCCCCAAACAGTCCAGATGGCATTTGCCAGGGAATCAGGAGGATCTTGCGACCCTTAATGGTCTCGATCCAATTGGCAAAGTGTTCAATCGTGAAGGCGCGAAAATCGTAATTCAGGTCAGTCAGGATGTTCCGCACTTGAGGGTTCGGTTCCACTGCTAATACCTCCTGATATCTCACTCTTTTGTGTGCTAAGAATAAAATCCATCATATCGAGAATCGCTTTTTGGGCTTTATCATCCATCTTCGCTGCTCGGGTTTGAATTTCCTCGAAATACCTGCCTGTAGGTTTGGTTTTCTCTTTCACTTCGGCGCTCTCCTCATCCTGCGTGAAGTAGTTCGTGTCCACGCCAAAGAAATCAGCCAGCGCCTTGATGATATGAAATCCAGGATTCGTGGCGTGTCCCTTGCGCAGCTTCCACAGGTAGACACGCGTTAAAACCCCATCGGTTCCCTCAACAACCTCCGTTTGTGTGTATTTTGATCCATCTGGTTTACGGACTTCATCGAATAGTTTTTCCAGTTTCTCAGCAAAAATGCTTTCTTTTTCTGTCATGTTCTCATCTCGTGTAAATAACCACAATTAACCAACGTGTTAACCACAGAAAACATTGTACCACGAGAGTGTATGGGAATGCAAGGGGTAAATAAGCCTATTTGTCATTAAAATACTCTTGATTCCCACTATCGAGCTCATACCGAGTGAATAACCACCTACTCGCCCACAAGAAAGGGGTCTACAGAATGAACAAGCAGATTACGTCCGAAGAAGTCGCCAACCAACTCGCTAAGGCAATTCAGCTGTTACTGGAATGGGCGCGGCAGGAGATGCTGGCTCCATCCCAACCTAGAACGACGAAGCATATGCCTGATCGGGAGCCGGAGGGCGATCAAATCATGCCTGGTTCGAAAAAGCTTCTCAAAGCTAAGGAAGTTGCAGATATCCTACAGGTAAGCCGTTCAATGGCATACCGGATGATGCAGCGCGGGGAGATACCAACGGTCCGGGTGGGTAGTGCTGTGAGGATTAGAGGAAGTGATCTTGAGGAATTTATTAAGAAGAGTAAAGATACCTAGGAGCCACCAAGCGCGTTTTGGCAGATGACTTACAATAACCATTGTTGGTCAGGGTTTGCGGTAAAAAGGCTCACATTACCGGTTTAGAAAAGGAATTCTCTACCGTACAAAGTGAA
>MWTA01000098.1 GCA_002050125.1 Anaerolineae bacterium UTCFX2 | reverse complement strand
TTGGACATCCATCAAATTCTCATACACAATCAGGCGGTTTAAGGCTTCGAGGGTATCCTGAGCGCCAACTGCGATTCCACAGCTTGACATTCCCACCCGGATTTGATAGCGGAATTCATGCTCATTAGCGTGCCGCTTTTTCAACGCCTCTGCTCTGGCTTTGTTTAAATCTTCCCTGGACTGGATTGGGGTCATATTAACCTCATTATTTGGAGATACTCTAAACCCACCTGGTCGGAAATCAGGCAGGGTTGAACTCATCCTCTTCGACCATCAAACAGGGCATTGTTTCAATAACTCCTGGGATCGGTTGGATCTCCAGAAATATGATCTTGCGAATTTCCTCCAGACTATTCGCTTCGATGACCGCCATGGCGTCATATCTGCCATAAACCATGCAAGATTCAATCACCGGTTTGAGACACCGGAGTCGCCGAAAAGCAGCCCTGGTTTCCAGTGAAGAAAGCTTGATCAGCACAATGGCTTTCATCCAAGTCTCTTTTCATTCAGAGCATTTCCGCTGACTCGTATTCCGACGAATCCTGTAGAAAACACAGAGGACCGTCACCAGACGGGCGCTCAGTTTGTATTTACAATAATTCACGCTTTCTGTCATTGGATGGTTGCTGATTTTTGACTATGAATCGGTAAAGAAAAACAACCGCCGTTGTTGACGGTTGTCTGCACGTTTGTATGGTCTTGGACTAAGCTAAAGTGGAGGTTCTGGAGATGCGCCGTCAGCTCTCATCGTCGAGGGTGGTCAAACCGGTGCGCAAGGCGTACAGAGTTGCCTGCACCCGGTTGGCAAGCTGGAGCTTCCCCAGGATATTAGAGACATGCGTCCGCACAGTCGCCTCGCGCAGCACCAGCCGGCGCGCAATTTCTTTGTTTTCAACGCCCTGGGCGAGCAGTTGTAAGATTTCGACTTCGCGTTCCGTTAAGGGGGAAGGGGTCAGCGGCTCCTCGGGCGGGCGGTTGAGTTCCTGGATGACTTTTCGGGCGATAGATGGATGAATCGAAAGTTCGCCGCGTGCGACCTGGTGGATCATACGGATCAGGTCTTCTGGGTCGGAATCTTTTAGGAGGTAACCCAGCGCGCCAGCTTTGATGGAGGGGAACACTTTATCGTCCGCGGCGAAGCTGGTCATCACCAGGATGCGCGCTTCGGGATGCGCGGCGGTAATCCGTTCGATGGCTTCGATCCCGCTCATTTCCGGCATCACCAGATCCATCAGAATGACATCCGGTTGCAGCGCCTCAACTTTTTCCAGCGCATCCCGACCGTTTACCGCCTCTCCAACGACCTCCAAATCCTTTTCTTCGCCCAGCAGCGTTTTGATCCCTTTCCGAACGACTGGATGATCGTCAACGATTAAAACTCGAATTGGTAAATTCATCTTTGCCTCCAGGCAGCAATTTATTCCGGACCCCTCTCGATCCGAATCTTATCAAGCGGCGCGATGATCTGAATGCTGGTTCCGCCTCCAGGGCGGCTTTGGATATCAATTTTCCCACCAATTTGCTTTGCGCGCTGCTCCATGTTATGAAGCCCCATCCCGCCGCTGTGGATTGCCTCTTCTAGATCGAATCCTATTCCATTATCGCGGATCTCCATATAGACGCTGTTCCATTCTCTGGTTAGCTCGACGGTGACTTTTCTGGCACGCGCATGGCGTATCAGGTTGTTGAGCGCCTCCAGCGCGATCCGGTAGAGCTCGGTTTCCATAGACCGCGGCAAACGATTGATTCCGTTTGCAACCAGTTCGGTCTCCAGCCCGGTGCGGGTCTCAATTACATCCAGACTGGTGCGCAAAGCATCCACCAACCCGGATTTTTGCAGCATCGGCGGGTCAAGCTCCAGGATCAGCAGACGCATTTCTTGCAGAGCCTGAAGGGCATTCTCCTTGATTGTCGAGAGGTTTTGTTCAATGTTATTTGGGTTCTTGGAACGGATCGAACGGCTGGTAGCCGTGCAGTACAATGTGATGCCGTAGAGCAACTGGGTCACGGAATCGTGCAGTTCGCGCGCAATGCGGTGGCGTTCCTCGATGACCGCCAGGCTTTGGGCTTGCTCGTACAACCTGGCGTTTTCGATTGCGATCGCCACCTGGTTGGCGATGGTTGTCGCGATGCGAGCGTGTCGTTGGGTGTAGAAATTGGGTTGATTATGCGCCAGGCTTAACAGCCCGGTTACGCTATCCCGCGCAATGAGCGGGATACCGATCCAGGAACGCGCATGGTCAAAAGAAAATTCATTTGGATGGGTGGATGTATCCTTAAAGGCTCTGGAGAGGGGGGTATCGCCTCTGATGTCGTCAATGATGATCACCTTTTTCTTCTTTACGACCCGCGCGTAAGCTTCGGCGCGCTCAAGCGTGAGCGTCAGAGGGCGGTCTTGCGGAGGCAAACCGGGCACGCGGTACGCCACCGCTTCGAATTTTCCGTCCGCCAATGAAAAAAGGGCGACACCAATATACGGAATCACGGTTTGAATCTGCTCAAGAATCAGATCCAACAGGGGCTCTAACGCCAAGGTGGACGCAATTCGCTGAGAGACATCCAGCACGGTCGATAATTCGCGCGTCCGGTCGCTGACCGCGTTTTCCAAAGTCTGATAAGCTTGTTTCGTTTCGGTGACATCCGAAGTTACGATGAAAATCCGCTCGGTTTCATTGGATGAGTTTGCCGCGTACCATTCCCGGACATACCTGCGCTCACCGTCCTTGCGGAGAATCCAATACTCCAACTCGCGCGGCGCCGTCCCGGTAGTCTGCGCACGATGGATCTCCTTGCGGATTCGCTGGTGTTCCTCTGGCGCTGCGAAGGTCGCAATCCGATCGTAGAGATTCCCATCCGGGCAGTCGCCGAAAATCTCACAGGTGCGCTGGTTTAAGTAAACGAGGCGTCCGTTTTCCAGGATGGTCAAACCTTCTTGAATGTTATCCGCCATATTGCGAAAGCGCTCTTCATTCAGGCGGACGGCTTCTTCGGCTTGCTTGGACATCGCCATTTGAAGTTGCAGCTCGATGTTTAAGCGCGAGAGGGCATCCGCTTGTTCTTGAGCGCGTGTGAACAGCTCTTGATTGAGTTGAAATAACTCTGTCTCGAATGGTCTGGGGTTGGCGTTGTATTCGGACGGTTTTATCGAGGATGCCGCTGATCTTTTTCTTAGATGAAAACCTAAAAGACCGATCGCAATCGCGGCAATTCCAAGCGTGATGAGCAATGTAATTAAAATCGCAGGGATGGACAAAAGCTCGATGGAATAAAACCGCCGGACCGCCTCACCCGCAAATATTCCAAGTAAGATACAACCCCACAATAAAAGCAACTGCGTTCGCGCACTGCGGACCATCCAACCTCCCTCAGTAATGGACGATCAAAGTATAGCATAAGAGAGTATCCCATGTGCGATTTCTGAAATTGCCTATCTTTAACTAAGCAATCGTGGAATGGCGGAACCAACAAAAGTCTATTCCTTCTCCGAACAGATGGTTTGAAAAATCAACGCCTATCCGATGACAGGAACTTGTTTTTCATGTAAATAAACATTGAGGTCAATTTCACAATTCTACGGTGGTGCCATGAACTATTTCGTTCTTGCAGATAACCGCAAGTGCGTTGGTTGCTATGCCTGCGTGGCTGCCTGTACAGAGGTTCACCGCCAAGCCGGCTTGCAAGCCTACCCACGCTTATATATTACTCACACACCTGCCGGTACCATGCCCATCCAATGCCGGCATTGCGAGGACGCGATGTGTGCGCTGGTCTGTCCGGTACACGCGATCACACACGAAGCCCATTCCATTCAAATCAATGAGAGCCTGTGCATCGGCTGCAAAATGTGCGCGCTGGCTTGCCCGTTCGGCAATATTTTGCCGGGGGGAACGCCCGTGCCAGGCTTGGAATTGAACGTTGGGAATTATGCCTTTCTCAACACGCCATTTCAACCTGACCCGATGTTCTTACGAGAATTGAGCTATCAGGAACAGCTTTCGCTTTTGAAATGGGAGGTAGGGCAAAAGACCGTCGCCGTCAAGTGCGATCTGTGTTATTTCCGCCCTGAAGGGCCCGCCTGTGTGATTGCCTGTCCACACCAGGCGCTGATGCTCTTCCAGACGCCGCCGGAAGCCGAAGAGCCGGATGATGAGCTGGCGCTTATTGAGGAGCGGTTGTTCCAGCACATCAAGGAAGTCACACATGTAACGGCTGCAGAACAGCCTGAACCGGTCGAATGACGGAACTCGTCAGGAGAAGACTATGGATGCGATCCAACTCTTATTGATCTCGCTCATTGGCTATTGCGCAGGCGGGATTGCCTCAGCATTGTTTGCCCGATCCAGCCAGAGAGCGCGCCTTGTTTCGGGCATTTTTGGTCTGGTCGCGTCGCTCATTGGAGCCGCGTCCGCGGTGCTGGCTTTGCGAGCCGAGACGCCCCCCCAGGTTACATTTCAAGGATTGGCGCCTTTTGGCGATATCGTGCTGAAGTTAGATTCTCTATCCGCTTTTTTTATTATTCTCATCACGCTGATTGGAGCTGCTGCCAGCCTGTACTCGATTGAGTACTTGAAAGAATATTCCGAAGAACGCAACCTGGGAGCTATTGGTTTCTTTGGCAACCTGTTTCTTGCAGCTATGCTCGTGGTGGTTACGGTCGCCAATGCGCTGTATTTCCTCGTATTCTGGGAGATGATGACCCTGCTCTCGTATTTCTTGGTCATTTTTGAGACGGAGAAACGCGAATCCATCCAGGCAGGGTATCTTTATATGTTGATCGCGCACGCAGGCGCGGCGCTGATCATGCTGGCGTTTCTGATTCTCTTCCAGCGGGCGGGTAGCTTTGATTTTAACGCTTTCCGCCAGCTTCCCCTAACCGCGGGGATAAAGACCTTAATTTTTCTGTTGACATTCGTCGGTTTTGGAGCTAAAGCCGGTATGGTGCCTTTGCACATTTGGCTTCCCCGCGCACACCCGGCTGCCCCGAGCCACATCTCTGCCCTGATGTCGGGGGTGATGATTAAGATCGCTATCTATGGAATTCTACGGGTGAGCGTGGATTTGCTCGGCGCACAGGAATGGTGGTGGGGACTGATCGTGCTGGGATTTGGAGTCGTCTCGACGGTCCTGGGGGTTCTCTACGCGCTGACTGAACGCGATATCAAGCGGCTGTTGGCGTATTCCAGCGTTGAAAACATCGGCATTATCCTGATTGGTATCGGTGTGGGGATGGCTGGGCTGGCGCTCAAGCAAGCGCCACTGGCTGTGGTGGGTTTCTTGGCTGCACTGTATCACATACTCAGCCACGCCTTTTTTAAGTCGCTCCTTTTTCTCGGCGCGGGCGCAGTGATCGCGCAAACCGGTACAAAAAATCTCAACCGGATGGGCGGACTGGCTCATCGAATGCCCTGGACGGCGCTCTTCTTCCTGATTGGCGCGCTGGCAGTATCGGCGATACCGCCACTGAATGGCTTTGTGAGTGAGTGGTTTACTTATCAGGCTCTTTTTAGTGCGGGCAAGATTAGCTTTTTCCCTTTGCGTATGTTCGCCCCCCTGGCTGGCGCGTTGTTAGCCCTGGCTGGGGCGTTTGCGGTGATGGTGTACATCAAAGCTTATGGGAGCGCATTTGCGGGGCCTGCCAGGAGCGAGCCTGCCAGCAGAGCGCATGAACCGGGGGTTTGGATGCGCGTTAGTATGGCTTGTCTTGCTCTAGGCTGCTTGGGCTTGGGTCTGGGAGCGCCGCTGGCCGCGCCCTGGGTCGCGAACGTCGCGGCGACCTTTAGCGGGTTAGCCCCGGTGACCGTATCGAACGGTTGGCAGGTATTTCCCTTGGACCCCGCCCAGGCGGTGTTATCCCCGCCGCTGATTGGAATACTGCTAATCGGCTTGCTCATCGTACCCTTCCTGATCGTTACAATTTTCAGCCGGACCCGCTTGCGCAGCCGCCAGAACGTGGAACCCTGGTCTTGTGGGTATGGGTATTCCAGCCGGATGTCGTTGACTGCCAGCGGCTTTGACCAGCCGGTGAAGACATCGTTCCGCGGACTGTATCAGTTGCGCACCTTACTGGCAGGTCCGGCGCAAATCGTCAAGGGCGCGGCCAAGCCAGCGCTCAACTGGGTTTCGCGCGTAGAGCCTCTGGTTGAAAATGTGGTCACCAGACCCACGACCCGGTTGATTGAAACGGCGGGGCAATGGATCCAGGCTCTGCAAATGGGGGATATCCGGGTGTACTGTCTGTATATCATCATCACTTTAGCTGTGCTCCTGATCCTGCTCTTTGGGAGAGGTGGACTATGACGACTGTTCAACTGATCGCTGTCGGCGTATTGCAGGCGCTGCTGCTCTTGATTGCCGCGCCGTTGTATTCTGGTTTTGTGCGGGTGATGCGGGCAAAGATACACTCCCGCAAAGGTCCCCCGCTTACCCAAAATTACCGCGATCTTTTCAAGCTCATGAATCGCCAGGAGGTGATTTCAGAGCAAGCCGGCTGGATTTTCAGGATCACCCCATATCTGACGCTGGCAGCAATGCTGCTAGTGGCGCTCATTTTACCGATACTAACGGTCTGGTCGCCGCTGGGCATGGTTGGAGATCTGATTTTAATTATCTATCTATTCGCACTGCCGCGCGTTTTCTTTTCGATCGCGGGGCTTGAAACCGGCAACAGCTTTGGCGCGGTCGGTGTGCGCCGCGAGTTGCTGATGTCTGCGCTGGTCGAGCCTATTCTGATTTTGGTGGTTTTCGTTATGGCGTTGCTGGCTGGGACGACCAATCTGGGAGGGATTTCCAGTCAGGTTGTGGCGCGCACGCTTCCCTACTCGATGGGGTTCTGGCTCAGTATGGCTTCGTTTGCGTTTGCCACGTTTGTCGAGATGGGGAAGCTGCCATTTGATGTTGGCGAGGCGGAACAAGAGCTGCAGGAAGGTCCGCTGGCAGAATATTCGGGTCGTTCGCTGGCGATCATGAAGTGGGGCATCTATCTGAAACAGCTTGTGCTAGTGGGTCTGTTTTTGGCGCTCTTCCTGCCTTTTGGCAGCATGAGCAGCCTGACCGCGGTTGGGGGGCTGGTAGCGCTGATTTCGTTTGCCTTGAAAGCACTGGCGTTCTTTTTTGTCGCGGCATTCTTGGAAAATATTATGGCTCGTACGCGATTTATGAAAGCGCCAGCGGCAACCTGGCTGGCATTAGGGTCAGCGGTTCTTTCGTTTGTGTTTTACCTGGCGAACGTCTAGGTAGTGGAGGGATACAGCATGACCGGATTGATTATCGCTAGCATATTAGCTCCTTTTCTGGGTGGCTTGCTGGTCCTGGTGATCCCGCGGGCGTGGATCAAACTGTTCAGCCAGGCAGTCGCGCTGGCCGCGGCGGCTTGCAGCCTGCTTTTATTGATCTCGTTTGCATCGGCGGGGAAAACGCCGGCAACGGTTAATCTCATCTCACTGGGTAACACGGTAGTCTTTGGGTTGGTGATCGACCGGCTCAGCGTCCTGATTGGGTTAGCGTTCATCCTGGTTGGATTTCTGATCGTAGTCTATTCGACAGGCTATCTATCAGACAAGAATCGCGAGCACCCCGAGAAAGAAGTAGAACGCCGCTATTACTTCTTTTTACTCTGTTTTATCGGTTCGATGGCAGGGGTGGTTTATGCTTCGACCATGCTGGGCATGTTGATTTTCTTCGAGTTAACTGGAGTCTGCTCATGGGGTCTGATTGGATACTACGACAACGAGAAGGCGCGCAAAGCGGCGTTGAAGGCGATCATCGTGACGCAGGCAGCCTCAATCGGGCTTTATGCCGCGACGGCTTATTTCTTCGCGGTCACGCGCAGCTTGCAGCTTTCTGAGATGGCTGGGCTGACCGAGAGCGCGAAGACCGTAATATTTCTCGGTGTGTTGATCGCCGGATTTGGAAAATCCGCCCAGCTACCATTCCATTTTTGGCTGCCAGACGCCATGGTCGCGCCAACCCCGATCAGCGCTTACCTGCACGCAGCCTCAATGGTAAAGGTCGGCGTGTACATCTTTGCCCGCTGTCTGGGATCTGCGAACGGCGCGCCAAAGATCATCGGTGTGATCGGGTGTGTGTGCGCAATCGCGACCATGATCTACGGTTTTATCATGTACTTCCCGCAAAAGGATCTGAAGAAGTTGTTGGCATATTCAACGATTGCCCAACTTTCTTATATCTTCTTTGCGCTTTCTCTTTCCGTTTTCGGCTCAACGCTGGCGTTTAATGGCGCGGTTGCGCACATTTTCAACCATGCTTTTGCGAAAGGTTTATTCTTTCTCGTCGCTGGGGCGCTGAGTTACACCACTGGCACGCGTATGCTGCCTTCGTTGCGAGGCGTGCTCGCCAAGATGCCGCTGGTTGGGGCAAGTTTCGCAGTGGCAGCGTTAGCAGTTACCGGCGTTCCACCTTTCAACTGTTTCTTCAGCAAGTTCACCATCTTTGCTGGCGGTTTCGAAGCAGCCAAAACCGAGCCGCTGCTCTTAATTCTGGTGATTATCGCCATGTTTGAATCTATCGGCAGCTTTGCATGGTTGTTCTGGATCTTTAGCTCCACAGTGCCGGGCGAACCGTCTGAGGAGGTCGCTTCAGCCACCGCGCTGGCGCCTTCTATGCAAGCGGTGCTGATTGCGCTGGCAGGGTTGACTCTGGTTTCCGGGTTCTTTGCGGCAAACTGGATCGGATAAGCTGCCCGAACGGAGGTATGGATGTTTGGTTTCAACCTGATCAATACGCTAAGCGGCTTGCTGATTATCACCTCGTTGATTGTGATCGAGACGCGGAGTCTCAGGCGTTCAGCCTACTATTACGCGGTCCAATCGATTGTGCTGGTGTTGATTTTTCTGACACTGGCGGTGACGACTGGGCAAAAACAGCTTTTTTTGTGGGCTGCGAGCGCGCTGGTCACAAAGGCAATTCTGACGCCTTACATCTTGCTGCGCGGCGAAGATCGTGTCGCCTCTGCGGCGCCGCCGCCCCAGGCGGTCCGCCCGGCGCTGGCGATTGTGCTGGCCGCGATCTCGGTGGTTGTGTCATTTGTGGTCATCAACCAACTTGACCTCAAGATTGCCAACGAGTACAAACCCGCCCTGGCAGTCTCGGTAGCCCATTTCTTCTTCGGGCAGCTTTGTATCTTGACGCAAAGAAACATCCTGAAGCAAATCCTAGGTTTCTGTCTGATGGAAAATGGTTCTCATCTGACCCTGGCGCTGCTGGCATACAGCGCCCCAGAGCTTGTAGAGATCGGGATCGCCACGGACGCGATCTTTGGAGTGCTGATCATGACGATCCTGGCAGTCCAGATCTATAGGAAGTTGGACACCCTTGATGCAGCCAGTTTGACTTCGTTGAAAGGATAGGACCAAACTATGTATACCAACTACCTCTCCTGGCTGTTACTGGCGCCAATCCTGCTGTCTCTAGCGGCTTTCTCTGCCCGCTGGGCAGGGAAGCTTGCCATGCGCGTAGCTGAGGTATTACATTTCATCACAATCCTGGTCGTGCTGATTCTGGGCTTGTTGGTGATCCAGGGCGTCCTGGTTGAAGGCAGCGTCGTCGCTCTAAATGATTGGCTGCATGTCGATGCGCTTGCAGCGGTTTTCCTGCTGATTGTCTGTGTGGTCGGTTTTCTGGTTGGGATTTATTCAATTGGTTACATTCGCAATGACGTGCGCACGGGAGAGCTGCAGGCTGACCAAGTAAGTACCTATTACGGCTTGTTTGACCTCTTTCTCTTCACGATGGTTCTGGTTGTCACGGCAAACAACATCATTATGATGTGGGTGGCAATCGAGGCGACCACGCTTGGGTCGACTTTCCTGGTGGGGATTTACGGACATCGTTCCTCCCTGGAAGCCGCCTGGAAGTATGTGATTATCTGCACCGTCGGTGTGGCGTTTGCGTTATACGGCACGGTATTGGTTTATTCGGATGCGGTCAATTTTCTCCAGCGCCCCGAAGCGGCGGTGCTGTGGACTGAGATCGTCAAAAATGCGCGGGCGCTCGACCCCACTTTGCTCAAGCTGGCGTTTGTGTTTATCTTGATCGGTTTTGGCACCAAAGCGGGCATCTTTCCGATGCACGCCTGGCTTCCGGACGCCCATAGCGAAGCGCCCAGCCCGGTGAGCGCGTTGCTTTCTGGGGTGTTGTTGAACTGCGCACTGCTGGTCATCATCCGTTTTGCGATAATCCTTGAACAGGGGATCGGTCCCGAATTTCCGCAAATGATATTCCTGATCTTTGGTTCGCTCTCGGTGGTCGCGGCGGCGTTGTTTATATTTGTCCAGCGGGACATCAAACGTCTGCTGGCGTATTCCAGCGTCGAGAACATCGGGTTGATCGTGCTGGCTTTTGGAATCGGAGGACCGGCGGGCATCCTGGCGGCTTTGCTGCACACGATCAATCACAGCCTGGTCAAAGCCCTTATGTTCTGCACTTCCGGTAACATCCTGGTGAAGTACCATACGCGCGATCTTTCTAAGATAAAAGGCATGCTGCAAGTTGCGCCGTTTACCAGTTTCGTGCTGCTGGTTGGAACACTGGCTTTGATCGGATCGCCGCCTTTCAATATTTTTATCAGTAAGTTCTCGATTTTTAGCGCAGGCTTTTTCTCGGGCTTCCCTCTGCTGATGGTCGTGTTGTTGCTCTTCCTGGCGATAGTCTTTGCTGCGTTCATGAAGATGGCTAGCTCTGCGGTGTTTGGAAGCTTGCCTGAGAACATCACCAAAGGCGACGTGCGCATCAGCATGCTGGCGCCGATCGCGGTGTTGGTGATCCTGGTGCTGGCGCTGGGGCTTTATCTGCCACCGCAAATCAGCATGCTCCTGAACCAGGCTGCCCTGATCTCAATCCACGGAAACGCAGCGGCTGACGCATCGATTTCTTTGCTTAACTTTAGCAATTCCGAGTTGCCAATCGCGTTTTTGCAGTTTGCGCAGCTCTTCGGGCGGTGAACGGGATGTGTTTTTGGTTTCCTCGAATGATCGGTAATCTACAAAAGGAGATGATGGATCAATGCTTGAGACGATAGAACAGACAAAAAGCGGGTACAGGTATGTTGCGGCGCTGCGTGAACAATTTGGCAGGGCGGTCCAGGACGAATCCTGGCAGGCGCCCGATCAAGTTACTCTGACCGTGGATCTGAACACGCTTCCCGCGATTGTATCCTGGCTTTATTATCAGCAGGGAGGCTGGCTCGCGGTTGTTGCCGCGAACGACGAGCGCCCCCTGAATGGCAATTTCGCCCTCTACTATGTGCTCTCGGTTGAGGGCAATGGCAGCGAGCCAGCCCAGAACTCCGATAAATGCTACATGGTCGTGAGGGGTTTAGTGCCTCCGTACCAGCCCGAGTTTCCGGCAGTGACGCCTCATGTGCCGGCGGCAGTCTGGTATGAGCGGGAGGTGCGCGATATGTTTGGGCTGCAGCCGGTCGGCATCCAGGACGAGCGCCGCCTGGTCCTGCCGGATGATTGGCCCGAAGACCTCTATCCGCTGCGCAAAGACACGATGGACTATCGCCTGCGCCCAGAACCGACAACGGAGAACGAAACTTACGAATTCCTGGACATCGGCGATGAAGAACTGGTTCAAATTCCACTCGGGCCGCTGCATATCACCTCGGATGAGCCGGGTCATTTTCGTCTGTTTGTGGATGGGGAGCACATCGTCGATGCCGACTACCGCCTGTTCTACGTCCACCGCGGGATGGAGAAACTGGCAGAGACGCGCATGAATTACGATCAGGTCCCGTTTTTAGCGGATCGGATCTGCGGGATCTGCGGTTATGCTCACAACGTTGCGTACGCCAACTCCATCGAGCGAGCGCTGGACATCACGATCCCTGAACGCGCGCACTACATCCGCACAATTCTTCTGGAAGTGGAACGGCTGCACAGTCATCTTTTGAACCTGGGCTTGGCTTGCCACTTCGTTGGGTTCGACACCGGTTTTATGCAGCTATTCCGGGTGCGCGAGAAAGCCATGCAGATGGCGGAGGTGCTCACAGGGACGCGCAAGACCTACGGGATGAATCTCATCGGAGGGGTGCGGCGGGATATCTTGAAGGATCAACGGGTGCAAACCCTTAAATGGATTGCGGAGCTGCGCCAGGAAGTGACCAGTTTGGTCAGCATACTGTTGGAAACCCCTTACATCGTGCAGCGAACCCAAAACGTGGGCCGGCTGGAGCCGCAGGTTGCCCGCGATTACAGTCCGGTGGGTCCCACACTACGCGGCTCGGGGTTCGACCGGGACATCCGGGTGATCCACCCTTATAGCGCATACGATCGGGTGCCGTGGACGACCAGTTATAAAGATGGCTGTGACGTTCTGGCGCGCACCCTCGTCCGGGCGGAGGAGTTCTTCACTTCGCTTTCACTCGTCGAAACCTGCCTGGAAACCATGCCGGAAGGTCCGATTTTGGTGGAGGATTTCCAATATAAACCTTATCGCTTCGCTCTGGGATATGTGGAAGCCCCGCGCGGCGAAGATATTCACTGGAGCATGCTGGGCGATAACCAGAAACTGTACCGCTGGCGCTGCCGGGCTTCCAGTTATAACAACTGGCCCCCGTTGCGCTATATGCTGCGGAATAATACGATCTCGGATGCGCCGCTGATCGTCGCCAGCATCGACCCCTGTTACTCTTGCACCGAACGCGTCACCGTCGTTGATGTGCGCAAGAAAAAGGCGCAAATCATCCCATATAAAGAGATGGAACGCTATTGCCGGGAGCGTAAAGATTCGCCTTTGAAAACTTAGAAAGAGAACCTGTCACTGGATTGAAGATTTAGTGCAATTTTTGAGGAGCGCTCGATGGTCCTAAAACTCGTACAAGAATTATTCAAGGTCGGTCAGGCTACTGTGCCCTATCCATTTCAGCCGGTCGAGCTGGCGCCTGGATTTAGAGGTAAACCGGAATATAACCCCGAACAGTGCATCGCCTGTGCAGCTTGCACAATTGCCTGCCCGCCAAATGCGCTCTCGATGGAAACCGATTTGGAAACGGGCAGGCGCATCTGGTCAATATATTATGGGCAGTGCATCTTCTGTGCGCGCTGTGAAGAGGTCTGTCCAACCGGGGCGATTAAATTGGGGTCGGATTTCGAGCTGGCGTCTTTCACGCGTGAAGACCTGACCGTTCGAGCGGAGTTCGAACTGGCAGCCTGCAGCTTGTGCGGGGTCTATTTTGCCTCTGCCAAACAGTTGAACCATGTGCTGGCGCTGCTGGATCAGGCTGGGCTGCCGCCCGCCGAAGCGGCTGACCGGCGTGCGCTGTTGACCGCCTGCCCCGAATGCCGGCGAAAGATCGATCTTCCCAGAGTCAAACCTCTGGCTCAGGAGGCGTTTAATGACCGATTACAACATTAAGACAGACAGCGAGTTCGCCATCCGCCCGGACGAGGCGATTGACCGGCTCAAAGGGGCGCTGCTGCACGACATCCAACGCTCCGCGTATGTGTACCGCGTGGATTGCGGCGGATGCAACGGGTGTGAGATCGAAATCTTTGCAGCAATTACGCCAGTTTTCGACGCGGAACGTTTTGGAATTAAAGTGGTTTCCTCGCCGCGCCACGCCGACATCCTGGTCTATACCGGCGCGATGACGCGCTCGATGCGCGTTCCGGCGCTGCGGGCTTACCATGCCGCGCCGGACCCAAAAATCTGTGTCGCCTATGGCGCCTGCGGATGTTCGGGCGGGATCTTTCATGATCTTTATTGCGTTTGGGGAGGCGCCGATAAGATCTTGCCGATCGATTTTTACATCCCAGGCTGCCCACCAACTCCACCGGCGACGATCCATGGGTTCGCCGTGGCATTGGGGTTGCTCAAACAGAAAATGAAAGCCGTGGAGCACGTTCAACAGCCTGGCGAAAAATCGAAATTGATTTTCCCGGATATCCCGCTTGAATTGCGCATAGATATTGAGCGTGCGGCTCGCCGGATGGCTGGCTACTGGCAGGGAAAACAAATCTCTGCGACTTTCATGGAAATCTTGCGCACCGCCGATTCCAGCACGCTGCTTGGAAAAGTGAAACAATATCTTGAACCTGAAGATGATCCGAGATTGACAGAAATCATGTTCCATTTAGTGGATCTATACCAGAGTCGAAATCCAGCATAATTCAATGAACGGATGGATTGCATTTTATCAATGAGCGAATGGGTTATATCTTTGCAATGAACGAACGGATTGTTTTTTACCAATTGCGCCAAAAATTCGTAAATCAACGGCAGGATGTTCCAGAGAATGCCCGCCAGGTGGTGTATTACACCCTGGCAATCGGACATCACGTTGGCGTTTTGGATTGTTTTTCAAGCCAGTTCGAAGTCGAAGGCGAAGATTTTCGTAATTGGGTGAATGGTTTGCCCGCTGGCAAAGGGCGCACCAAACTTGAAGGTGTGTTCAAATGGGGAGAGATCGAAATCAACCGAGAGCACGTTGAGTTCTTGAAGCCTTTGGTGGAGGAACCTGCTGGTCAACAACCGCCCTGGTGCAGGACTTTGGCTGAGTGCCTGGAGGGCATCGCCCAAGAACCCGCCCTCTATCTCATGGTCAGGAAATTTGCGTGATCGAAAATGTGGTATTGACGGTTGGCAACAGCCTGATGGGAGACGACGGGGCGGGCGCCCTTTTAGCGCGGCTCCTGCACGAAGCCCCCCTTGAAAGATGGGGGATCGTCAACGGGGGCAGCGTTCCCGAGAACTGCCTGCACCAACTGCGCGCGCTTGCGCCGAACCTGGTGTTGGTCGTCGATACCGCGGACATGGATCTTCCGTCTGGAACGGTTCGCTTGCTCGCGCAGGAAAGCCTGGAAAACCCGTTCATGTTCTCTACCCATACACTTCCGCTCACATTTTTGATAGAATCACTAAAAGAGTTCATTCCCACGGTGATGTTTCTGGGCATCCAACCCGAAGTAGTATCGTTTGGATATCCCATGTCCGAAGCGGTCAAGCGAGCCGTATCAGAGGTGTACGCTGGATTGAAACGCGGCGCACTGGACTGGGAGGTTCTCTAGGAAATTGAAGCCGGTTTGAAAATTACCCGCCGATAATTACCATCAGAAGAAAGAGGCAGCTATGATCACAGTAAAAGACCTCATCAAAAGACAAATTACCCAAACCGCTGTTTCGGTAGCGCCAACCGATACGGTTTATCGTGCGCTGCAACTCATGGCGGAAAACAACGTCGGCGCAGTGATGATATGTGAAGAAAACAAAATCATCGGGATATTCACGGAGCGCGATTATTGCCGAAAAATCATTTTGATGGGGCGATCATCGGTTAATACGCCTATCAATGACATCATGACAAAAAACATGATCACCGTGGGCTTGGATCAGACACTGGAAGAATGTATCGAATTGATGACCAAGTATCACATCCGCCACCTTCCGGTCGAGGAGAATAAACAAGTCGTCGGGATTGTCTCCATGCGCGATGTGATGACCGCAATTATCTCCTACAAACAGGACCAAATCGACCGGCTGGAGAATTATATTCTCGGCAGCGACTACGGTCACTAAATTGAACTCATAACCTGCCGTTATCTGCGCGTCGTAGGTCTGCTAACAAATCAACCCGCTGGCGTTCTATCCGGACGTTTGGCTGTGGGATTCTTGATAGTGGAATAATTGCATACTCAACTATGCTTTTCATCACTTGACCCTGGTTTTCTATCCGACTAAAATGAATTTGGCATGACAAAGAAGGTGCATCGCCAAGCCGCGCACTGGTACGCAGCGCTTGCTGAATGCGCTTTTTCACCTCTTTTGTTTGAGCCTACTCCATAATGAATATCCGTAAAACCGTTAGGAGCAACGAATGAATGATTTCCTTTTTCGCGGTTCATTGTCCAATCTGGACCCGGCGGTTTATGAGTTAACCCAACTTGAAGCCGAACGCCAGGTGCGCAAGATCATCATGATTCCAAGCGAAACCCAGGCGCCCTTAGCTGTCAGGGACGCTCTGGCTTCAGCGTTTCAGAACATCTATGCTGAGGGTTATCCGGATGAGGACACGCGCTGGATGGACGAATCCCAGATCCTGGATTACAAAGCCAGGCTGGGTCATTTTCGGCGCAACGCAGACCCACGTTACTATAAAGGCGTCGAATACGCTGATTTGATCGAAGCGCTTGCCCGCCGGCGCTGCGCGGAGGCCTTTGCAGCAAATGGGGTCAGTGCAGACGGGATATTCGTGAACGTTCAACCGCTTTCAGGCGCCCCGGCGAACAACGCCGTATACCATGCACTGATTAATCCGGGCGAAACGATGATGGGGATGAACCTGCTTCACGGCGGTCATCTCTCGCACGGCTCTTCGGTGAACCGCTCGGGCAAATATTACAATGCGGTGCACTACACCATCGACCCGCAGACACAGCAAATCAACTATGATCAGATTGAAACGCTGGCGATTGAACATAAACCGAAATTCATCATCGCCGGTTATTCATCCTATCCGTGGACAGTCGATTGGGCGCGCTTCCGCCAGATCGCCGATCAGGTGGGGGCTTTCCTTTTCGCTGATATCGCTCACGTGGCAGGTCTGGTTGTCGGCGGCATGTTCCCATCGCCGATTGGTTACGCAGACATAATCACGTTCACAACCCACAAATCACTGTGTGGACCACGCGGCGCGTGCATTCTGACGACCGACCCGAGCCTGGCGCGCAAGATCGATCGCGCGGTATTCCCGGGCGAGCAGGGCGGTCCGCATGTCAATGTATTTGCCGCGATTGCGCTTACTTTCAAGCTGGCTCAGACCGAACAGTTCCGCAAGCTGCAAGAACAGATCGTAAAGAATTGTGTAGCCTTCACCAAGCGGCTGAAAGAGCATGGGTTTGGCATCCCTTATGGTGGAACGAACACACATCTGATGAATCTTGATTGCCGCTCGATAAAAAACGAAGCTGGCGTTGCGTTATCTGGTGATCAAGCCTCCCGAATACTTGATATTGCTGGAATCGTCGTTAATCGCAACACAATCCCTGGCGACCACTCTGCGCTGGATCCCTCAGGTATCCGTATGGGTACGCCCTGGGTCACCCAGCGCGGTTTCAAAGAGAAGGAATTGGTCGAACTGGCGGATATTATTTCCGACCTGCTCAAGGCGACTACGCCATTTGTCCAAATGGGACGCAAAGGGCTGGAACGCCGATCCCGCGTTGATTACACCGCATTGGAAGGCGCCCGCATCGCCGCACGCGATTTAGCTCGCCGGGCTGCCTCGGATTTTGAGCCAAGTTGTCATGGGTATCCCCATTTTTATTTCTCCGACGAACGCCCTAAAGGTAACTACGGCGTATTTTTGTTGGACGGCAGCCGGGTGCGCAGCTTTTTGAATTTCGCATTCACTTCTGATATCGAAGCGCTTGCCTCTAACGAACACCAGGCGTCTGGTCTGATCACGCCCAAGGGTGAAATTCAATGTTCGCTGAGTCGTCTGGAAGGCGACCAATACCAACTGACTGTGTCCGCCGAAGAAGCTGCGACGGCTGCCAGTTGGCTGCGGGATCTGTCAGACGGGTACGTGTATTTTGATAACGATCCATATCGAAAACTGCCCGGCCCGGTCTGGGTGAGCGATTCTGACCGCGAACCAGACCGGTTGGATGGCTCGATCAGCGCGGCGTCGGATAAGCCTTATTACATCGGCTGCCGGAAGCAAAAAGGTCCCGGTTTGCCGGCTTTTACCTGGGAAGAGCAGGAACTGCCGCTGCGGCGAACCCCGATTTATGAGACGCACAAGCGGTTAGGGGCAAAGTTGACCCCGTTTGCCGGTTGGGAAATGCCCCTATGGTACAGCTCGATATTAGAAGAACATCGCGCGGTCCGGCAAGCAGCCGGCATATTTGATGTAGCCCATATGGGGGTGTATCAGGCTGAGGGCCCGGATGCGGCGCTGTTTTTGGATTGTGTTGTGGCAAATGACATCGGCGCGTTGGGTGTGGGCGAATCCTGTTACACGCACTTTCTTGATCCGGATGGCAGAGTGATCGATGATCTGTTGGTCTATCGTCGCGCGCCTGAGAAGTACATGATCGTCGTCAACGCTTCAAATGACGCTAAAGATTGGGCTTGGTTGAACGCCGTCCTGGCTGGAGAAATGTTGATCGACAACGATCGACCTTCCGCCCGGGCGTTCGGTCGGAAAACGGCGCTGCGCGACCTGCGGGATCTCATAAATGGCGCCGACATGCGCGTAGATTTGGCGCTCCAAGGTCCGCGTTCGCGCGATATACTGCTTGGGTTGGAGGTCGATGAATCAACCCGCCAGCAAATCTTGAAACTGAAACGCACGGAGCTTTGCGAAGCCAGGATCGGAGGTTTCGATCTGGTGGTCTCGCGCACCGGATACACCGGCGAAAAAATGGCATTTGAACTGTTCGTGCACCCCGATCAGGCTGAGGCGCTGTTCAATGCATTGATCCGCGTGGGTGAGCCGCTCGGTCTTAAGCCAATCGGTCTGGGGGCGCGCGATTCGTTGCGCACCGAAGCGGGGCTTCCGCTATACGGGCATGAAATGGGCGCT
This sequence comes from Anaerolineae bacterium UTCFX2, assembly GCA_002050125.1. Taxonomy (GTDB): domain Bacteria; phylum Chloroflexota; class Anaerolineae; order Anaerolineales; family UBA4823; genus UTCFX2. The sequence goes on along the minus strand of MWTA01000098.1, from coordinate 44,215 downwards.
GGCTCTGGGAAGTTAGGCAGACCCGACTTGAGTGTTGTTCAGGCAGGTTTTGAACATTATGTTAAACTATATAAACCCTGGTTTATTGGTCGTGACGCTTATTTGAAGAATCGGGAAACGGAGCACGGGACAGTGGTGCGTTTCCGCTTCGAAGAGAAAGGCGTCCGCATGGCGCATCCAGGCGACCCGGTTCTGGAAGGACGTGGAAAGGTGATCGGCTGGGTGACAAGCTGCGCGTTGGACACGGAGGGCGCCCTGGTTGGACAAGCCTATGTTGAGCAAATGCTGGAAGAGGGTCAACCGCTTTTCATCTTCCAGAATGCTCCCGACAACCTCGGAAAACCTCCGGCTTCCTTCAAGTTGGGCGACCGGGCAGTTTTGGCTTCAAAAGCCAAAGTGATCAGTCGTTATCTTTGATCGTCAGATCAATTCATCGGATCCTGAATACCAGTTTGGGTCAAGCCAGAAATAAGGAGATGAAAATGCAGACACCTTGGGAGTATCGTTTTGCACAGCGAACCCAGCGAATGGGCAGCTCTGCCATCCGCGAACTGTTGAAGCTAACCGAACAACCCGATATTATCTCATTCGGCGGAGGCATGCCGGCGCCGGATGTCTTCCCATACGAGCAGTTTATGGAGGCTTGTGAGCGTGTACTGCGTGACCAGGGTCATTTGGCTCTGCAGTATGGCGCGACGGAAGGATACAAGCCTTTGCGTGAGATGATCGTCCGCCATACCAACCGCCTTGGCATTGAAATTACCGCTGAGAATATTTTAATCACAACCGGATCGCAACAGGCTTTGGACTTACTGGGCAAGATTCTAATCAACCCGGGTGACCGGATTTTGGTTGAATCGCCCACTTACCTCGGGGCGCTGCAAGCCTGGGCTGGCTACGGCGCAGAATATGTCACCGTCCCCATGGATGAACACGGGATGATTACCGACGCGCTCGAAGAAGCGCTGCGAACCGGTCCGAAGTTTATCTACGTGCTGCCGAATTTTCAAAATCCCACTGGAGTGACATTGTCCCTCGAGCGCCGGCATAAGCTGATTGAGCTGGCAGACCGCTACGGGGTGCCGATTGTTGAAGATGACCCGTACGGTCAACTGCGCTACGAAGGGGAGCACTTGCCCGGGATCGTCGTTCTGGATAGCCAGCTCAGAGAAAACGGGGATCAGTGCTATCGCGGGAACGTGATCTATTTGAGCACTTTCTCGAAAACGCTTGCGCCTGGCTTGCGCCTGGCATGGGTTGTCGCGCCGCCAGAGGTGATCCGCAAACTGGTTCAAGCCAAGCAAGGGGCAGACCTGCACACCTCCACATTCAATCAGTTGGTGGCGTACGAAGTTGCCCACGGCGGATTTTTAGATCAGCACGTCAAGCTCATTCAGAAGGTGTATGGCGAACGGCGAAACGTAATGCTGGGCGCCATGGATGCCTATTTCCCCCCTGGCGTCGAATGGACGCACCCGGAGGGAGGGCTGTTCTTGTGGGGCACGTTGCCCGAGGATCAAAACGCGGCGGAGGTGCTTAAAGCGGCGGTTGAACAAAAAGTCGCGTTTGTTCCAGGGGCACCTTTCTTCCCCACCGGAGGCGGACACAATACCATGCGCCTCAATTTCTCGAACGCCAATCCCGAGAAAATTCAAACGGGTATTGCGCGATTAGGGAAGGTGCTATCCGAGAAGATGGGTCAGCCGGTTTCTTCTTGATTCGATACGCGTTCTTTAGTTTGACAAAATGAACAACCGCCGAATATGCTCGGTGGTTGTTCGCTTTGTCAGGGTTGATAATCTGCTGTTAAGCAGCCGGGAATATCTTCCAAACCGAGGGTCAGCGAACCTCCAACAACTCAACCTCGAAGATCAGGGTCGCGTTGGGCGGGATGACCCCGCCCGCGCCGCGTGATCCATAAGCCAGGTCTGGGGGGATGACCAGGCGGCGCTTTCCGCCGACTTTCATTCCACCAACGCCCTCATCCCAACCCCGGATCACGTTTCCCATATCAAGTGTAAATGTGAACGGCTGATTGCGGTTAAGCGAGGAGTCGAACTTGGTGCCGTCTTGCAGCCAGCCGGTGTATTGCACACTGACGGTATCTCCAGGCTGGGCTTGAGCGCCGGTCCCGATGACCAGGTCTTCATACTGGAGCCCTGAAGCGGTGGTGATCATCGTTCCTCCTGGGGTGGGCTGACTTTCGGCGGGCGGGCGTGAATTGTAAACAAAAAAGGCAACTGCCGCGAGGATTATAACAACCACAGCGCCAATGGCGATGCGGGTGTTGCGCATTTTGGCTACCCGGCGTCTGGCGCGGTCGGAGCGAAGAGTGGACATGGTTCTGCCTCAAAGAGTGAATTATTGCCGCGATTTACGGTCTGTACTATATCACAAAAGGAAGCCTCTTTCAGGAGCTTTGCGCCAGAATGCGCTCGAGGTTATCAAGTCCCGTTCGGAGATCATCTCCGAGGTAAGCGCCAGCCATACGCAGGCGCCATTCTGGCTGGAGGGCAAAGATCCGGCCTCCATACGCGATAGGCGGCTTGCCAGTTTGGACAGCCTCGGGAAGCCAATGCGGCCATTCAATCATTTGCAAAGCGCTGTTTTCGGTCATTGCGGTCAGGACCACCAGGGAGGGGCGCGATTCACGAACAAAGGCTGCCAGGTCCGGCAGCGGTACGGCTTGTCCGAGGTAGTCGACCGGAAAGCGCCGCCGGCGAAGCAAAGCACTTAGGATTAGAAGACCGCCTTCGTGCCATTCGTCAGGCGCACAAGCCAATACGATTGGACGGATGGATTTCGGCGGCGGCGCGCTTGCCATCCACAGCAGCAGCCGTTGGCGCAAGTAATTTGTTGCCAGATGTTCCACTGCAACGTTTAGCGTTCCTGCTTCCCAGGCTTGCCCAATTTTGGCAAACGCTGGCGCGATCAGCGTTAAAATCAGATCATCCGGAGAGGACGCAGCCAGCGCATCGCCTAAAATCGCATCCGCTTCCTCGAATTTTTGACTGATCAACGCTGTAACAAGGCGCTCTTCGTAAAGATGGATATGGGCGGCAGGGATCGCGAGTTTTTGCGCCTCCGTTGGTTCGGGACGCGCCTCCGCGAGGATCAATTGCCCGGTGCTTTCCTGATATTTGAGCGCCTGGATTGCCTGAGCGGTTTGCATGCCCTCGCCGATCCGCTGTTTGACCCAGCGCAAGCGCAGGATTTCCCGCTCGGAATACAGGCGGTGCCCGCCAGCCGTTCTTTCGGAATCGGGAAAACGATACCGCCGTTCCCAAGCTCGCAGCGTGGCTAAAGAAATGCCGGTCATGCGCGCCACAACGCCAATATTGTACAAAGACTTATCGCTTCCTGGAGATACCACTGGCAGAGGGGTCATTGCGGTCATCCTGGTTTCTCAAAGGGTAAAATCGGACAGAATTGTAGGCGTAATCCAATAATTCGTCAAGGTATTTGAACGAAGCATGGACAACATCTTGACAGCTGACTGGGTCGAAAATATAATCTTTATAAGCAGCCTGATTTCTATTTTGGTTTTGTAGGAGAAATATTATGCGGATAATCATTAGCGGTGGAACGGGGTTGGTTGGCGCGGCGCTTGCCGCAGCGCTTGTCGCAGACCCATCGAATGAGAGATACGAAGTCATCTTGTTGAGCAGAGACCCTGACCGGCACATAGGTAGAGCGCCAGCGGGGGCAAAATTAGTAAAATGGGACGCTCAATCCTCAGCGGGTTGGGGTCATTTGGTGGAGGGCGCCGACGCCATCGTCAACCTTGCGGGCGCTAATCTGAGCGAAGGGCGGTGGTCAGAGGGGCGCAAGAAGCTCATTGTCGAAAGCCGGATAAAAGCCGGGCAGGCTGTGGTCGAAGCAGTCGCACAGGCAAACCAGAAACCAAAATTGGTGATCCAGCCTTCGGGCGTGGATTTCTACGGCGTTCACGGGGCAGAAGAATTGACTGAAGTCGACGAAGGCGGTGAAGGATTTTTAAGCGAAGTGACCAAGGTATGGGAGGAATCTACCCTGCCGGTCGAAAGCTTCGGCGTGCGCCGGGTGGTCTATCGCGGCGCGGTCGTCCTCGCGCGGCAGGGTGGCGCTTTGCCCAAAATACTGCTGCCATTTCGCTTCTTTGTTGGGGGGCGGCTGGGGAGCGGCGAGCAATGGTTTTCGTGGGTCCACCTCAAAGACCAGGTAGCCGCCATGCGCTTTTTTATCGAAAACCCTGAAACAAGCGGCGTTTATAATCTCAGCTCGCCCAATCCGGTGCAGAATAAAGAACTTGCGCGGACAATTGGGAAGGTGATGCGCAGACCAGCTTTCATACCGGTTCCGGCTTTTGCGATACGCCTAATGTTCGGTGAAATGGCGATCACGGTTCTGGGAGGTCAGCGAGTTCTGCCTGACCGGCTGCAAAAGGCGGGTTTTAACTTTAGCTATCCCACCATCGAACAGGCTTTGGGCGATCTGTTGGGTTGATCCAACGTGGGTCCGGATATAAATCGGTTGGAATTGAGATCAGTCAGTAACTTCCTGTAACCTCAGACGATGATCCGTGTTAAGATAATGTGCATGCCAGCGTTTTGCCTGACAACCCCAAAATATTCGAGAGGCAATCATGTTAAATATTGAGAAGATTGATACAAGCTCAAAATCGCACGTGCGCCGTTTTGTTGAGATCCCCTTTCAATTCTACGAAAACACCCCCCAATGGGTGCCGCCGATCCGTATGGATGTCGAGACAACGCTGAATCGTAAGAAACATCCCTTTTATCAGCATTCGGACGCCGATTTCTTTATCGCGGTGCGGGATGGAAAGGATGTCGGCAGGTTGGCGGTGCTCGAAAACAAAAACTACAATAACTATCATGGCGTGAAGAAGGCGCAGTTCTACTTTTTTGAATCTGAGGAGAATCAGGAGACCGCCGAAGCGTTGTTCGAGAGCGCCTTTGATTGGGCAAAAGCGCGCGGCTTGGACACCATGTTTGGTCCCAAGGGTTTCGCGGCGCTGGACGGATATGGGATTTTGGTCGAGGGCTATGAGCATCGCCAGATGATGACCATGATGAATTACAACCATCCCTACATCCCTAAGATGCTTGAAAAAATGGGGTTCGAGAAGGAAGTGGATTTTGTTTCCTGCTATATTGCGGCTAAAGACGTCAAATTGCCCGAGCGCGTCTATCGCATAGCCGACCGGGTTCAAGAGCGCGGCACGCTGGGAGTAAAGCGCTTCAAAAGTAAAAAGGAACTGATCGAATGGGCGCCCCGCATCGGGCGGGCGTACAACGAGACCTTCATACACAACTGGGAATACGCGCCGCTCACAGATGCCGAAATCCAATATATTGTGGATACGATTGTCGCAATTGCCGATTATCGTTTGATCAAGATCATTGTGCATGGCGAGGATGTGGTGGGCTTCTTATTCGGTTTTGCGGACGTATCGGCTGCGCTGCAGCGCAGCAAAGGTCGGCTGTTTCCGTTTGGGATCATCGATATTCTGATCGAAATGAAACGCACGAAATGGATCTCGCTGAATGGGGAAGGCATCTTGGAGCAATTCCAGGGACGGGGCGGAAATGCGCTGTTGTATGCTGAGATGGAGAGAACAGTCAAGGATTATCATTTCGAGCATGCTGATATGACCCAGGTGGCGGAAACAGCGGTGCAGATGAGGAACGACCTCATTAATCTGGGCGGCAAACCATACAAAAACCACCGTATTTTCACGCGGAAGATTTAATGCCAAGAGTGGCGCTTAACCAAAAATCGCCTGATTTTGAGTTACTCGATTTTACAGATCAGGTTTTTTGCCTTTCGGATTGATTTGGCAAATGCAACGTGCTGTTAGTCTTTAACCGCGGCTTCACCTGACCATTTTGCCGCGCGCACATGGCGCAGTTGCGTCAGGATGCCAGACGTTTTGCGGGGCTGGATACAGAAATCGTAGTGGTGGGACCTGAGAATCAGAAGGCTTTTGCGGCTTACTGGCAGGTGAATAAACTGACTTTCACCGGCTTGCCAGACCTCGAGCATCGTGTGCTGCGTCTGTTTGGGCAGGAGGTGAACCTGTTCAAACTGAGCTGCATGCCGGCGCAGGTTCTGGTGGATAAATCGGGCAATCAGTTTGGCTTTCTCGATTATTGAGATTGGCTGCGGTTGAACCACCATACCCTGGCTAACGGCACAACCGCCCCTAAGCCGAGAATAAACGCTAGGATAGTAAACACGACGGACGGAGCCAATGCCGGCGGGAATGCAACGCTCGCTGCGGCAAGGGTAATTCCGATTAAAAAAGCCATTATCGCCAATGCAAAGAGGATCATGGTCGTTTTCTGAGCGCGCTGTTCGGATGCACGGCGCTTGCCGGTCAAAAAGCCGGTTTGCCCATTGATTATCAACGGTTGGGGGGTCAATTGATCGTCAAAATAGTAACTGGTGTAGACCGGCAGCAGTAACAGGGTCCAGTTTTGGTCTGTGAACTGTGGCTGCCAGACAAACTGGCGGATTTGATCCGCCTGGCTGGCTTGCTGACATTCTTCTGCGGCGCGAAATTGAAAACCCGGTTCGGCGCCGCTCCAGGCGTCTTCGGGGGCGCGATCCGGCAGTCGAATGAAAGCCTGATATGTAACTTCGGGCTGATAGGCTGCCGCCTGGCTGAGATCAAAGTTCCCAACTTGCTTCTGAATTGAACGATGTTCCTCGAGAGCCGGGGTTGAGACATTCAGATATTCTCGATCGAGACGCCCCAAGCGAAGTTCCCACCGCGTGCGGGTTTCTTGCCGTTCGCGGCTGACCCATCCACTGCGAGACTGATCATAAGAATCCTGGTGGCTCACTACTTGATAATAAAAGCCGGCTTCCATCTTCCAGCTTGCCTGTACCCGGCTGTCCACCAGCCATACGGGGAGGAAGACCAAACGCAGCCGTTTACGAATCTGCGGCGCACTCAAGTCCATTGGGGCGAATGGGATGCCTTTGCTGAATTGCCGGATCGTTTCATCCAGCCGAGCTTGCGGCAGACTGGGATGTACAACCAACTCCGGGGGATGAAGATAGACAAGCTCACCCCAGGGACCTTCGTAAAGGGAAAGACTATCATTAAAACAGTGTGGGCAGCGCAGCTTGTCGGTCTCTTGAGTTAACTTGAGATAGCGCCAATCACAGCGCTCGCAGACCCAGGCTTGCATCGGACTTGCCCAGTTGGAGTTTTTCTCCAATGGAAGATTCGGCTGTTCACTTTCCGGTTGTTCTTGGTCTGTCATTCTAAAGGTCATCCAACGCTTGCGCTTTCTGATAGATTACGGCGGAGAGAACCAGCCCCAGGACGAGTAATACGAAACCAAACGCGCCAATGCCAATTCCAGCGCCCGCGACGGGGATTGTAATCAAACCGATCAGACCGAGCAGCAACCCGGGCGTCAATAAGAGGCCTATCACCAGCCAGATCTTATTCCAGTCTGCCGGTTGCTGTCCGCTGATTATGCCGTTCTGACCGTTTACAACCACCTGATATTTCTGATCCTGGTGAATATAACTGGTCAGATAAACTGGCAATAAAATATAGCGCCATTGTTCGTCATCGAAATCCAGCTTCATGCTGAAATTTCGTACCTGGGATGTGCTGGCTTGCTGAACACAAGCCTGGCGGGTGCGCTCACGCATCTCTCCACGCGCCATTTCCCACGATTTTTCCAGCGGGATATCGTACGCTTTTGCGCCTAAGCCAGCCAGGTATTTAGGCTCGTACGGCGCCAACTCGGTTAGGTTAAAGTTGGATATCTCGGTGAGCAACCGCGAGCCAATGCGATCCGTTCCGCGGATGATCAGGTCATCGAACGTCTCCTCGGCGTGACCGGATTCCCAGCGCCATTCGGTAACAACGCGCGTCTTCCATTCTCCATTCTCAAAATAGCGTTCGGTTACGATGTGCCCAACCTCGGCTTTCCAATCCGCCTTAGTGAGCGCATCGAACGTCCAGAAGGGCAGGTAGATCCCATAGAAAGAATGGATGCCAGCCCGGTTTTTAAGAGAGGCTGGAACCATCCAACTGTTTGTAAGCCAGGCGGCGGCGATTCGATTGCATTGTTCCGCTTCGATTTTGAATGGAATTAAACACCAGGGACGTAATATATCCTGGGCAGCCTGATGGTGAACCACCCGATTCGAACCACAGAATGGACAGGTATCAGAAATATTATCCACAGGTATGGAGGTTTGTGCGCCGCAATTTTGACAAGCCAGGTCGAGGCGAACTTCACCCCATCCCTGGGCGGAGCGCTCCAGACTCTGGACGGTGAATTCGAGCTCCTGGGCGTTTTGTCCAACCAGAGGTTTGTTGGGGGCTTCGAAATATCCGCAGTGAGCGCAGGTCAGTCCCCCGCTAGCCACGCTATACGCGGTGGTCGCGCCGCATTGCGGGCATTTAAAGTCGACCGTCTCCTCTAGCTGTTCCTCGTCGGGCGGCGCAGGTTGAAATACTTCGATCCCTTCAATGGCAGACGGGACAGGCACAAAGCCTGGGGGTGGGAATGCAGTATCCATATTGTTGTTCTCACTCGTAGATATGTACGTCATTCGTGATCTTCGGTTGCGGTCTCTTTTTGCGCTCAACTCAAGGCGGGCGCAGAATAGATAATCAATTCTTCCACAATCGTCAGGTTATTAATGTTATTAATGTCACTAGAGGTTGGACAGAATATATTATAAAGTCTTAAAGTGACAAATGCAGCTGGATGCCGGTCACCGCAAGGTAATCCAGCTTTGTTTGCAAAACTTGTTAAAACCTAAGGAGAGAATCGAAATGAGAAAACTTTTGATCAACCTGATCCTGATCATTGGATTGATCGCCGCGCTGGCAGCTTGCGGTCCTAAGCAGCCTGCCAATCACCTTGACGCCATCAAAGCCGCCGGCGTGATCAAAGTCGGGACATCGGCGGATTACCCACCATTCGAATATATCGATCAGGCTGGGAACATGGCTGGTTTCGATGTCGAACTGATGCAGGAACTCGCCAAAAAACTGGGTGTTAAAGTGGAATGGGTCGATATGCCGTTCGACAGCCTGATCGCAGCCGTGCAGGAAGGGAAAATCGACGCCTCGATTGCAGCATTCAATTACACTGAGGAACGAGACGAAAAAATCGATTTCACCGTTCCGTATTTCTCCAATGAGGATGCGTTTCTGGTCACCGAGGGCTTCGCTGACACAATAACCGGACCGGAGGACCTTGCGAAATACACGGTCGGCGTGCAGTCCGGCACAACCCAGGATGACTGGATCACCGAAAATCTGGTGGACACTGGTAAACTTCCCGAAAGCAATTTTTTCCGCTACGATCGGGCGGATCAGGCTGCGCTCGACATCAAAAATGGGCGCATTCAGGTATGGATGGCGGATTTGTTCCCGGCTCAGGCGCTAGCCGATAAGCTTGGCGGTCTCAAAATTGTGTATCAAGGCATGATTTCGAGCGGTCCAATGAACATCATTATCCCGAATGGCGATACGGCTCTGGCTGAGGCGCTAAATAAAGCGATCGAGCAGTTGCAGAAAGATGGATTTATCGATCAGTTGGCTGTCAAGCATATCGGCGCGCAATAGACCGATTGCCCATTGAGGATCTGGGAGAATGACGTTCCCGCTACAAGCCTGTAGGAGGTCATTCTCCTAAATTTTTTATCAGGTCATCGATGCTGCAAAACTTCATTATCTACATCGGCAGCGGTACGGCTGTGACGGTTAGCGTTACATTGGCGGCGTTGCCAATGGGCATAGTCCTGGGGTTGAGCTTTGCTTTGCTGCACATTTATGGGGGAAAATGGCTTTCGCGCCTCATGACCGTCTACAGTACGTTGATGCGCGGGGTTCCGCCCATTGTGCTTTTGTTCATCCTTTACTTCATCATTGCCGGGTCAATCAACATTTCGCCGTTCTGGGCGGGATCGATCGCGCTGGGGTGGGTCAGCAGCGCGTATCAAATGGAGATCTTTCGGGGGGCGCTTCTGTCGGTTGGCGGCGGACAGATGCTGGCGGCGCGCGCGATCGGGATGTCGCGCTGGACCGCTGTTCGCTACGTGGTGCTGCCGCAGGCTTTGAGGCTGGCGATTCCGCCTTGGTCCAATGAGGTTTCCATTGTTCTCAAAGATTCGTCGTTGGTGTATGCGCTGGGTGTGCCGGAGATCCTGCGCCGCGCCCAACAATTGAGCGCGACCACCCAACAGCCATTTCTGGCGTATGGCACAGCCGCATTGATCTACTTCATCCTGGTTTTTACGACCAATCGCTTGCTGGATCACCTGGAGCAGCGAACGCGCTTGCCTGCTCAGCTCTAACCGATGCGGAGGAGTTTTTGGACCAACCGATACTGAAAGCCACCGGGTTGTCGAAGAAGTACGGTGATAACGTCGTATTTCACAATATCGATATTGCGGTTGAGCAGGGCGACATCATCGTGATCATCGGTCCCAGCGGAACGGGTAAAAGCACGCTGCTGCGCTGTTTGAACCTGTTGACCAAGGCGGATAGTGGCAAAATCTGGTTGGATGGGACGGAGATCACCGCGCCGGGTCATAGTGAAGATGAGGTGCGCCAGCATATTGGGATGGTGTTTCAAAACTTCCTGCTATTCAACCACTTAACTGCGCTGGGCAATGTGATGCTTGGGTTGACCAAGGTCAGACACTTGCCGCGCGAGCAAGCGCGGGAGAAGGCTCTGTCCGAACTGAATCGGGTCGGTCTGGCGGACCGCGCGGGGCATTATCCGGGTCAGCTTTCGGGCGGTCAGCAGCAACGCGTCGCAATTGCCCGCGCGCTCGCGATGGACCCACGGGTGATGTTGTTCGATGAACCGACTTCGGCGCTCGATCCTGAGCTGATCGGAGAAGTTCTGGAAGTGATGCGTCAGTTGGCGATGCAGAAGATGACCATGTTGGTCGTGACGCACGAGATGGGTTTTGCGCGGGAGGTTGCCAACCGGATCATCTTTATGGAAAAGGGCAGCATCGTCGAAGAGGGCGCCCCGAATGAGCTCTTTTTGCGACCGAAGTTCGAGCGGACGCGTGAGTTTTTATGGAAGATCACCGAACTCTATGGTCATAAAAAAGAATAAGAACAGCACATGGAAGATCATTGCGTGAGCGTCGGTTTATGAGCGACTGGCTGGATTTTTTTTGGCGATCAATTCCCGTCTTTTTGAACGGGTTATGGGTCACGCTGGAGTTGACCGCCGTCGGGTTGATCGTTGGTTTTGGATTGGGTCTGGCAGCCGCGTTGGGGCGCGTCTATGGCAGCCCATGGGTTCGCAGGATTTGTATCGCGTACATCGAGATCTTTCGCGGCACGCCGCTCCTAGTGCAGCTTTTCTTGATCTATTATGGATTTCCTGGGATTGGCATCACGCTTTCACGGATGATGTCAGCCTATCTGACGTTGGGGTTGAACAGCGGCGCTTACCAGGCTGAGTATCTGCGCGGCGCGATCATGGCGGTTTCCGAAGGTCAGATGATGGCTGGTAGATCTATTGGTCTCTCGCGCTTAGCCAGCATTCGCTACGTCATCCTGCCCCAGGCGCTGAGATTGGTGATTCCCTCCTGGTCGAATGAACCGATATTGTTATTGAAATCGACCGCGGTCGCGTTTTTAATCGCCGTGCCCGATCTGATGACCAAAGCCAAGCTGATCGCTGCCCGCACTTACGATCCAATTGGAACCTATCTGGCTGTGGCGGTTGTCTATTTGGTTATCGTTGGGCTGCTTAACGAGGTTATGAAAGCCCTCGAGCGGCGGCTGCGCATCCCCGGCTTGGAAATCGAGTCGCATAAGCCCTGACAAGAACTTTAAAATTTAGATTCGATCAATAACTGTGATGCCAACTTTCTTGTAATTCTCCCAATCCGAGAATTGATTAAGCGATTCTTCCAGGGTGATTCGTTTCCCGATTAATTGCCCCGGGTGTAATTGATCCGCCAGCATCATCTCCAGCAATGCTCCAAAACGATGAGCCTGCATCCCGTGGCTCCCGAGGATTTCTAACTCTTTGGAGATCACCAGGTCGACAGGTATGGCTGAGTGAGCATCCGCAGGGCTCATCAACCCGACCTGGACATGCCGGCCGCGCTTTCGTAAACCGGCGACAGAGTTGAAGCAGGTTTGCGGGCTGCCAAGCGCATCGAGCGAGACGTGCGCGCCCCCGGCGGTGAGCTCACGAACCGCCTCGGGGATGTCCGAGGTTTGGCGGGCATCGATCACCTCCCGCGCCCCAATCGAGCGCGCAAAAGCCAGCTTTTCTGGATTGATATCGATTCCTACGACATGCGCCCCAAGCGCGGCAGCGATCATCACGGCGGACAATCCCACTCCGCCGCACCCATGCACCGCTACCCATTCGCCCGGGCGCACTTTTGCTTGATCGACCACCGCGCGAAACGAGGTAGTGAACCGGCACCCCAGGCTGGCGGCAGTAGTGAAGTCAATCGCCTCGGGCAGAAGAACCAGGTTCAAGTCAGCCTGGTTGATGTGAACATATTCAGCAAACGAACCCCAATGGGTGAAGCCGGGCTGTTCTTGATGGTCGCATACTTGCTGATTGCCCGAAAGGCATTCGGGACAGTTCCCGCAGGCGCACACAAACGGTACAGTGACGCGGTCGCCCGGCTTCCAGCGCCTGACCTCTGAACCCACCTCGGCGATTACTCCTGCAAATTCGTGACCTGGCACGTGTGGCAAGCTGATCCCCGAATCATGTCCCATCCAGCCGTGCCAATCGGACATGCAGATGCCGGTTGCCTGGACGCGCAGGATCGCGCCGTGCGGCTTGACCCGCGGCGCGGACACATCCTGGATGCTCAACGCACCCTGAAACGCTTCATAAACTACAGCTTTCATTGGATTCTCCTATCGGGTATGTTCTGGAGGTGCGATTTATTGTACCCCCATCTAATGAACATTCTGGAATGATGTTTTTGTAAGTTTTTCTGCACGTACTTATCATATAATTGATTTATCTTGCCAGACAATGCCGCGTTGATCTTTTGCCGTTTAAGCTTGATATTGGGAACGGGATGCGGCGGAATCGTGAGAGTTATTGCGTATCTGATGAACGATTTCACCAGTTTACTCATCGGGGTTGGACTAATCCTGTTTGGATTCGCTGCGGGTTTGCTCTTGCGCAGAGGGCTCGGTTTTGTAAAACTAAACCGAACCAGGCAAGAGAGCAAATTGCCTCAGAGCAGCGAACTAGAAAATACCCACCTCGATCCTGTGGTTGAACTTGATCAGAAAGCCGAATTCATGCGGATCGTTTCGGAATTGACCGTGGGCTGCATGGACGTCAGTTCTGATCAGACCTGCCCGGTATTTGAGCGAACTCTCGCCAGGCTGGGCGAATTCCTCGATCTGGATCGAGCTGCGCTCATGGTGTTCGATCATGAACGTAAGACATTGCGAAATTTCGCGTGGACATCGCACCGGATAGAGCGCGCATCGGATTCCGAGCGATCAATTGAATATCATGAACTGGATTGGTGTTACGAACGATTAAACCAGCGGGAACCGGTTCTGATTCCCTGGCTGGCGGATCTTCCAGGCACAGCCACCGAAGAACACCGCTACTGTGAAAGGCATGGGTTCCGGTCTTTGTTGCTTTTGCCGCTGATCATCTCTGGGGAGTTATTGGGCGCGCTCGAGTTAGCGTCTTTAGAAAACCCCAAAAATTGGTCGGAAGAGTTGCGCGCGGGATTGTCGCAGCTTGGTTATCAATTCGCATTCGCGTTAGACCGTATTAGAAACCAAGAGATTCGAGCATTTCAACAGCGCCGATTACATCTTCTAAGTGAGATTACTCACTCAGCCTTACACGCTCCGGATGCGCAATGGATGCTTGAAATCACGGCTGACAAGTTAATGGAGTTTCTTCATGCTGATGCCTGTGTGATTTTACTGGGAGATGTTGCGGGTCAGTCTTTACGAAATCTGGCAATTGGGGGCGACGAACCATCAGTCTTGCAACCTTCTGCGCAAGATCTGGAAAATTTAGCGCCCTTGCTGGCTGGGTTGCAGCAAGACGAATACTTGATGATCGTTGATTTGGATGATTCGGAATATGCTGAATTGCCGTTTGGCGCTGCGCATAAATCGCTTTTTGCGTTTCCCCTCCTGGAATCAGACCTGCCGCTCGGCGCAGTGATTTTATTCTTCAAGAAAACTGTTCGGTTGAACGCTCTTGAAATGGAGTTAAGCAAACGAATAGCCAGCCAACTCGTCTTAGCCGTGACTAAAATTCATGCGCTGGAGGATGCGCAAGCGCGGCTGGATGAAACTGAGACGCTGCGCAAGGCTGCCAGTGTCATCGCCGCTACGTTGGAACCAAACGAAGCGGTGGATCGGATTCTGGATGAACTGGGTAAAGTCGTTCCCTACGACAGCGCGTGTGTACAGATAATAACTAATGGTTTTTTGGAGATCATAGGCGGGCGCGGTTGGAGCGATAATGAAGCCGTCCTTGGAATGCATTTCCCTGTCCCGGCGGATAACCCCAACACAATCGTAGTGGAGACGAAAAAGCCGTTTATCCTGGGCGACGCTCCGAAAATCTATGAACATTTCCGCCACCCACCCCATAATCACATCCGTTCCTGGCTGGGGGTGCCGCTGATCGTGCGCGGGAGCTTGATTGGGATGTTTGCGATCGATAAGATGGAGCCAAATTACTTCCGCGAGGACCACGTGGCGCAGGTGAGCGCGTTTGCAGATCAGGTAGCCGTGCTCTTGGACAATGCGCGATTGTTTGAAAGCACCCAACGCAAAGCTCTCGAATTAGAAGCCTTGCGCGCGACCGTGACTGATATTACAGCAGAACTCGACCTGTCCATATTACTGCGTGCAATCGTAGAACGCGCCTCGACGCTGCTCAATGTGAACGGGGGCGAGTTGGGTTTGTTCGACGATAAAAATCAAACCCTGAAAATTGTCGTAAGCCACAATCTGGGGGTGACTAATCAAGAAATTTATCTTGAAAGGGATGAAGGTATCATGGGACGTGTGGCAAGAACGCTGGAGCCGGCTTCGGTGGATGACTATATGAGTTGGGAAGGGCGTTCGCCGCATTATACTGGTGTACCTTTGCATGCCGTGGCAGCGGCGCCGCTTCTGATTGGCGGTCGTCTGCTTGGCGTACTCGGTGTCGGAACGACCGATGCGGATCGCCGCTTGAGCGACACCGATATCACATTATTGAATTTGTTCGCTCAACAGGCGGCGATTGCGGTCGAAAATGCGCGGCTGTTCGAAACGCTTCAAACCCAGGCGATAACAGACCCGCTCACCGGGCTTTTCAACCGGCGTGGGCTGTTTGGTTTTGGTCAGCACGAAATCGAAATCGCAATAAGAAAGGAGCGCCCATTCTCGGTTATCCTGTTCGATATCGACCACTTCAAACTTGTGAACGATCGCCACAGCCATGCGGTCGGAGACGATGTATTAGTGCAGCTCGCGCGTCGCTGCCAGGCGATTCTCAGGCGCAGCGATATACTCGGGCGTTATGGCGGGGAGGAGTTTGCGGTTCTCCTGCCTGAGACAGAATTGCAAGATGCGATGAGGATTGCGAATCGTTTTCGTCTGATGGTTTCGGGAAAGCCGCTCGACACGCGGCGCGGCCCAATCGGAATTACAATAAGCTGTGGAGTGACGACGGCTTCTGATGATATTCCAGAACTAGCGGTGCTTCTAGACCAGGCGGATACGGCTCTTTATGCCGCCAAACAGGCTGGTCGAAATCAAACGATCGCCTATGAGAGAGTAAGAGTTTAGCTGAGCGAGATTAAAAGACATTATGATCGATTACGGCTCACTTTTTGAACCAGAGAAACAGGAACAGACCGTGTTGCCAAAACCGCGCAGAAGAATCAAAGTACTCCCAATTATTCTGGGGATAATCCTATTACCAATCCTGGTGCTGGCAGGGTGGTTTGGTTTCCTTTATTTTCGCCCGCAGTTGGAGAGGCTTTCATTCTTTGCTCTACCTCAACAAACTCCTACCGAAGCAGCCCCTCTTGAAACTGAACCGGCTCTGGCGCAGACCACCCCCACCAGTATCGCTACCCTTGAGCCCACTGCTTCCAGCCCGGCTGCCACGCCGACTGAGTCCGCCGCCATCCCAGACTGTCTGGAATGGTCGAGTGTGACCCTGGATCACCTGGATCAACAAATTTGCGTACAGGGGGAGTATATACAGCAATTCAAGCGCGGCGACGGGACCTTTGTGATGGTTTTCAGCGATGACCCTGGAACCTTTCAGATCTGGTCGTATCCCAAACCGTTCGACTGGTACACCCAGGAGTCAGACGCGCCCTGTGTTGTTGCGCACGGTTGGGTTCAAACATCCGGTGTGCGCCCCATTATTATTCTGGGTTCGCGGGGGACGATGGAGGCTTGCCCATAAACGCGCAGCCATCGTTAAGAAATGTGCAATTAACAAAAAGGGCGTCTCTGGGACGCCCTTTTTACGTGTGATATTACAATCGTATAGCAGGTGTGTTAACGCAGCTCAGGCAATTTTATTGACCTCAGCCAGCAAAGCGTTGGCTTTCTCTTCAGTCAACCCCATCTGTGCAGCCAGCGGATTGCTGACGATCATCCGCAAGGAAAGACCTTTAACCATGCTCACCTGGGGGTTCGCGGCGATCCCGGGGAACTGTTTTTCCAGCAGCGGTAGTACGCGCGGATCATCCATGAAATCCGCCAATGTTGAATCGAGCGTGTAAGCCATTGAGTATACTCCTTGTATGAGAATTCTAATTTATAATTGAGCAGATTATACCTCGACCTGGTTCGTCTATATAGTGCGTATTCTTTTGGGGAGTAATCAAGCCTGATTCGATAATGAACGATTCCGCTCGCTTTATAAATGTATTGAAGCGCCTTCACCATTTCGCAGAATTGCCGAATGAAGTCCAGCAGGTGATTGCACAGTCTGGAACGCGCCGTCATTTCAAAGCCGGGCAGGTGATCTATGTCGAAGGCGAACCCGCCGAATCAATTTATATTCTGGAAAATGGCTGGGTAAAAGCCACGCGCATGAATCGTGAAGGGCGCGAGCAAGCCATGATGTTTATGCGTCCAGGGGAGGTCTTTGGTGACATCGCGGTCTTGACTGGCACCACCTATCCCGGGACGGCTATTGCCCTCGAAGATATCGATGTATTGGTAATCCCTGCTCATACTATCCTCGATCTCATTCACCAGCAACCCAAGTTCGCCTTGGCGGTCATCCGTCATCTGGGAGAACGCGTACTGCACTATATCAGCCTCGTCGAAGACCTGTCTTTACGCAGCGTGGAGGCGCGCCTGGCAAACACGTTGCTGCGCCATGCCGAACTGCGCGAGGGTCAATTGATCGTACCGCGGCGTGAGTGGACCACTTTCGATGAGATGGCAGTCCGGTTAGGTACGGTGCGAGATGTTCTCAGCCGCGCCTTGAAAACACTTGAAGGCGAGAACTTGATCCGGGTGGAGAAACAGGCGATTGTAATTCTCAATTCCAATGGTCTATTAGAGAAAGCCAATCGCTGACGGCACTGGCGCTCAGCTACCCAGATCGTTTGAAACCCTTTTACCCTGCCGCACAGCAAATTCAACTCATACGCGGTAGATTATTCACCCATCCGTAAGACAAAAGTCGTACACGAAACATGATCGTCTTCGTATACTAAATCTGGTTATATCTTGATTTAGTATACGAAGACGATCATGCAAATCCTTCCTTACTCCAGGTCTGATGAAGATATCCGGGCAGCGGTTTTAATCGTTTTAGTAGCAGACGAGCGCACCGCGGCGGCAGAGCTGCGTTTGGGCGTGCTGAACGGTATCGTTCACCTGGCGGGCGCGGTGGATTCGCTGGCGAAGCGCGCCGCGGTTGAAGAATTAGCTTCCTGTGTCGAAGGTGTGCGCGGGGTGGTGAACCGTATCGAAGCACCTGGGGCGCCTGATCCGGCGCGTACCATCGATCTAGATCTAAAAACACCAAACAGCCAATCTGAAATAAAAAATATGAATGGAGATGAATCATGAAAGCTACTTCTGAACGAAACCGCACGATTATGTCTGTCATCGCGATCGTAGTTGGATTGTTGATGATCACGGTCATCCCGTTTCTGGTGCAGACCTCGCTGGAGCGCGTGCTGAAAGGCTTGTCCGATCACGTCGCAGCCGGCAATCCAGCCTTCAAGAGCGGGATCCCGCTCTTTGACTTGTTCTATCCAATCTGGCGGGCGCTGATCTTTGTGGCTGGGATCGCATTGATTGTGATTTCTCAAGAAATCAAGAAAGGTTCAGAGTGGACTTATCCACTTTCTATGTTGTTATTCGCGGCGCCTGCCATGGGCGGCATGTTTATGTTCTTGCCGTACGTCAGTTGGGTGGATGGCTTTCCGGTGCCGATGCTGATTACCCTCATCGGTCTGGTAGGGTACTTCAGTTTCATATTTTTGCGTGAGGCTTCTCTACAACAGAAATTAGTTCGGCTTGCTGCGCTGACGTTTATCGGCATGATGGCAACGCATGCCTTCACTATCGGGATCGGCGCGCAGCGTACGATGATGACCCGCCCGGGTTATCCGTTCTACCCGGACTTCTCCTGGTGGCTGTTCAATTGGGTGGGCGAGGTGAACTGGGTGGCTTTCCCGCTGCTGGTTGCCTCTATCCCCTTCTTAGCAGTTAGCCGGCGAAAAGGCTGGTGGCTGGCGGTGATTGCGGCGATAGCAATTTTGGCGATTGACGCGCCGACCCAATTTATTCGCACCAAAACGCTCGATTACCTGTACGGGTCGCTGCTGGCGCTGGGGGTGTTGGTTTTCACCGTGGTTCCTTATTTCAAGAACATCCTGTTGGACGGAGAAACAAGACCGCGTGAGGAAATCGGACTGAGTGAGGAAACCAGCGCAGCTTGACGAGGATAGATGAAAACCAGTATAAGAATCGATCCATATAGTTTCCCTTTGATCATCGTCGCCGCGTTCGTGATGGGGCTCATCCTGGCGTTCATGTTGGGGTTTCGTCCCCAACACGGTTCTTCTCACGGTAGAGAAAGACCGGCGCTGGAAACCGCCCCCGCACTCGTCCAAACTGTTCAGGAAGGTAGTTTTTACGATCTATGAATACAACTATAAAACCCCGTCGTAAATCGTCCTTAATGCTGATCCGCAAGGGGTTTTTGTGGTCTGCCGTGTTTGTGACCTTCCTGATCGGCATCCGGCATCTGTTTCCAGGCGAAGCTGCCAGCGGCGGGTCTTTCGACGCCTTCTGCCCGTTTGGCGCGATTGAAACGATGTGGCGTTACATAACAACGGGCCACACGCTCAAGACCACGAACTTGCTCAATTTTGCAGTCTTTAGCGGCGTGCTGGCAGTTACCTTGGTGGCAGGGCGGGCTTTTTGCGGCTGGATGTGTCCGCTGGGGGCGGTGCAAGAGGGGTTGGCAAAACTCGCGCGCCGCTTGGGGGGTGAAAAGCGCCACGTCCGCGGCAAGCCCTCCAAAGCTCGCTTTCCAGCGAGTCTGCCAACCTGGCTTGACCGCCCGATGCGCTACCTAAAATACCTGGTATTGCTGCTGGTCATTCTGGCGAGCGTGGCGGCGGTATATCCGCCTTTGCATGCATTTTGCCCGGCGCGCGCAGTATTTAGTTTCCATCTCACGACCGTCTTGATGTGGGGTGTCTTAATCCTGTTTGTTGCCTCATCCATGCTGGTGGAACGGTTCTCGTGCAAATATCTTTGCCCGCTCGGGGCTGCCCTGTCGATCTTCAACAAGATTTCACCGGTGCGCCTGACGGCAAACTCCGCAGCATGCAACCATTGCGGCAGATGTGATATGGATTGTTCGATGGGCATCCAGAACGTGCCGGACAACCTGAACCAGGCAGAATGTATCCGCTGCCTGGAGTGTCTGGAAACCTGCGCGCGCGCGGATGCATTGGAGATAAAACTGGGGTAATAGGTGGGGGAGGGGCGGCAGCCCCTCCCATCGAATACCTATAACAAACGGAGGTCTTGATGAAAAACAGTATAAAGAATAATATGAAACTAGGAGCCATCTTGGCGGTAGTTGGCATTGGGGTTGGGCTGCTGGTTTTGTTCCTGATGGTAAGCATCTATCAGGTGAATATTGACGGGAAAATCGCGGATGGTCGCCCTGACGAGGCAATCACCGTGCGCATCGTGTTTGCTATGCTCAGTTGGCTGGGCGTTTCTGCCGGCGCATTATGGATGATGGTCTTGTACGGCTTTTTGACCAACGCGCGCTGGGCTTGGTTTTGGGGTACTATGGCAGCCACGATCCAAATCCTGGCGGGTTTCTTCCCGATGATTCCACCTTCCAGCATCGGTTTACCGGCGCCAACCGTGTGGGTTTTCTTGATCGCGAGTGTTTTGTGGTTCGGGATGCTTTTAATCGGCGGTATCGATTGGAAAATCCTTGCTCTGGCTTTCGTCGGGGGTTTGGCATACGTGCTGACGTTTATCGATGGTGTCGGGGCGATCTCGCGTTTTCAGACTGAGGCAGAAGGTTTTATCAGCTCCATGTACGGCATGTCACAGATGGTCAACTGGTGGGGAGCGGCGGCTTGGGCGGTCTTCATTGCTGCTTTGGTAAAGGGCAAGGCTTGGGCTTTGCCGCTCGGAATCTTTGCGGCGGGAATGTCTATGTTTGGCGGGTTTCCGGTAGGCGTGACTGATATTATCGTCAAAGGACGCTTTTCGATGTTTCTGGTAGCACCCATTTTAAGCACCGGCATATTGATCTACCTGCTCCTGCCAAACACGCGGAAGATGCTGGCTGATTGGTCTTCAAAGACAGAGAGCAGGAATATTGCCGCAGATTGATTTTTATCAAGGACAATTACCGTACTTGACGGTAGAATAGGCATAACGTGGGAACCATATGATTGAAATTCACTCATTGGAGATGGTGCTATGCAGGCATTGAAAACAAGATTTGATTATCTCTTCAACTCGACGAAAGGATTGATATTGGTGGCGATTGCCATGTTGGGCATTGTCACCGCGGTCTGGGGAACGCTCTCTGGTCCAATGGCGGAGATGGGCGTGCGTGAGGTGACGGCAAGAATCCTCGGCATGGACCTTGTCCAAGTTGAGCGCGAAGGCCGCATTATCATCCTGTATCACTCGATTGCGATGGCGATCATCGCGATTGAAGTATACATGATCACCAGTTTGTTGAAGATGAAACCCTATTTCAAGACCATGATTAATGCCACGGTCACTTTTGGCTACATCTTGACGATGTTCTTCGGGCTGCTTTTCGCCTACTTTGGTCACAACTGGATTTTCCATGGGGTGTACATCTTCGGTCTCTCACTGATTTTCTTTGCGGGTTTATTACTGATCATTGCGCTCTGGCCCTTTAGCCGGGAATACCATGTCACCGACAAAAATTACGCCAACTTCAAGGGTCTGGACATCGAGCGCACGGCATTTTTCGCCACTGCGCTGACCACTGTCATTTCCGCGGTATTCGGCGCAATTCCAGGTTCGTTCTTTGGAAATGGTTTTGAAGCCTTTCTGGCTGAAAATGTGATCCGCTATCCCGTGAAGTCGACGCTTCAATATTCGATTATTGGTCACCTGCACATCATGCTGGCGCTGATCTCCATCATGATCACGCTCATCATCGGTCGGTGGCTGAACTTCAAAGGTATTCTGCACAAGTTTGCTATGCCGTTGATGATTTTGGGGACGATCGTCCTCAACCTCGGTGTTTGGGGTATCGTTACACCGCTTCAACCCATTGCTCATACTATTATTTACGTCGGCGCGACCCCAGCCATGTTTGCTGCGCTTTTATTGGTTATATATGGATTTGACATGTTAATCCGTGAAGGCACCGCCCATATTAAAAAACCAAATTTCGGCAATAAAATCAGCGCCCTCGTGCGCGACCCGCTCCGCTTCGGTCCACTCTGGCAAATGATCTTCATGAACTTCACAACCAGCGGCATCGGGATTTTTATGGCGATTCGTCTCCATCAAATCTTCCGCGTCTGGCCCGCCCGCGAAGAACGCATCGAACTGACGGGTCACTGGCACGTGCTTTCAGCGATCGTCGCTACAATCATCCTCCTCTATTATGGCGATATGGTCGGTCTCAAAGGGAAATTACGCCAGTGGTATGGCTGGCTCATCATTATTCCTTCTAATATCGCCTTTGCCGCGGTGACGATCTTCGAGATGAAACGCCTTTTCATCAGCGAAGCTACTCAACAGCCGCTAGTCAACAACCTCATGCTCGCGATTGATTTTGGGCTGGGTCTGTTGTTAGTTGTGCTGGCGGTGTTGATGGTGTACCGCCTGATAGACTTGTTCAAATCGAAAGGACGTTGGACCAAAGAGATGACCCAAGAACTTGCGCAGGAGGTGAACAAATGAAACGCCTCTTTCTAAACCTCAGTCTGCTACTTGTTTTGCTGGCGGCATGCGCCCCGGTCAATTTGAATACCCCGATGCCTGAATTCAACACCGGCGTTGACCCGAATGCCTGGGCTCAAGTTCCCGCGGGCGAGTTCTTTTTCGGTCAACACAATCATGTCGAATCCACGGACGCTTTCGAAATCATGGTCACCGATGTCACCACCGCCCGATATGCGGACTTTCTCAATGCAGCGCTGGCTGCTGGTTACGTCAAAGTGGACGGCGATCAAGTTGTCGGTTATTACCCGGGTGATGTATTCCGTGGCGTTAAGCACGAAGAGAGGATCGATGCCGGCGACTGGCTCTTCATCCCTCTGGCTGATCCATCTCAGCGAATTATGTTTGATGGAAAAACCTTCACCGCTCAGCCTGGCTACGAAAATCATCCGATGACCAGCGTGACCTGGTTTGGCGCAAGGGGCTACTGCGACTTCTACGATTATCGCTTGCCCACCGAAATGGAATGGGAAAAAGCGGCGCGCGGCGAGGACACACGCCCCTTCCCGTGGGGTGAAAAAATCGCCCGGGAGAACGCCAATTTCTACGCCAGCCGCGATCCATTCGAAGCCAAGGCTACCGTTGGCTCGCGGACCAGCCCCGTTGGTTTTTACAATGGTCAGCAGTACAACGGTTACCAAACGCTCGACTCTGCCTCCCCTTACGGTTTATACGACATGGCGGGCAACGTCTGGCAATGGATTGGCGACGTGACCGAAGGTATGCATTATCGGTTTATGCGGGGCGGCTCGAAAGACACCTATGAAATGGATCTGCGGGTGTGGGTGCGCAACAACGCCACACCGACTTATTTCAGCCCGGGTGTTGGTTTTAGATGTGTGCGGTAATGTAATAAGGAGACTTCGGTGGCTGTTATTGTGAAATCAACCGTAGTGAAACTTGCAAAGTGGATCAGGTTCAAGTTCTCTTTGTACTGGCCTTTGATTAAAGGCCTCCAGACGGGCTTGTTGCTTGCAACGGGGGTTGCCGGTTATATGAGCGCCAGATGCCCGGTGATGCATTTACCAACCCTGGCTGGTCTGACCGGCAGTCTCTTTTTGGCGATCAGCGGAAGCACCGTGCTAAATATGTGGTATGACCGCGATATTGACAGTAAGATGAGACGCACCCACACTCGCCCGCTGGCGTCCAGCCGGGTCACCCCGGCGGAGGCTTTGCGCCTGGGTCTGGCGCTTTCTCTATTGGGCGTTGCGTGGGCGGCGGCGATGAAACCGCTGTATGGGTTGGTTGTCTTCGCCGGGTTGTTTTTTGACGTGGCGGTTTATACCATCTGGCTTAAGCGCCGCACCGCCTGGAGCATCGTGTGGGGCGGCATTTCGGGCGGCATGCCCATTCTGGCGGGTCGAGTTCTGGGTACCGGGGTCATTGATTGGGTCGGGATCGCGCTCGCCCTCTCGGTCCTGTTCTGGATTCCTACCCATATCATGACCTTTAGCATGAAGTATCGCGAGGACTACCAGGCTGCCGGCGTACCAACTTTCCCCTCCACCTACGGTTTCTTCACAACAAGGGTGATCATCGCAGTCTCCAGCATCTTTGCCGCGCTTTTGATCGGCATCGCAGCTTTTGGGATCGGGATGACCTGGGGCTATCTACGGGTGCTGGTTGTGCTCTCTATTGGGTTATTCTTACTGGCGGTTATTAGTATCATCAAGCCTTCAGAACGGTTGAATTTCGGCTTGTTCAAATTTGCCTCGGTCTATATGCTTGCTTCTATGATACTTTTGGTGGTGTATGGTTTATAAGCAGACCTCTTCCCTGCACCGGTTAAAACCTGCGGTTACAAAGACCTGGTTGTATCTTTCGGCTGGCATCATGTGGATGGGTGTAGGGATTATGCTCATTGGCTTCGCCTCACGCTGGTTGAAGCCTTTATCACTTTCGACAGCTTTGCTGATCATATTGGGCGGCATCGGGCTGGCTTCGTTGATCTACTTCTTTGGTTTCTCTAAGATGGCGAAGAAGAATGTCCGCCGGATTCTTGCGATGGAAGGAGAGCGCATCTGTCTGTTTGCTTTCCAGGCGTGGAAGACGTACCCGCTGGTCATTTTCATGATCGCCTTGGGTATCTATCTTAGAGTCTATTCTCCCATCCCCAAACACTTGCTTGCCATCATGTATATCGGGATTGGCGGTGGACTGTCATCATCCAGCATACATTACTTCAAGCAAGCACGCGAGAGTTAGAAATGTTTAGAAACCCAGTTCATTGGCGCCTGCGCAAGCAGCGGTACCGATTGGCTGGGAGAGTTTGTTCCAGTTGTGGAAAACCGGTTTTTCCTCCACGGCTGATGTGCGGTAGTTGTGAGGATCGACAGCGGATAACTGATCCAGCCCGTTTGTATTGTATTCGTCTTCCAAAATTATTATCTGATATGGGTTGACGTCCGTCTTGCCCGCGTGATATATTCTGACCCACGTCGAATTCTGACCTGGGTCAATTATTTTGGAACAACTCATTTCCCACTGAGACCCCAAGAAGCAAAAATGCGATCAGCCCCTGGATCAGTTTGCTGCGATCCTGTGCTTTGAACCGTCAGTGTGGGGGGCGGGGCAGCTTTACCTGGGTCTTGACTTGGATATCGACGCCTCAGTCAGCCTCGTAGAGCGGATCAGACGTCTGGCTGATCCGCTGGATTAATCTATCGTTATGGAGAAATAAATGACGTCGCTCAAAAGAGCACTTGGATATTTACGACCATATTGGCTTTTGACCATCGGGATTTTCCTCACGTTGCTGCTTGCAGCGGGGCTCAATCTCGTTATTCCAGCCCTGACCCAGCGCATCATTGACAACGGTATCGATGGCAGAGCGCCGAGTTTCATTATATGGGGCGCGCTGGCAATCGTCGGTGTGGCAATATTTCGCGCAATCTTTACGTTTTTACAGGAATATTGGTCCGCTAAAGCTTCTCAGAACGTCGCTTACGACATGCGTAATGCGCTCTACCATAAGATTCAGAAACTCTCATTTGGCTATCATGACCGGGCTCAGACCGGACAATTACTTACGCGCGCGACCAGCGATGTGGACCGCATCCAGATGTTTGTGGGACGCGGTTTCATTATGTTCATCACCGCTTTAATCATGCTCTTCGGCAGCCTGGCGCTATTGGTGAGTCTCGATTGGCAACTCTCATTGATCGTGCTGGTGCTGATCCCCGCCACAATGTTGGTTTTCTTCTTCTTCACCACGCGGGCTTTTCCGCTCTTTTCCAAAGTCCAGCAGTTCATCGCAAATCTGAACACAATCTTACAGGAGAATCTGGCTGGTGTGCGCGTAGTGCAAGCCTTTGCACGCGAGCCATATGAAATGAAACGTTTTTCTACCGCTAACCGGATCTTGACCGACCAGACGATCGAAGTGGGGAAGCTGATCGCAGCAGCTTTTCCGCTGGTGTTCTTGATTTCCAACCTGGGGACTCTGGCAGTTGTGTGGATGGGCGGTTTTCAAGTCATTGATGGAAGACTGACGATTGGTGAGTTGGTGGCGTTTCAAAGCTATTTAATGCTTGCCACTTTCCCGGTTCTGATGCTGGGAATGATCATCGCGATGATCTCTCAGGCTGGGGCGAGCGCCGAGCGGGTTTTTGAGATTTTGGATGTGCAATCCGAAGTAGTTGAAAAGCCTGAAGCGCTGAGCCTGCCGGTGGTGCAGGGGCGGGTGCGCTTTGATGAGGTCTGGTTTTCGTACTACAAGCAGTCACTAAAAGACGTTGCAATTGAGAAGAATGGCAGAAAGAGGGGGCGCAAGTCTTCAATGGGCGGTTTGGGGGGAATGGGCATGGGGATGGGTCTGGGGATGGGCGGTTCGGAGGCGCCCGCCGCGCCGCCAGTAGAAGAGTGGGTATTGAAGAATGTATCGTTCACAGCCGAACCGGGCGAAGTGATTGCGCTCTTGGGGGCTACTGGTTCTGGCAAGAGCACGGTCATCAATTTAATCCCGCGTTTCTACGATGTAACACGCGGCAAAGTCACAATTGATGGGATCGACGTGCGGGATGTCGCGCTTGACTCGCTGCGATCTCAAATTGGGATGGTCATGCAGGAGACCACTCTGTTTACTGGAACAGTGCAGGAGAACATCGCTTATGGGCGCCCTGGAGCCAGCCTGGACACGGTTATTGCAGCGGCAA
This sequence comes from Anaerolineae bacterium UTCFX2, assembly GCA_002050125.1. GTDB lineage: Bacteria > Chloroflexota > Anaerolineae > Anaerolineales > UBA4823 > UTCFX2. The sequence goes on along the minus strand of MWTA01000098.1, from coordinate 17,575 downwards.
AAGCAGCCGAAGCGCATGACTTCATTATGGAATTTACTGAAGGATACGATACGCACGTTGGCGAGCGTGGGGTTACCCTTTCAGGCGGTCAGAAACAACGCATTGCGATTGCCCGGGCGCTGCTGTTAGATCCGCGCATCTTGATCCTTGACGACAGCACCAGCAACGTAGATTTGGACACGGAGGCGCGCATTCAACGCGCCCTGAAATATTTGATGCATGGGCGCACCAGCTTTGTGATTGCACAACGCATCAGCACGGTTCGCAATGCAGATAAAATCATTGTGCTTGATAACGGCGCGGTCGTCGCGCAAGGAAAACATGCCGATCTAATGCGCGACTCAGCCATTTATGCCGAGATTTTCAGTTCTCAACTTTCGGGAGATTGCGAGCTTTTCCCGGATCTTTGCGAAGAAGAAAACCCAGAAATCGATCAAGCCGCAGGAAGCGAAAAGGAGGTGCTCTGATGTTTGCCGGAGGGCACATGCGCCATTTCGCTGAGGGTCGGGATGACAAACCCCACTCTCAAAAACAGACGCTGCAACGTCTGGCGAAGTATTTCGAACCTTACTGGCTGGGCTTGCTTGGGATTGTTGGGCTGCTCATCGTTGACACGTTACTCCAGCTTGCCGCGCCCTATTTGATCGGCAGGGCGGTTGATAAATTTATCACCGCCGGGGACCGCGGCGGCTTAACCACCACCATGTTGCTGCTGTTCGCGGCATATGTGGGCGCCTGGTTGACCCGTTATGGCGAGTTCCTGGCGATGATTGTGATTGGCAATAAGGTGCTTTTGCAATTGCGGACTGAAGTCTTTGAGCGCATCCAATCATTCTCGCTGCGCTTTTTCAGCCAACACGAAGCCGGCGATCTGATGAGCCGCCTCACAAACGACGTGGACACGATTGGACAGATGGTCAACGCCGGGCTGATCCAGGCGCTCAGCAGCGCCCTGCTCTTGGTCGGGATCGTCGCGGCGATGTTTAGCCTGAACTGGCAGTTAGCCCTGGCGACCTTCCTGATACTGCCGTTAATGCTCATCGCTTCAATGATCCTTTCGCGGCGCGCTCGCTTAGCATTTCGGCGCACGCGTAAGACCATTGGCAGCGTCAGCGCCGATTTGGAAGAGAACATCTCTGGGGTGCGGGTTACGCAAGCATTTGCGCGCGAGGATCAAAACATCGAACGGTTCGACGAACTCAATCGCCTGAACCGCGATGCCAATGTTAGCGCTCAGGGCATCACCGCGGCTTTTATGCCAATCCTGGACGTACTGAGCGCGCTGGGTTTGGCGATTGTTTTGGGCTATGGCGGTTATCTTGCCTTGCAGAGCCCGCCGCTAATATCGGTGGGGCTCATCGTATCTTTTATCATCTATGTCAGGCGTTTTTTTCAGCCCATTCAGCAAATCGCCACGCTTTACGCGCAGCTTCAATCTGCGCTGGCGGGCGCGGAGCGGATATTCGAATTGGAAGATATGCAGCCTGATTTGGTGGATGCACCCGATGCACGTGAAATGCCGGCGATCAAAGGACAGGTGGAGTTCGAAAATGTCTCGTTCTTTTACAAACCCGACGAACCGGTTCTGCGCCAAATTAATCTACAAGCGGAGGCAGGTCAGACGGTTGCCATTGTTGGCCCGACCGGCGCCGGCAAGACCACGCTGGCAAACCTGATTGGACGTTTCTTTGACGTGACCGAGGGCGCGGTGAAAATTGATGGAATCGATGTGCGCGAGGTCACCCGCGCCAGCTTGCGGCGCCAGATGGGCATCGTCCTACAAGATACATACCTGTTCAGCGGGACGATCATGGAAAACATCCGTTACGGACGGCTTGAAGCCCGGGATGAAGAGGTGATCGAGGCGGCAAGATTGGCAAACGCGGAAAGCTTTATTGCTCATTTGCAGGACGGTTACCAGACTGAGCTATCCGAGCAAGGGCGCAACCTGAGTCAGGGACAGCGCCAGTTGATTGCAATTGCCCGCGCTATTCTGGCTGAACCGCGCTTGTTGATTTTGGACGAAGCCACGAGCAGTGTGGACACGCGAACTGAATTGCTCATCCAACGCGCGTTGAAAAACCTGCTGTCTGGGCGGACGAGCTTTGTGATCGCCCACCGCTTGAGCACAATTCGCAACGCCGACCAACTGCTGGTTTTGGAAGGCGGGCAGATCGTTGAACGAGCAGTCAGCCAGCCCGAGCTTTCAGCCCACGAACAGCTTCTGGCTCATCAAGGGGTGTATTATCGGCTTTACAACAGTCAGTTTCAAGCACAAAGGGAGTTGGCTGGCGGCGCCGAGGCGGAGAGCGGTTTGTAAATCTCTGCAAAAGAAAAGCAAAAAATGGCTGGTGTATAATCAATAGGAGAATGAGCGAAGAACAACCAACCCAGGTCGCGCCTGGATACATGATCCAGGTTGAAATAAGCTATACAGACGGGGCTGAACGCCTGGAGTTTGTGATCGTCGATGACGATCAGGCGGATTTTCAGGCGGGGTTTCTGGGCGAGGGCACGCCTTTGGCGCAGGCTATCCTGGGAGCGCTGGTTGGCGCGCAAATTCCCTACTTTGTGGGCGACGCACGTCAGGTGACAATCCTTTCAGCCAAACCGACCGAAAGAACCCCTCAGGAAGATGCCGCAGCCCGGCGTGAAGAGCTCCATCGCCAGGCGGTTGAACAGGCAGACCGCATCAGCGCAATGATGTTCGCTTCTTCGTTCAGCGGTAAATGGGGCGACTACGACCCCGACGCGGTGGAAAAGCAGAAGGATACATAAGTCGTCGGGAGGCGCTTATTTTCCACCGCGCGCGCAGAGCTATGCGCCTGCAGAGCTGTCGCGGATTGTTTCGAGCACCTCGGGCAGCAATATTCGGGTGGTCGCCAGCGAACGCCCGGCGTAAATCGTCTCGTTCCCTTGCCAGTCGCCAAAATATCCGCCAACTTCTCGGAAGATAGCGGGAAAGGGTGCGCAATCCCAAACTGACACCACCGCGTCCATCATCAGTTCAATCCGCCCGGTTGCCACCGCCAGATACCCATAAGCATCGACATAGCCTATCTGGTGGTAACACCGGGCTGACAGCCGGTCGAATACCGGTCTCTGGTTGTTTTGAACAAAGGTCTGCAGGCTGGAAGCTGAGAAATAGGCGCTGCTCAAGCTAGCGATTCGCGAGAGGCGCGCTTTGCGTCCGTTCCACCAGCATCCAAACCCGCTCGCGGCAGCGATCAGTTCGTCCAGGGCGGGAAAATAGGCTGCACCAACCTCGACCCCCCCTTCAATCTCGAGCCCGAGGAGCACAGCATAGAACGGAATGCCGCGCATAAACGATTTGGTTCCGTCAATTGGATCGATTAACCAGCGGTGACTGGCGGAACTAGTTACTTCTCCGCCATATTCCTCGCCTATGATTGCATGGCGCGGGTAGGTTTTCTCGATCCGGCTGCGAATGAACTCCTCCGCCTTTCGATCAGCGATGGTTACGGGTGAGCGATCGTTCTTGTATTCTGGCTGCAAATCGGATTGAAAATAACCCAGCGTTATTTTGCCAGCCAGAACGACCGTTTCGGTGATGAAATCCATATATTGAGAATAGTCAGTGTGAGGCATGTCGCCAATGATATCATGATTTATCTGATAGAATAATTTGCGGTTCCCTGGACTGAATCGACCCTTGATATTTACCGTGAAGACCACGGAGGACGGGCTTTGGAAGATCGAACACAAACACTCAATCGCCGTAAGGTCTTCAAGCAGTGGCTGTTTGCTCTCCTCTCTTTAGTGATCGTTGTGCAACTTTCCTGTAACTTTTTTCGCGGTCTGAGATCGAGCGATCCGGTGAGTTCGACGCTGGACTCGTTGTACGCACAGCAAACCGACCTTTATGAGACACTCAGCGCTTTCACTGCGATCGCGCGCCAGGGAGATTCAACCCGGGTTGCCCAATCCACGCTGGATGCCAGCCTGACCACAGCAACAGCCCAGGCTCGACTCGTGGCGACGCTTGCCAGTAGTCCCCAAAGCAGCGTCACGCCGGGCTTGCCGGTTGATCCGGACGAACGTCTATTGAAATCGGCGCGAATCTTGTTATTCGAGGATATGTCTGCCTCGCCTTACATCCGAATTGTGAAAGAGGCGCTGGATACCGGCGGCTATTTTTATCTGGACGTGGGCAGCGCCAAAGGTTGGTTTAAGACCCAACTGTTATCCGGCATGGAATGGGATCTGATCATTGCCGCCGCAGAGGCGAATCGCGAATTTGGAGGAGAATTCTTCGAATATATTGACGCGCACGTTGCCCGCGGGGCAGCGGCAATTGTCGAGAACTGGGATTTCGATCTCGCTCCGCGGGGCAAAGCCGGTCAGTTTCTGAATCGATGCGGAGTTCGCTTTCAAACGGATTGGTTCGAGCCAAATCTACGGGTGTTTTACTGGCTTCAACCGGATCACCCTGTCTTTAACAGACCGAATTCAATTCCCCCAGCGCTGAGAAACGCGCGCCGTATTTGGACAGGCGACATTGGCGATCTGCTGGAGGGGGATTCTACAATATCCACCGATGAAAGCGCTCCGATTTTCCTTGCTGGAACCAACCCAAACCAGAAGAATCAGAATGCAGTGCTTGCGAGTTGTCTCGGTGGTCGCGTGATTATCCAGACATTCAGGACCCATGAATATCATCACGATGATATGCTCATGCTTTGGCAGAACTACATATACAATGCGCTCACGAGCTATTTCTCCCAAACCGGAAAAAGTGTGCCTACCCCGGCTGTCACAGCGCTGGCTAACCCTGAAGTTACTTCAACCCCCGCCGGACCGACGCCGGGCCCAGATTACATTTTTGAGCACGGCTGCGATGGGATATTTTCTATAAAGCTGACCGAAGCCCCTCGATTTCAAAGGGATTTGTTTGAACATCACGCTGAGGGGCAGTTTTTGATACTTGATATCCTTTATCAAAATCAGACCGAGGCGCCAATCATGGTCTGGGATGGCGATTATTCTGTGGAGGGCAGATTGGCAGAACGTCTGTTAGAATATCAATTGAACCGCGAGGCAACCGGTTATTTGTTTATTGAGGGGGCGGGCGAATTGGTTCAGGACGTGATCGGGCCTGGAGAAAAGCGGCGCGTGAGATTGGCTTTTGATATTACTCCGAAGGGTGAGGATTGGGAGCTTGTTTTTCGACCAGGAAGCGAGTTTGACAGTGTGGTTTGCGAGGCGCGCATTCCTTTATATCGCTAAGACAAATGACGTGATTTTCCAAGTTCGCATTTCAATAGCAGCCAGAATCAGTATAATTGATCCATAAATTGGGAAATACCTCTCAACTCGCCTGGGGCTGCTGTTTGGGATAGAAAAAGGTCATATGATCGATCAAATGCTCAATCTGCTGGCGGTGATCGCCTGGTTCTGGTTTGTGCTTGTGGTGATCCTGTTGGTGTTGCGCGGCTATCAAGCCGGCGGTATGCGCAGTATGCTGCGGGTCTTTTTGTCCTGGCGTATTATCGTTGCTCTGGTCATTGCTATAACGCTCTCTTTATTAAGCGCAAGTTTAGTTTTTATCGAGCCCCAGGAGGTTGGGGTCGTCATATCGGTGCTCAGCCCGAATGGTTACCGCGAACAGCCTCTGCGCTCTGGCTTGCATGTTGTCGTCCCGCTGGCAGAAAGGGTGGTCCGCTACCCCATCTACTGGCAAACTTATACCATGAGTACGGAACCGTTTGAAGGATCAAAACAAGGCGCGGATTCCATTTCTGCCCGAACCGAGGATGGACAATTGGTTTACCTGGACAGTTCGGTGATCTACCGGATCGATGCGAACGAAGCGGTTCGCGTTCACATTGACTGGCAAAAGCGCTACATCGACGATTTTATCCGCCCGATGATGCGCGGGATCATCCGAACCGAGGTTTCGCAATTCACAGCAGACGAGATTAACAGCTCAAAGCGGAAAAATCTGGAGGAGAATCTCGGAGAATTGTTACGCAATGCGTTTTCGGATAACGGTTTTGTGCTTGGTCGTTTTCTGCTGCGGAACATCGCGTTTTCGGACCAATATGCAAATGCTATTGAAATGAAGCAGGTGGCTGAACAGGAGCGTCAGCAGCGTGAATATCAGGCTGAACAAATGCGTAAACTGGCAGAGGGTGAGCGCGATCGTCTTAAAATCGAGGCGGACGGCCGCGCTGCCGCGATTGAGATCGAAGCCGCAGCCCAGGCGACGGCTATTGTGCTGAAAGCGCAGGCGGAACAATCAGCCCTGAACCTCATTAGGGAAGCATTGGCAGGGGACGCGCAGCTTCTAACGTATCGCTATATCGAAAAAATTGCGCCAAACTTACGGGTAATGCTTCTCCCCAACAACAACCCCTTACTCCTTCCGCTGCCGGATATGTTGAGCGATCAAACGGGCGAGTTCGAATTGACTCAGACGCTCACTCCTACTCCGACCTCCCTAATATCACCGGGCGCCGGGCTAGTTACGCCTACAACAATCCCGACAGCAACGTCTACACCCGTGCCAGGACCGTAACGCGAGCCAATTGGTTATGGTCTTCCTTCCGAGGGTGTAAGCAAAGCGCAAACGATGCGTGTGATATAATCCCAAAAATCACGCGCAGACAGATTGACTGTATAAATATAAAGGAGGCCCACAATGGAATTGTTACTCTTTATTCTAATTGCAGGAGTGGCTGGCTACCTGCTCGCTCGCAGCCGCCTGAGCAAACCGATTGATGACACCACCGAGAAGGTTGCGGATACGACTCGGAAGGCAGCAGCCAGCGCGGAAGACTGGGTGACGCGCACCGTACGCGGGGAGAAGAAAGCTGAAGAAGAAATCGTGGATGTGCAGCCGAAAACAAGTGAAACTGCGCCAACAGCCGCGAAGCAATCCAGCCGCCGCCATGCGGACGAAGACCAGCCTGAGAATGAGGGAAGCCAATCTACTGATTAAGCGGCGGGATCCGCACGGCATTATTTAACTGCAAATCAAGCTTCCATTCAAATCAGATAGAAGCTTGATTTTTTATCCACACAACCGCCTGAGTGGTTATTTTTCCCAACTTTTCACAAAACCCACCAGTTGGTCGTATTGCTCGGCTGCCCGGCTGGAAGGGTCCAATTCGAAAATGGTCTTACCTTCAACGGCACATTCGCGCAGAACGGTTGCCCGATGGATCGGCGGAAGCAGGAGGCTTCCGAAACGCTTCTGCAAGTCTTGAAGAGTGGCTTTGCTTTCCCGGGTTACGCTATCGTAAAACGTAGGCAGGATCCCCAGGATTCTGCCTTTCCACTTTAATTCATCATGGATGCGTTTTAGCGTGATTGCAATGTTAAAAACGCCGTCCGAAGCCAGATAATCCACTGCACAGGGGATGAGCACTCCATCAGCTGCCCATAGAGCCTGTTCCTGCAATTCGCCAACCGAGGGAGAGGTATCTAGAATGACGTAATCAATGCTGTCTCTGGCTGCGGGAATGCAGATTTTATTTTGGGTGAAGCTGATTGGCGAACGCTGAACATTGAGAACCGTCTGGGCTACCGCGGTTTTTCGGTCTCCGAGAACGACAAATAAATTCTCACGATCGGTTGCGCGAATTACCTGACCGAGCGGCTGCTCTGACACAAGTAAGTTGAAAGCCCCTGGCTCAGGTTTGAGTCCAAGGATGGTCGCACACTGACCTTGCGGGTCCAGGTCGACCAGCAGCACGCGTTTCCCCTTTCGGACAAGCCCGTGCGCCAGAGTCACGGCTGTAGTGGTTTTACCGACACCCCCTTTTTGATTTGCGATCGTGATGGTTAAGGTCATTTTTCTCTTCGGAGGGCTAAGGTTTCAGGTCAAATCTATAGTCAGCCGCAGGGTTATTTTGCCGAAGCCGGGTAGTTGAAGCCGCGCGGCCAGATCGTAAAGCTGTCGTAGATCACCCCAGTCAGGTCGGCTTTCAGCGTGTAAGGAATTGAGCCCACCATGATTGTCTCTTCAAAAGTCAAATTGGAGAGGTCGGAGGAGCTCAAGTCTGCTCCACGCATATTGATCCCTGCCAGCGAGGTCTCGCGCGTTTTTCGCCCGCGCATGGTTGTGTTGCTCAGATTGGCGGAGCAGATGTAAATTTCAGCATTACGCCATTTATCCTGGTCGAAAAAGGATCTGCCCAGGTCGAAAGCGAAATTCAAGCGTCTTTCTTCTACCTGACCATTATCCACAACTAGAAAGGTTCCGTTATTGCAGTCCTGGCTAAAGATGAAAGAAACAAATTCAGAATAAGTCAGGTCGGCAGGGAAATTGACATCTGCGCGCGTAACCAGCTTGGCGTCTTGTAAAGTCACGCTATTAAGGGATGTATATGAAAGGTTAGCCCCTGCCAGGTTGGCATCGGTCAGGTCGGTTTCGAACAGATTTGCCCTCTGCAGATTTGCACCGCTCAGGTTGGCTCCTGAAAGGTCCACCTGAGAGAGATCGGCTTCTCGCAGATCCGCGGAACGGAGGTTGGCTCCCTGGAAATTGACTCCTTTCAAGTTCATACCTGTAAGGACAGCCGAGGGAAACGCTGAATTTAAAAATTTAGCCCCAACGAGCTTGGTCTGAACAGGCTGCGGGCTTCCGCCAACTTCTATCGTGCCAACCATTATGGCGGGTGAGCTGCCCCCGGCGCTCAGATCAGCCTGGGTAAGGTCTGCACCTGCCAGCGAGGCGCCAGCGAGGTTGCTGTTAGCCAGTTTAGCGCCATGGAGAATTGCTCCGTCGAGGGTTGTGGGAAAAACGTCGTCACCCATGACCAGCGTATCCAAAATTGCGGAAGTGAGATCGGCGTTGATCATGGTTGTTCCGGACAAACTGGTGCCGCGAAGTTTGACACCCGTCAACTTTGCCCCGGTCAGATCCGCGCCGTCGAAGAAGGCTGAAGTGCTGGTCGCTCCGGTGAGAGTGGCGCCTTGCAGGTCTGCACCGGATAGATCCGTATCGTCAAATGAAGCGCCCGCGAGATTCGATCCTGGCAGGATCGCACCAAACAAACTGGCGTCATCCAGCGTAGCGCCGAGCAAGTTTGCCTTTGAGAGGTCCGCCCCGGCTAGGACTGCGCCGGTAAAGTTTGCGCCGCCTAGATCGGCTTCTGACAGGTCTGCGCCATTGAGCAAAGCGTAAGTGAATTGGGCTCCGCTTAAGCTAGCTCCGCGAAACTTTGCGCCAGTCAAATTTGCCTTATTGAGCTTAATCGCTCGCAGGTTGGTTCCTTGGGTGAAATCAACATCTTTCATGATGGTGTTGCTTAGATTGGCACCGCTGAGATTGGCGTTGTGCAGTTTCGATCCAGTTAGATTGGAACCATCCAAACTCGCGCCAACCAGCACAGCCGACGTTAGATCTGCTCCGAGTAAATGGGTTTTTTCCAGCGTTGCCCCGCTCAGGTCGGCGCCTGAAAAATCCGCTCCATTCAAAGATGCACCCGAGAAATTAACTCCGTTCAGGATCGCGTTATCAAAGCGCGCGTTATCAAGCTGCTTGCCGCGGAAATCGCGGCCGGTCAGATTCTTATCGATGCACAGCGGCGGGCAGCTTACCTGGCGGTAGATCACCCAGGCGAAGATCAGGACGATCAGGATTCCCAGCGCAATTGCTTCTTCGATTAACTCCCGCCAGACGATTTTACGCCGTTTTTGGGGCGCAGCCTCAGCTTTCTGTTGGGCTTTCGCTTGGGTGGGTAAGGGTTGTGATTCGGTCATGGTCCGTTATCAAGAATAGCTGAGGAAGGGATCGGATAACCTAGCGGCCAGATCGTTGCCTCGTCGTATATCACGCCTTGCAGGATGGTATCTTTGAGCAGGGGCTTAAGACGCACTTCTGGCAGGGTAGAAACGCGGCTATCGATAAACACGCGTGCCATCTCGGTCTGATTGAGCGCTGAAAAAAAAGCTGCGCCGTTCAGGTCATTGTAAGTAAAGGTTGGTGATGAGCCAGGCGGGGTAGGAAGCTGGAGGATCGCCCCGGTGAGGTCGGCGCCGCGCAGATCGCTGCCGCTTAAGTTTGCTCCGATCAAGTTTGCCCCATTTAGCCGGGCGGATCGCAAATTTGCGCCGGTTAGATCAGTGCCTAAGAACGTGCTGGCGCTTAGATTTGCCTGGGTCAAATTGGAACCCACCAACCGCGCCAGGTTGACCCAGGAGCCGCTAATATCCGAGTTTTGCAAATCTGCTCCACTGAGGTCTGCGTTGGTAAAAACGCCGCCACTCAGATTTGTTGATGCCAGTGCCGCGCCGCTGAGGTTGGCTTCGTCCATTTCAACGCCGCTTAATCGCACACCAGTCAGGTTGCTGCCGATCAAGATGGCTTTACGAAACCTGGCTCCAGCGAGATTGGTATCTGTAAGCACGACCCGCGTGAGTAAAGCGCTTTGTAAATTTGCGCCGCTCAAATTCGCATTGGTCAGCTCGGCGTTGCGTAAATTCGCCAGCGACAGGTTAGCCCCCACCAGGCGAGCTTCGGTAAGAATCGCGCTTTCAAGGTTGGCTTCGACAAGCGAAGCGCCGGTAAGATTGGCTCCGCTCAGGTTTGCGCCAACCATATAGGCTTTATCTAGGTTGGAATCCATCAACAGAGCATTGGAGAGATTTATTGCGCTCATCTCCCGACCGCTTAAATCCTGACTGATGCAGTTCGGCGGGCAGCCTGCCGGTAAGCCGCGCCCACAACTGGCAATTGCGAGCGCAATTACGCATAACAGGAACAATGCCTGTACACGCGATTTCATTGGCTGAGGGTTATCCTTCTGGTTTTCCCAACGGGAGGATCTGGTTGAGCGCCTGGCGCCGTCCGTCGCAGCCGCAATTCTTGCCCGTGACTTTTTCGTAGTACTTGGCAACCTTGTCCAGCCCGGTGAGGTGAGCCAGGTCGGCAATCGCGTCTCCCAACCCGCGCCCTGCTTCAATGTTTGTTCTCACTTTCATATTAGAACTCTCCGTTTCAATTATATCAGCACGGTGGATCAAATCCTAGTTCGAGATAATGCGCCGCTATGCGCATAGACAACAATGCAATCCCCGTGCGATCAACTAGGGATGGGCAATGACAATGACCGACGACGCCCGATCGAGCACGCACTGCATCGCACGCGAGAGATTCTCCGGATCGAGGGCGCCAAAGCTTTCGTCAAGGATAATCAAATCTGACTGCTGGAGCAGCGCGCGGGCGATAAAGAGCCGGCTGCGTTCTCCGTGGGAGAGCTGCCAGCCGCTTTCTCCCAACATTTGCTGGAAACCGGAGGGCATTCGCTTAAGCAGATCGCCCAAGCCCAGTTCCTCGCAAATAATCTCGGCTTCTGCGAGGTCCTCCTGCAAAGGAGGCCAACGCCTGCCCAATAAAAGATTGAACGCAAATGTTTCCGAAAAGACGTGATTTTCCTGAAATTGAGGCGCCATAACCACCCGCCGGCGCCATTCCTCATTGCCCAGAATCTTGCTATCGTAGCCCCACAGCAGGAGCGAGCCCGATTCTGGCTGGCGTAGACCGGTTAAAACGGACCCGAGTGACGTCTTCCCGCCGCCGGAAGGACCTTCGAGAAGGATGCGGTCGCCGGGATAAACTTGAAGCGTGCAGCCGTCCAAGACCGGGCGACCGGTTGGTCGATACCGAAAGGACAAATCACGCGCCATCATCAGCGGCTGCTGTTTTACCGATTGCACAGTGGCTAGTTGGACATTCTCAGATCCGGGTCCCACCCCGCGCACCGGCGGAACATAGTTCAGGTCTGGTAGCTGGCGTTTTCGAGAAGCCGCGTCGAACAAGGGACCAACTTGCTGCCAGGCAACCGACAGGCTGGAGAGGCTCTGCGCGCCGCCCGTCAGCTTCCCCAAGCCCTGAGCAGCGAATAACACCCCCCCAAGACCGATTGCCAGCGTCTGCGGGGCTGGATTCGCAGTGACAAAAATGAGCGCCAATCCACTCAGCCCGACGATGATCCAGCCGCGCGATACCACCGCCGCAATTTGCATTCCGACCCGATCCAGGTTCTCGGAGAGGCGCAGGTAGTTTTCTAAGGTCTGGTCTTCTTTATCATGCCAGTGGTTTTGGTCTTCCTGGATCAAGCGCGTGCGATGACCTACCATACTTTCGACAAGATCATTAGTCATCTCGCGATAGGCGTTTGCCCACACCTGGCTCTGACGCGCATAACGCCAAAGCAAGTAGAGCGTGATGAAAATCCACACTACTAAAGAGAGCGCAATCATCAGGCTGTCTGGAACGCGCGTCAAGATGACGAGCGCCAGACCCAACTCGACAAACGAGAGGATCGATACAAAGCCGCCGCTGAGCGCGAGCAGTTCGACCGCCTCGGATTGCATCACCCGGTCGAGGAACTGTCCCAGCCCCTGATGGCGGATCTCTTCGGGTTCGAGTTTAAGCGTCCCTTGAAGCAAGCGCTGTTTGAATACTGCTCCGGCGCTTATGGAGAGTTCGCTTTGAGCATCGCTCACGATCATTGCGACTGGGATGGTGAAAAGAAGCAGGATCGCCCAGCCCAGAATCCAACCGAACTCAAAATGCCCCTGGAAGATTCCCCGACCGATTACGTACCAGGAAGCAATTGACAGAAGCTGCTGGATGAAGTACATCCCAAGCATGATCCAAATTGGACGATAGAGATTTTGTTCGCGAAACTGGTTTGCCAACTTAACGCCCGCCGGCAGCCGCAAGATCCAGCCCGCATCGATGCGGACCGGACCAAGCTGATCGCGCAAAATGGCGCGGCGGGCATTTGCGACAAATTCTGGCGGAATTTGGGCGTCGTTTAATACCTCGTCGACCATCGCACCCAAGCCGCTTTCGAGCGGAATGCTGATTAAATTCTCGACGTAACTGGACTCGACGGTGCGGACCTTCAGATCGGGGCAAAGCAGCCGTGTTTTGTTCCTATTCGCAGATACGAGCGCTAAAAAAGCCGCGTTGATCCGCGAGGAATTTGCACCTTCCGGAGAGGTGCCCGCGATTTGCAGAACCGCTGGTCCGCCGGATCTGAGTAAGAGGCTCAAGTCAGCATACTGTACGCTGATCGGCTCAGCTTCCAGTTCAAGATAACCGGCGGCGTTGTCTACCCATTGAGAAAGCGCCTGCGCGTCCCCCGATTCGAGCAGGCTGTCCGGAGGCTGACTGATGTTCTTTGGTTGACTGGTCAGACGAGACTTGCGCGCCAATATTTCAAGCAGCTCGCCCAGGCGCTCGACCGGCCAGGAGATTTGAGGTAGTGATGGTTTTTTTGCCATGGTGGGGTTGTTTTCCCTGGTCAAGATATTATCATGCCAGATTATGCCGGACAAGAGTAAAATGTTGGAAATCGCAAATACAGCGCCGCGGACATTTGTCGTAGATTGAACCCGCGTTCGATGAAACAAAAAACGCTGATATTGAGAGAACCGGCGGCGCGGTTTGACTTACGACATTTGACCGAACTCTGCGCGCTTCCAAGCAAACCCATATATAATAAACATACGTTATCCTTTGGGCTGGAGGGGTGATTGTCTCTGCAATTCTCACGTTCAATGCGTTCGCTGCGGGCGGATAGTTTTCGGATCACCCGGCTGGGTCTGCTTTTGGGCATCTTGCTCATGATCGGACTGCTAGCCTGGTTTTTCTTCGCAAAAGTGACGCTTTATGAACATAGCACATCGATTGAAATCCGTCCGGATGGTCAGGTCATCGCGACTTTCTCTGAAGAAGGACTGCGCCGTATCCGCCAGGGACAGGCGGTGGTTCTGCGATTGGATCAGGGGGCAAATATGCCTGTGATCACGATTCCCGGCATGGTTTATGATACCCAGAAAATTGCTGGGAAAGTAATCCTGATGCTTTTTGCAGTGGACCTGCCAGAGGAGTTGTTATCCGGAAACGTGAGTGGACGAGCTGAGGTAGAGGTGGAGTACGTTTCACCTGCCCAGCTCATCGTGCGCGCGACTGGGCGCTATCTGGATAGTTCGAATCAGATCCCTGTCAGCCCGCAAACCTTTCCTACCCCAACCCCCCGGGGCGACCTTTGAATCAGTTGTTCGAAACCCCCAGTCCCGACCAGCGGTTTTTAGTACCTGAAGTCGTCCAAACTTCGGCGATGGATTGTGGGCCAGCCGCGCTGAAATCCATCCTTGAAGGCTTTGATATTCCCGTGAGCTACGGGCGCTTGCGTGAGGCGTGCCAGACCGATGTGGACGGTACATCAATAAACACAGTCGAAGACTTGGCGATCCTGCTGGGTCTTCAGGCGGAACAAGTCATGCTTCCGGCGGATCATCTGGTGTTGCCCGAGGCCCAGGCATTGCCGGCGATTGTTGTTGTGCAACGTTCCAGCGGACTGACTCACTTTTTAGTTGTCTGGAACCGCATAGGAGATTTTCTGCAGGTGATGGACCCGGCAACCGGTCGCCGTTGGCTTACCTGGAAAAGTTTTCAGAATGAAATCTACATCCATACCTTCCCGGTGCCGGCAGACGCCTGGCGGGATTGGGCTGGATCTCCGGGTTTGCTGGAACCTCTGCGCCGGCGGCTATCGGACCTGAAGGTTGACCAGCAAGGAATTGATGATCTGATCGCTTCTGCGCTTGCGGATCAAAGTTGGCGTTCGCTGGCAACGCTGGATGCAGCCACGCGCATGACCGCCGCGATTGTTTCTGCAAAAGGCATTGAAGCCGGGGCAGCCGCACAGGCTGTCTTGCAGCGCTTTTACTCGCTCAATCTGGCAGGAGCACTGCCAAAGGTGGAGTCAAGCGGAGGGATTCCAGCGCTGGCAGGCGCGCCTGAAAGCCTGCTGATCCCATCGATCTACTGGTCGGCGCTGCCGCTCGTCGAGACTGAGCAGCAGGCGGCTGGTTTGGAACCGCTGCAGCAATTGTATTTGCGTGGGGCAGTTCTGGTGCGCATTCTTGGGCGCCAGAAGGCGCTGGATGAGTGGGCAGAAGCCGAACCGGGTAAACCGAAGGAACGCGCGGCGCTGCCCGGAATCGCCGCGGAACTACCGCCCGATTTACAGGCTGCGCTGAAGGAACCGGTTAACCGGCCCGAGCTTGAAGTATGGAAGGCGCTCAAGGAGGATGGCTTGCTCACTCCAGCCATTCTCGGGCTGGCGCTGCTGCTCTCGACATTTGGCGTCACGGTTGAGGCGCTCCTTTTTCAAGGCATGATCCGCCTGGCGCAGGCATTTAGCCTGCTGTCTCAACGCCTGTTAGCTGCGCTGGTCATTGTGTTGTTCGTAGCCATGCTGCTCGTGCTTGAATTGCCAATCAGTGCGACTATATTACGGATGGGAAGGCACCTCGAGCTGCGTTTGCGCATCGCTTTCCTCGAGAAATTGCCGCGATTGGGAGATCGGTACTTCCGCAGCCGGCTGGCGTCAGATATGACACAGCGCGCCCACGACCTACGCAGCCTGAGAATGTTACCAAATCTGGGCGTTCAACTGCTGCGCACGTTTTTCCAAATGGTGCTTACCGCGATTGGCGTTATCTGGCTGGATCCGATCAGCGCGCCCCTGGCGCTGCTCGGTACGGCGTTCTTTGTTTCATTGACCATCCTTAGCCGGCCGGTTCTGGAAGAGCGCGATTTGAGAATGCGGACGCACCTCGGCGCGCTCAGCCGCTTCTACCTGGATGCATTGCTGGGGCTGGTGCCGATCAAGACCCATGGAGCCGAACGCGCAATGATGCGCCAGCATGAAGCGCAGCTTTATGAATGGGCGCGCACCGGGCGCGAGTATTACAACGTTGCTTCAATTGTGCAGGCTTTTGGGACGATGCTTTACACTGGTTTTGCAATCGCGATCCTGGTGAATTACATTGCGCGCGGTGGTCAACCGGGAGAAATTCTGCTGCTGTTCTATTGGACCTTGAACTTGCCAGCGCTGGGGCAATCACTTGCCGATCAGATCCAGCAGTATCCGATGCAGCGAAATCGCATCCTGCGTTTGCTCGAACCGCTCAGCGCGCCGGACGAGGAGCAAAGCTGGCAATCTACCGATGGATCTGCATCAGACGATTTGATCGAAAACCCGCAGCGCGCGAACGCAGTCTCGGTGGATATTCAGGATGTTCGTCTTCAAGCCGGGGGACACGTGATTTTAGATGACTTGAATCTGAAAATCGAACCCGGAGAACACATCGCGGTAGTTGGGCTTTCGGGAGCGGGAAAAACCAGCTTTGTTGGTCTTCTGTTGGGATGGCATCGTCCATCGCGCGGTAGAATTCTGGTGGACGGTGATGAACTGGATGGGGCAAAGATCCAATCTCTGCGGCGGGAGACCGCCTGGGTGGATCCGGCGGTTTCGCTTTGGAATCGATCATTATATGAGAATCTGCGCTATGGTATTGAGCACTCGGAAAGCGCGCCCATAGGAGAGATTATTCAGAAAGCGGATCTTTTCGAGGTTATGCAGCGCCTGCCGGACGGCTTGAAGACGATATTGGGCGAATCAGGCGGACTGGTGTCGGGCGGCGAAGGGCAGCGGGTCCGCCTGGGCCGGGCGATGCTGCGACCGGACATCCGTTTGGTTATCATGGACGAGCCTTTTCGAGGCTTGGACCGGGCTAAACGGCGAAGCCTGCTCATGCAGTCGCGTTCGTTGTGGGCAGGCGTCACGATGCTGTGCGCCACGCACGATGTGGGTGAGACACTGACCTTCCCGCGCGTCATGGTGATCGAGGATGGGCGGCTCATCGAGGACGATCAACCCTCAAAACTGGCGGCAAACCCTGGCTCACGTTATCGACAGCTCTTGGATGCAGAAGAATCGGTGCGGAAAAATCTATGGGCAAACGTCAACTGGCGCAGGTTCTACATGGATAGCGGTAAACTAACTCAAATTGATGATGTCAACGAAGGAGGCGCTCAATCCTGAAAGAGCGCTCTGCCGTGTTATAATGCCGTTTGTGGTTCGATTAGAAAGAGGAGGTATCACATGGCACTCTTTGTTCTGCTCGTATTGGCGCTGGTTGTCGGGTATTATTTAGGGAAGCGGCGCGCTGCCTAAGCGAAGTGGATTATGGATTTACTGATTCTGTTGCTAATCTTCGCGCTGCTGGGTTATCTCTTGGGGATCAGCCCCACGAGCGCCAAAGCCAGCCAGGCGAGAGACAAATCCGCTCCAAAAACAAAAAACTGGTCTGACCGAATGGGAAACCGTTGGGTTTCTATCTTCAATCCGCGCCTTTTTTCGCTGCAATTTCGAGAATGGGTGAAACAAGATTCCTCCGCGACATTTCCGGAAGATTTCAAGGATTGGCTGTCTGGATTGAGCGAGGCGCAATTGAACGAGTTCGTCAAAGCGCTCAATGACTTCAACCACTATTCCGGATACAGCCTCAGCCAGTTGATCGACGGGGATCTGGATCACGATCCCCACATGCGCCAGGTGTTTGTCGAAGCGATCTCTGTTTACAGCCAGGCTTACCGCAAAGCGCGCGAAGCTAACAATAAGAAGACCGCTCTGCTGGAAAAAGAGGATGCTGAAAAAGCACAAGGCGCGGAGGGCAAGCCGCTGGCAGAGAAAGCGCCCAGCCGGCGCCAAGCTTCGAACCATCACGAAACTATCGAACC
>MWTA01000045.1 GCA_002050125.1 Anaerolineae bacterium UTCFX2 | reverse complement strand
GATTCGACGGAGGTGTGGGGCGACCGGTTGGCGAAAGCCGGCTTTTCGCTGGATCGCTGCTGGACCTATTATGCGCCCGATGCCCTGCAAGTCACCGAATGGGGACACTATTTTGGCGTACCGGCGCTTTTCTGGCGTCTGACCACCGGTCGCTGGATTTTGGCGCCCGAACGTTGGAATCTCTGGCTGACCGAGAGCTACACCCGGCGCCATTTTCGCCCCGAGCCCCATCCCGAGGGCGTTTGCACCTTCTATGTCGCCCATAAAAACTGAGCGGGAATGTTTTATAATCAAGCTTTATGGAAGAGCCCAGCGTTCTCGATTATCTCAAATCGAAACTGAACCCCTGGAAACACGAACGGCTGGACCTGCCCGCCGCGCCGCCGAAAGTTGGTGAAGCCCGCCCCATAAAAAGCGTTGCGGCTGCCCGAACAGCCAGCCCGGCGCAGCCTGGCGCAGCGCCGGCGGCGCGGACAGAAGCGCTGCGGCTGCCCCTTCCGAGGCGCAGTCTGGGAGCTTTGTTCTTTGCGCTGGCAGCCCAATTTGCCCTGCGCCCCACCCCCGGGCGCGATTGGGTTTTAGGCGCAGCCTTCCTGGGCATCGCCTTCGTCTTGCTTGCCTGGGCTGCTTTCTCCAATGAGATCCGTCTGGCAGAAATCCCAGCCAAAACCGACCAGACCGACGCCCCTCCGTTCAGCCCGGTCAGCTTTGTCGTCGGAGGTGCGCTCGCGGTATCGGCTTTTATCATCTTTATGGTCCCGTTTTTCGACGGTAAGCAGCCGCAATTCACCTGGCTGAATCTGATCGTTTTGAGTCTGGCTTTGTTCTTTGTGGGGGGCGCCTTTTGGGCGCCGGCGCGCTCCTGGATCGAAGCCGGGCGCGGCTGGGTACAAAGCCTGCGAAATCTGCCCTGGCGATTATCAATAAACAGACGATCGCTGATCGCCATGCTGGCAGTGGGACTGGCGCTCTTTGTCCGCTTCTATCGCCTCGGCGGCGTGCCGCCCGAAATGAACAGCGACCATGCGGAGAAGATCCTGGATGTGCTCAGGCTGCTTTCGGGGCAGACGATGATCTTCTTTCCCAGCAACGGCGGGCGCGAGGCGCTCCAGTTCTATCTGGTGGCTGGTCTGCACCGCCTCTTCGCCCTGCCGCTCGATTTTCTGACCCTGAAAATTGTCACTGCCAGCGTAGGCTTTCTGGCGCTACCATTTATTTACCTGCTCGGCAAAGAGATAGCCTCCCCGCGCGTCGGCTGGCTGGCTTTTGTGCTGGCTGGGGTGGCATACTGGCCAAACGTGGTGGCGCGGGTCGGGCTGCGCCTGCCGTTTTACATGCTCTTCACCGCCGCGCTGTTCTACTTCCTGGCGCGCGGGCTGCGCCGTAACAGCCGCAACGACCTGATCCTTGCCGGCGTCTTTCTCGGTTTAGGCTTCTACGGTTATTCCGCCGACCGCATTCTGCCATTGCTCGCGCTGGTTGCTTTTGGCTTGTTCTTGATCCGCCGCCAGCCCGCCGCGCGGCGAAAGTCGGCGTTGATCTCCTTTACTGCGCTGATCCTGGTCAGCCTGGTGATTTTCATTCCGCTTTTCAGCTACATGATCTCCGCGCCGGAACATTTCTTCGAGCGCATGTTCACCCGCATGGGCGATTGGGAGCGTCCGATCGGCGACCCGATTTTTCAGGTTTTCATGCACAACACCGGCAGAGCGCTGGCGATGTTCTCCTGGGACGCGGGCGTGGTCTGGCCCATCTCGATCCCGGGCTACCCGGCTCTGGGCATCGTTGCGGGCGGGTTGTTTTACCTGGGCGCCGGGTTGGTATTGATCCGTTACCTCCGCCAGCGAAAC
Organism: Anaerolineae bacterium UTCFX2; assembly: GCA_002050125.1. GTDB lineage: Bacteria > Chloroflexota > Anaerolineae > Anaerolineales > UBA4823 > UTCFX2. The sequence continues at coordinate 41,936 of MWTA01000045.1, read as the reverse complement.
TGGACCGATCTGCTGCTGTTGATTTCCATCCCGATTCTCCTGCTGCCTTCGATCCTCTCGCTGGCTTTCCCAGAAGAAAACCCGAATCTTTACCGGACGAGCGGGGCGTTCGTCCCGGTCTTCCTGCTGGGAGGGCTGGCGCTGGACGGGCTGATGTCCACCATGCAGAATAAGACGCCCGGGCAGCTCGGGAACTGGCTCGCGGTTGGCTTGGCTGGGATTTTGCTGCTGGCGCACACCGTTCAGGAGTACACGCTGGTATTTGACGATTACTTTGTAAGCTATCAGCGCTCCGCCTGGAACAGCTCCGAAATGGGCGGGGTCGCTCGCGACTTTCTGGCAATGCACCAGGGATCCGCCAACGTGTGGGTGGTGGGTTTTCCGAACTGGGTTGACACGCGCCTGGTAGCCAACAACGCCGGTCTGCCGGGGGTGGATTTCGAACTCAAGACCGAGAACATCCCAGCCACCCAGGAGCAGGCAGGTCCCAAGCTTTTCATGCTCAACCCCCAGGACAATAAAAATTTGGCAGCTCTTCAGGCGCTCTACCCGCAAGGCTGGCTGCAATATTACAAATCCAGGGTGGAAACAAAGGACTTCTTGCTTTTCTACGTTCTTCAGGAGAATGCAGAATGATCCAGAAACCCCCACCCAGTCAAGAAACGGATGGAACACTGAAATTCGCATGGCTTCGCTGAACTCCACAGACGCCCCCGCCAAGAAAAGGACTGCCACGCTCATCTGGAGCTTGCTGCTGGTTTTAGCGCTTCTGGCAGCGGCGTATTTTCGATTCCGAGGCATCGATTGGGGCGAGTTCCAATTTCTGCACCCCGACGAACGTTTCCTGGTGTGGGTTGGCGCGGACATCAGCCCGGTTGATTCGATTTCAGCCTACTTCGATACCGCCACATCCACGTTGAACCCGAACAATCGCGGCCATGGCTTCTATGTGTACGGCACGCTGCCGATGTTCATCACCCGTTATGCGGTGGAATGGGTCTTCGGTCATTCGGGCTTTGACGAGATGACTCGCGTCGGGCGTCCGCTCGCGGCGCTGGTTGATCTGGGGACGGTGCTGCTGGTCTTTTTCGCCGCCAGGCGTCTGTATGACCGCCGTGTGGGTGTGCTGGCAGCCGCTTTCCTAGCTGCCACCGTGCTGCACATCCAACAGTCCCATTTCTTCACGATGGAAACCTACCTGACCTTTTTCGCCTTCCTGGCTTTCTACTGCGCCGTCTTGGTGGTGAAAAGCGGCGAAGCGCGAGCGAAGGCGGCTTACGATACGGATGTTTCAAATAACCCGGGCGGGCGGGCGGATGCAGCCAGCCAGGCTTTGCATCTTGACCAGAGCAAAACGAACATGTTTGTCGCCGTGCTGCGCGACCCGCTTTTCTTGCCCAGCCTGGGTTTCGGAATTGCACTGGGCATGGCGGTCGCCTCCAAGCTAAACGCCGGCGCGGTGGCTGTGGCTTTGCCGATTGCCATGCTTCTATACGTGCTCAATCAGCCTGCCGGGCGCCGGGAATCCGCTGCAATCCGGGCAGTGATCTATCTCTTCATGGCTGCATTCATCAGCCTGTTGGCGTTCCGCATTTTCCAGCCCTATGCGTTCAGCGGACCGGGGTTTTTCGGCGTGAAGCCGAACCCGCTCTGGGTCGATAACATCCGCGACCAGCGCGCCCAGAGCACCGGCGAAGTCGATTTCCCCCCTGCCATGCAATGGGCGCGCCGCCCGATCTGGTTCTCCTTCCAGAACATGGCGCTTTGGGGGTTGGGGCTGCCGCTGGGCATTCTGGCTTGGGCGGGTTTTCTCTGGGCGGGTTGGCGGCTGCTCACGCGCTGGAACCGGCGCACCCCGGAGTGGACCTCGCACGCCCTGCTTTGGAGCTGGACCGCGCTTTACTTCATCTGGCAGTCGCTTCAGCTCAACCCAACCATGCGCTACCAGATGCCCATCTATCCAAACCTGGCGATTTTCGCGGCCTGGACGGTCTTCGGATTGATCGACTTTTCCAAGAGCCGCCTGGCGCGCCCGCGCTCGCAGCCAGATTGGGCTAAGATCGGCGGCGTCGCTGCCGGGGCGCTGGTTCTGCTGCTCACGCTTGCCTATGCCTTTGCATTTTCGGCTCTCTATGATCGCCCGATCACCCGCATCGAAGCCTCCCGCTGGATCTACGCCAACGTTCCGGGTCCGGTCAACCTGCGCATCGAGGGCGAAAACGGCGTACAAAACCAGATCCTGCCCGTCCCTTATGAGTTCCGGATCCTGCCGCAACTGCCCTACTCAGTTAACTTCGCGCCAAAAGCCTCCGGCGCGCTGACCCAGATCCTGCTGCCAAAGGTGAGCGATGAAAGCGGCGAACCACAGGAGCGCGAGCTGACCCTCACGCTGAACCCCATCCCGCCCGAATCAGAGCCGCTGATGACCGCCACGGTCCGCCTCGATCCTAACCGGAGCGAGCCGCAAAGCCTGACGGTGGATCTGAACCAGGCGGTTCAACTCGACGCGCAGCAGAGCTACAACCTGACCATTGCCCTCCCGCCCAGCGCCCCGGTAACCCAGTTTGAAGAGGGCGCTTACCTGGTGATCGAAACCTTCCCTGGTTCAGGAGTTGAAACGCTCCAGCCCGTAACGTTGGGGCTGACCGACCTGCGCTCGCGTGCTCCCACTGTGATCAGCTTTCAGCCGCCCATTAGCGGCGTAGTGACCAGGCTGTTGTTGCTGCCCCAGCCTGGCAGCGAGGGCGCCACCCCGCCGACCCCGCTGGGCGTCAACCTGCTGCCGGACGATCGGGACGAGGGGCTCTATTCACCAGTCTCTTTGGAGTACAAACCGGACCTCGGCATGTACCAGATTAACTTCCTTGCGTCGCTTCCGGTAACTGCCAGCGAAAGATACCGTCTGAACCTCACGGTTGAGCCGCGCGGCGGCGTCATCGCGCTGGCGGGAACCAGCCTGGCAAACGAAGGCGACTGGGACGATGGGCTGCCTCTGCGCATCGATGGCTACGATGGATACGGCGGGATTTATCCGCGCGGCTTGGACTTTAATATGTATTGGGACGACAACCCAGAAAAGCTAGAGCGTTTCATCCGCATCTTGAACGCGTCCGATTACATTACGATCAGCTCGAACCGCCAGTGGGGCACCCTGCCGCGCATCCCCGAACGCTTCCCGATGACCACCGCCTATTATCGCGCGCTGCTCGGCTGCCCGCCGGCGCAAGACCTGGTGGATTGTTACCGCGTCGCCGCGCCCGGGATGTTCGCCAGTCAACTGGGCTTCGACCTGATAAAGACCTTCACCTCCGACCCTGCCCTGGGTCCGCTCCGGCTCAACGATCAGTTCGCCGAAGAAGCCTTCACGGTTTACGATCATCCGAAGGTATTGATCTTCAGAAAGAACGCTGCTTACAGCGAAGAAAACGCGCGCCGGATATTGGGCAGCGTCGATTTCAACCGGATTATTCGCAAACCTCCGCTCAAATACAAGTCTCATCCGGAAGACTTAATGCTTCCCGCGCCGCGCCTGCAGGAGCAGCAACAAGGCGGCACCTGGGCGGCTCTGTTCAACCCGAATTCGCCGCTCAACCGCTCGCAGCCGCTGGCGGCGCTCGCCTGGTATCTGAGCGTGGCGCTGCTCGGTCTGATCGCCTTTCCGATCCTGCGCCTCGCCTTGCCCGGGCTGGATGACCGGGGTTATCCGCTGACGCGCACCGCGGGGATGCTGCTGCTGTCCTTCCTGGTCTGGCTGGCAGGCTCATTCAGCATCGCGTTCGACCGCGTCACCATCAGCGCGGCGCTCGGTCTGCTGGCGCTGGTCGGCGGGCTTCAGGCATACTGGCAGCGTGAAGAACTGCGCGCCTGGCTGCGCTCCCGCTCACGCTACTTCCTGGTTGTTGAAGGACTGACTCTGCTCTTCTTCCTGGCTTTCCTGCTCGTGCGCTTGTTCAACCCGGACCTCTGGCACCCCGCCAAGGGCGGCGAGAAACCGATGGATTTCTCGTACTTCAACGCCGTCTTGAAAAGCACCTCTTTTCCGCCTTACGACCCCTGGTATTCTGGCGGGTACCTGAACTACTACTATTACGGTTTCATGGTGGTAGGGACGCTGGTGAAATGGCTCGGCATCACGCCCGCAGTCGCTTACAACCTGATCCTGCCCACGCTGTTCAGCCTGATCGCCATGGGCGCTTTTTCGCTGGCGTGGAATCTCGCCCAAAAAGCCCGCGCCAGCCGGATCGATCCTACAAAGGAGCTGCAGGATCGTCTTTCGCCATACGTTCCCGCAATCTCTGCCGCATTGGGGATGGCGGTGCTGGGAAACCTGGGAACGGTCAAGATGATCTTCCAGGGCTTGCAAAAACTCGGGGCTCCAAGAAGCATGATCGACGAGGCAACCATCTTCACGCGCCTGAGTTGGGCGGCGATTGGGCTCAAAGAGCTCTTTGAGGGGATGACGCTGCCATATGGGACAGGCGATTGGTATTGGAACCCCAGCCGCATCATCCCCGCCATGGGAGATGTGGAACCTATCACCGAATTCCCGTATTTCACGGTGCTTTACGCCGACCTGCACGCCCATCTGATTGCGCTCCCAATTGCACTGCTGGCGCTGGGCTGCATGTTTGGGATCATCCTCGGCAACGCGCGCTGGCGGCATTGGCTGGGCGGCGCGTTTTGGTTCCTGTTAGCCGCGCTCTCGATTGGGGCGCTGCGCCCAACCAACACCTGGGATCTGCCGCTTTATCTAGCGCTGGGGGTCATCGCGGTGGTCTATTCGTTCTGGAAGAACACGCCGTTCAGGGCGGACCCTGCGGCGCCATCCTGGTGGGGCGATCTGCCGTTTCGCCTCCGGCGCCTGATCGCTGCGCTGGGCGCTGGCGCGCTGTTGGCTGCGCTCGCGTTCCTCTTATACCAACCGTATGCACACTGGTATGCGCTCGGCTACACGAAAATCAACCTCTGGAAGGGACCCCACACGCCCTTCAGCGCCTATCTGAACCACTGGGGCTTGTTCCTGATCGTCCTAATACCCTGGATGATTTGGGAAACGCGGGATTGGCTGGCAAAAACCCCGCTTTCAGCGCTGTCCAGGCTGCAGCCCTATCGCGGCGTAATCCTGTTCTTGATCCTGGCGCTGTTCACCCTGACAGCCGGCTTGTTGTTTGGATTGCACGTGTCAATCGCCTGGTTTGTACTTCCCCTGGCTGCTTGGGCGGGGGTCTTGATTTTGCGCCCGGACCAGCCGGAGGCGAAACGAATTGTGTTATTCTTGATCGGCAGTGGGTTGCTGCTCACGTTAATGGTCGAGGTGATCGTACTGGTCGGCGATATCGGGCGCATGAACACCGTTTTTAAGTTCTATTTGCAGGTCTGGACGCTCCTGGCGGTCAGCGCCGGCGCGGCGCTCGCCTGGCTCATCCCGGCTGTGGACGACTGGCTGCCGGGCTGGCGCTGGGCTTGGCAGATTGCGTTTGTGCTGCTGGTCGGGGGCGCCAGCCTGTACACCATGCAGGCAACCCTGGCTAAGATCGACGACCGCATGGTGGAGCATGGCCCGGTCACGCTGGATGGGATGGCGTTCATGCCGCTGGCGACCTACACCGACGAATGGGGCGTGATGGATCTCGGTCAGGATTACAAAGCCATCCGCTGGCTTCAAGAACACGTCCAGGGCTCGCCGGTGATCGTCGAAGCCAACCTGCGCAATCTCTACCGCTGGGGCTCGCGCTACACGATTTACACCGGTCTGCCCGGGGTGGTCGGCTGGGAATGGCACCAGCAGCAGCAGCGCACCGCCAATCCGGGCGCCTGGGTTACCGAACGCATCTTCGACATCGACAACTTCTACTTGACCGAGGATCTTCAACTGGCGGCGGATTTCTTGCGCAAGTACAACATCCAATACATCATCGTGGGTCAGCAGGAACGCGGCCACTACCCGGGTCCCGGGCTCGAGAAATTCGAGCTCGCCGAGGGGATCCTGTGGCAGGAAGTCTATCGAGAGGGCGATACGGTGATCTACCGAGTGATCGAGGGGAATTCGTGAAAGATTGGATCGTCTGGTACATCGTTATCAGTTGCCTGGGCTGGCTCGCATTTCCAATTGCCTACCGGCTGCTGCCCGGCTTGCGCGAGCGCGGTTTTGCCGTCAGCCGCACACTGGGGCTGTTGATTTGGGGGTTCATTTTCTGGCTGCTCGCTTCGCTTGGAGCGCTGCCCTTCAATCAAGGAGGGGTTTTGTTCGCGGCTGCCTTGCTGGCTGCGCTCACGCTCTGGTGCTTACGGGGCATCCAACCCAGGGAATTGTGGGGCTGGCTGAAAGAACACGCGACCCTGGTTGTGGTCAGCGAAGCGCTCTTTCTGCTCCTCTTCGCCGGGCTGGCGTTGATCCGGGCAGCTAACCCCGACGCAGTCGGAACCGAAAAGCCCATGGAACTGGCATTTATCAACGCCATCCTGCGCTCGCCCACCTTTCCGCCGCACGATCCATGGCTGTCGGGCTATGCCATTTCATATTATTACTTTGGCTATGTACTGACATCCATGCTTGCCAAAATCGCCGGGACGAGCGGCAGCGTGGCATTCAACCTGGGCATCGCGCTGACTTTCGCCTTGAGCGCCAGCGGCGCTTACGGCTTGCTGGTCAACTTGCTCAACCCGCTCAGCCGCAGGTCGGTTTCGCGGCCTTCTGCTTACAGTTTTGCGGCGCTGCTTGGCCCGTTCTTTGTGCTCGTGGTGAGCAACCTGGAAGGCTTTCTGCAGGTGCTGCACACCCGCGGTCTTTTCTGGCAGCGCAGCCTGGATGGCGCGCTCAACTCGGCATTCTGGAAATGGCTGGATATCAAGGACCTCAGCGCGCCGCCTCAGCCGCCTTTTAGCTGGGTTCCGAGCAATTTCTGGTGGTGGTGGCGCGCCTCGCGGGTGCTGCAAGACTACGACTATAACGGAACCTGGCGCGAGATCATCGACGAATTCCCCTTCTTCTCGTTTCTGCTGGGCGACCTGCATCCGCACGTGCTGGCAATGCCGTTCGCCTTCCTGGCGGTCACGTTGGCGCTTGGTTTGCTGCTCCGCCCGCACCCGCCGAGGCGCCCCTTACGCCTGGTCATGACCTGGAAGGGGGCGCGCTGGTTCGCCTTCGTCTCCCTGCCGGTGGGGTTGATCGCGCTGGGGTTCGGGCTGCTTCAGTTGCGGGCGGCGCTGGTCGGGCTAGGTTTCCTGCTGCTGGTTGCGGGCGGAGTTTTGCTCTGGAAATCGCTCGATCAACCCGGCGCAGATGAGCCGTCTGCGCCTGCTCCACAAGTCATACCGATCTTTGAGCTGGACATTGACCTGCCGTTCTTTCTGCTGGCTGCGGTGGCGCTGGGTGGATTGGCGTTTCTGAACACCTGGGATTTTCCGGTCTATGTGTTTATTTTTGCAGCCGCGTTTGCGCTCAACCGATCCCTGGTCTATGGGCGCAAATTTGCCGGCGCCCTGGCTGATTTTATCTGGATGGGCGCGGCGCTCGGGCTGTGCGGCATCTTGCTTTATTTCCCGTTTTACCTCGGTTTTTCATCCCAAGCTGGAGGGATCCTGCCCAATTTGATCTATCCCACGCGCGGGGCGCACCTGTGGGTGATGTTCGCGCCGCTGCTCGCGCCGATCCTTCTTTTCCTGACCTTCCTGAACAACCGTTTGAGCAGCCGCCAGGCGCTCGTGCGTGGGATGCTCTTGTCGGCAGCCACTTTCCTGGCGCTGTGGGTCTTTTCGCTTCTGCTCGGGCTGGTGGTCGCCATCCTGCCCAGTGTGCGCGATATCTATCTCGGGTCGTTGGGCGCGCCGAGCCTGGGCGCGCTTTACCAGGCGGCTCTCGAGCGCCGCGTCGGCGCGCCCGGCGCCTGGATCACTCTACTAGTGACGCTGGGCTTGCTGCTGAGCCTGATCCCGCAATTGCGCAAGATGCAAACCGAGGCGGCTGCCCACTCCGCCGGCGACGATCAACCGCTCGAAACGCCCTCGGCGGGCGCCCGGCTCAATCTTTCGGGGGTCTTCAGCCTGGTTTTAATCCTGACCGGTCTGCTGCTCGTGATCGCGCCCGAATTTATGTTCTTGCGCGACCTGTTTGGCTGGCGCATGAACACGATCTTCAAGTTCTATTTCCAAGCCTGGCTGGTGTGGAGCATTGCTGCGGCGTTCAGCGTGGTCACGTTATCCGAAAAGCTGCGCGGCGGCTGGAGAGTGGTCTTTGGGGTCGCGATGAGCCTCCTGCTGCTTGCCAGCCTGGCGTACCCGGTCTTGAGCCTGTGGAATAAGACCAACGGGTTCAAGCCGCTGGAATGGACGCTCGACTCCGCCGCCTATTTTCCGCGCTTCTTTCCCGAAGAAGCCGCCGCGATCGAATGGTTGAACCAGGCGCCACCGGGCATCATTGCCGAAGCGGTGCCAGAAACCGGCGGCAGCTACACCGAATACGCCCGCGCGTCCACCCTTTCAGGCTTGCCGGCTGTGCTGGGTTGGGTTGGACATGAAGACCAGTGGCGCGGCGGGCGTAGCGAGATCGGCGACCGGCAATCCGATCTGCTGCGGCTCTACTGCGCCCGGGACTGGGAAGAGGCGCGCCAGATCCTGGAGAAATACAACATCCGCTACGTCTTCGTTGGCAACCTGGAACGACAGACCTACACCTCCGCGAACCTTAACTGCCCAATTGGGCTGGTCGAGGTAAAATTCATGCGCAACATGCTTCCCGTCTTTACGCAGGGTCAAGTTGCGATCTACGAATATCCGGGCAGCCTGGAGCCATGAACCGAAATCAACCCACCTACGCGAACCCATTGTTTCTCGCGGCGGTCTTGCTGGCGATATGCTTGCGTTTCTTGAACCTGGGGCAGGCGCCGCTCTCGGAAACCGAGGCTGGCTGGGCTCTACAGGCGCTGGAGGCGGCGAAACCGCTGGGCTTTGCCAGCCAGGTTGTGATCGGTCCTCAACCGGCGTACGTCTTCCTGACCGCGCTGCTATTTCGTCTTTTTGGCGTCACAAATTTCATGGCGCGCTTTTTGCCCGCGCTGGCGGGGGTCGCCCTGGTTTTCGTCCCCTTTCTGATGCGGGAAAGGATCACCCGCCGGGCAGCGATCATCGCGGCTTTCGGTCTGGCGCTCGATCCGGGATTGACGGCGGTAGCGCGCCAGGCTGGCGGTCCGATGCTGGCGCTGGGTTTCGGACTGGCGGCGCTGGCGTTGTGGCTCAACCGCCGCCCGCTCCTGGCGGGCATCCTGGCGGGCGTCGCTCTGCTGAGCGGTCTAGCCGTCTTCACCGGGCTGATCAGCCTGAGCCTGGGCGGGTTGATCGCCTGGGGTATATGGGAGCGCGGGCGGAGCAGCCCGGTCGCTGCCGCGCCGGCGGCTGAGGCGGAACCGGGGCGCTCGCCCTGGCGCAAGGCGCTGCTGGCTGGCGCGCTGACCATCCTCATCCTCGGAACCGGCTGCTTGCGCTATCCCCAAGGGATGGCTGCCTGGATCGATTCGCTGACCGCCTACCTTTCCGGTTGGGCTGTTCCCTCGGGAACAGGCGCAATGAAAATCATCGCCGCGCTGTTGATCTACCAGCCGATTGCGCTGCTGTTCGCCATCCTGGGAATAATCCGCTGGGCGATCAAAAAATTCCCCGCAGAAGCCGCCCCGCATTACCTGGCGCTGAGCTGGTTTGGCGTCAGCCTGGTCCTGACCCTGGCGTATCCAGCCCGGCAAGTCTCCGACCTGGTGTGGACGCTGACGCCGCTCTGGCTGATGGCTGCCTGGGAGCTGAAAAATTACCTGCCGGCGCGCTTGCCACGCCAGCCGGAGGACCTGCCAGCCTGGCTGCATGCCGGCTTAATTCTGCTCCTTTCGGGGTTGTTCTTCTACACGCTCATCTCTACCCGCGGGATCCCCGCCGAAGGCGTGGTTTCACCCCAAATTACGCGCCTGGTGCTTTTGTTGGGCATTCTGTCCCTGGGAGCGCTGACCAGCATCCTGGTCGCCCTGGGCTGGAGCCGGGATGCCAGCCGGCTTGGAACCGCCTGGGGTCTTCTAGCAGCCGGGAGCGTCTATCTGGCAGCGGCGCTCTGGGGCGCCGCGATCCTGCGCCCAAACAACCCGCTGGAACTCTGGGGAAACCCTCCTGGCAGCGGTCAGGTTGACCTGATGTCCAACACGCTCGACACGCTCTCGAAGTGGAACGCCGGGCTGGCGAACAACCTCGAGGTGGTCTCATTAGTGGATACGCCAGCCTTGCGCTGGACTTTGCGCGATTACCCCCAGGCGCGCTTCGTGACTGCGCTGGCGGAATCCGAACACCCAGCCATAATCATCACGCCGGTGGATCAAGCCAACCCGAACTGGGCTGCCGCATATCGGGGGCAGGATTTCGTGTGGTGGGCGTGGCCCGGCTGGGAAGGGACGCTGCCGAACAGTCTGGTTGATTGGATCGCGTTCCGCGCAGCCCCGCTCCAGTATGAAAAAATCATCCTCTGGGCGCGCAGCGATCTTTTTCCGGGCGGGTCGCTAATAACTGAGCAAAGCGGCGTGAACCCTCCCTGAATTGCTGAACAATAGCTTTCAGCGTGAGCGAAACTGGTCAGGTATCTTTAGACCAGCGTTATCCCCGCTCTGCAAGGATGTGGATCGGAGTTTTATGTCAGTTCCTGAGGTCATCGCTATCGACGGACCAGCCGCTTCGGGAAAATCGACCATCGGCAAGAAGTTGGCGGACGAATTAGGTTTTTTGTTTTTCGACACCGGCGTCATGTACCGCGCCGTCACCTGGGCGGCGCTGAGTGCAGGCGCTGACCTGAACGACGAAGCCGAAATCACCCGCCTGGCAGAAACCGTCATCATCGATATCCTGCCGCCCTCCCGCGCAGACGGCAGGAATTGCGACATCATCCTGGATGGGACGGACATCACCTGGGATATTCGCCGGGCAGAGGTGGACCGCAACGTGTCGCTTGTGTCCGCTTACCCTGGCGTGCGGCTGGCGTTGACCACTCAGCAGCGCAGGATCGGGCTGCGCGGCAAAGTCGTCATGGTGGGGCGCGATATCGGCACCGCGGTAATGCCGGAAGCTTCGCTCAAAATCTATCTGACCGCCTCCACCGAGGAGCGCGCCAGGCGGCGTTATCTCGAACAGCGCCAGCGCGGCGGTCAGGCGAGCTTTTCCGAAGTGCTCGCGGATATTCACGAGCGCGATCAAATCGATTCCACCCGCGCAATTGCACCGCTCCGCCCGGCTTCCGATGCGGTGATCCTGGATACGGATGGGATGGACGTCGATCAGGCGTTTATCAAGGCATGCGCTTTGGTTTGTAAGACGAAAAACTGATGCCAAAGAGTGAAAATTACCTGGCAGCGCAAGCTCCCGCCCGCAAGCAGACCCGCGCCTACAGCCACGCCCATTACACGCTGCGGCGCAAAGTCCTCAAATTCCTGCTGCGATTTATCGGTATCCCCCTGCTCGCCAAGGTGGATTCGGTCAATGGAGTTGAAAACATCCCCGAGAGTGGACCGGCGATCCTGATGATCAATCACATCGCATTCATCGATCCGATCGTCATCATGCCGTATCTCGAACGCGAAATCGTCCCGCTCGCTAAGATCGAGGTTTACAGCTATCCTGTGATCGGAATATTCCCGCGCATCTGGGGCGTGATCCCGGTCCGCCGCGAAGAAGCCGACCGACGGGCGATCCAGATGTCGTTGGATGTCCTGCGCGCCGGCGAAATCATTCTGGTTGCGCCGGAAGGGACGCGCGGTCCGGAGTTAATAGAAGGCCGCGAAGGGATTGCTTATTTGGGCAGCCGCAGCGGCGCGCCGATCGTCCCAACCGCCATCCAGGGCAGCGTCGGGTTTCCAGCCCTGCGGTTCACCTCCCGCTGGCGCGAACCGGGGGTGAAAATCCATTTTGGACCGCCGTTCCGCTTTCGCTCGGATTACCACCGTCTCGGGGGCGAAGCGCTGCGCCAAATGACCGACGAAGCCATGTACGTGCTGTCCGCCATGCTGCCTGAAGCGCAACGCGGCTATTACCGCGACCTTGAAAACGCCACCCAGGATACGCTTGAGTTCCTGTAAACGCCCCCAGGAGATATCCGAGAATCGCACCCTTAGCGTCTATGCTATAATGTTCGCAGATAAAGTGGCACAGCAGTTGCAACAAGGCCTCATATGACCTCTTTTTTCAAGCTGATGTCCTCCCCTCCATATCTCGAGTTGCCGTATGGATGGATTGGGTGGCTTGGGTTTATTGCCCTGTCAGTTGGAAGCATCTACCTCCTCGTTAGATGGCATAAATATAACCGCCCCATTGACACCAAGAGGATCCTGACTTTCCTCATCCTTTTGGTCTTTGTGCCAATCACCAGCCTTTTTGTTGGGGTGCGCCTGCAGTTTGGCGAAATGATCGCGCAGCCCGGCTTGCCGATGGACCCGATCTTCCCGGTGGTGATGCTGCTGGCTGCCGTGCCCTGGGCGCTGGCAGCCGGTCTGCTCGGACCTTTGAGCGCCTTCGGGCTGGCGTTTTTCAGCGGCTTATTGATCGGGATGTGGCATACGCACCTGCTGTTCACCTCGCTGGAGTATGGCTTGCTTGCCATCCTCTTTAGTGCCTGTGTCCGCCAGAGGTACCGCACCACCTTCTTTAAGCTGGCTCGTCATCCGATTTTCGCCGGTCTACTGATCAGCGCCCTCTACCTCATCATCCACCTGGTCGTGGTGTTGTTCACCTCCCAAGGGATCTTTGTCACCCGGCTCGATTATGGATTGCAGAGCCTGGCGGTCAACGTCCTGGCAGTGGGGCTGCAGATTTTTATCGCCAGCCTTCCCGCCGAAGCGATCCGGTTTACTTCGGCGGAGCGCTGGTTTGAACCGGGCGCGTTGGAACCTTCGCCCGCCGAAAGGAGCCTGCAAACGCGCTTCGCCGTAAGCATGGCTCCGCTCGCGTTGATTCTACTGTTGACGCTGATGATCGGAAACTGGATCGTCGCCGGCGAGGCTGCCCGCGAAATGATCCACGGTCAGATGAGCAACGCGGCTGAAATGTCCGCCCAGAGCGTGCCGTTTTTCCTCGAAACCGGACAGAATCTCATCCTAAAACTGGCGCAAGAACCGAATTTGTTAAGCGACAATTCAATTCTGTTGTCCGAGACGCTCGCAGAAGACATCAAGACGGTGCCGTTTTTCAACCAGTTATCCGTCCTCGGTGAAGATAGCCGGATCATTTCCAGCTACCCGACCGCGAATAATATCGGGCCGCAATCCCCGGTGGACGAGCAAATGGGCATCCAATTCGCGCTGGACGGTATGCCCTTCCAGTATTATTCGATCCCGCCGGTGGAGGGTCAAAAAACCGCCCAGATTTCATTCCTGGCGGCGATCTTCGACCAGAATGGGAACGCCCAACGCGTACTCATCGGACGCGCCGACCTTGAAACCAACCCCTTCTCGAAGCCGATCATATCTGGGCTGCAGGAGCTGACCGGCGAGGACGATACCGGAATGCTGCTGGACGAAAACAACCGCATCCTCGTCCATCGCGACCCCGCCATGGTGATGACGACTTACACCGGCAGAACGTCGGACAGCCCCTTGTTCTACGTCGATACCGGACCAGGGGGCAACCGCGTGATGGTGTATTTCCAACCCGCCGAAGGTCGGGATTGGTCGATCGTGCTGATGGCGCCGGTTTACCGGGCTCAGGAACTGGCGCTCCAAATCGCAACGCCTCTGCTGGCAATGATCCTGGTGCTTTCGCTGGTCGGTTTAGTGATCTTGCGCTTTGGTCTGCGCATGGTGACCGTCTCGCTAAAGACGCTTTCCCAGGAAGCCGGACGGATTGCCCAGGGAAAGCTGGATCAGCCGCTGGCGGCGGAAGGCGTGGATGAAGTGGGTCAACTGCGCCGCTCGTTCGAAACCATGCGCGTGAGCCTGAAGGGTCGTCTGGACGAACTGAACCGCTTGCTGCTGGTCAGCCAGGGAGTTGCGTCCAGCCTCGAATTTTCCGAAGCGGTTCAACCGATCCTGGAAGCGGCGCTGGCAACCGGGGCAAGCGCCGCCCGGGTGGTGCTGGCGCCGGATATTGTCCACGACCAGGACGGCACGCCGTCAATGCCCATGACATACGGTCTGGGACCTTCACAAAACTTGTACCGCGACCTCGATGAACAAATCCTGGCGCTCACCCGCCAGCAGGACCGGCTGGTGCTCTCGAACTTGCAGCGGCCGCGCTTGCTCAATGTCACGCCGAGCGCGCCTCATCCGGAATCCCTGATGGCAGTCGCTTTGCGCCACGAAAACCTCTACTACGGAACTTTGTGGGTCGCCTACGATCAGCCGCACACCTTCTCGGAAGAGGAGGTCCGCTTCATGGTCACTTTGGGCGGTCAGGCGGCTTTAGCCGCTGCAAACGCCCGGCTGTTCCTGTCCGCAGAGATTGGGCGCCAGCGGCTCGAATCGATCCTGGCGTCCAGCCCCGATCCGGTGCTGGTTACCGATCAGCGCGACCAGTTGCTGCTTGCGAACCCGGCTGCCTGGCAGGTGCTGGGGCTTAACCTGGACGAGAGCAACACCGGCAAACCGATCAATCAGGTGATTGACGAACCTGAACTGATCAACCTGCTGCGCACCACAAGCGCCGAAAAACAGTCCGTCGAAGTCTCACTGCCGGGCGGGCGGGTCTTCCTGGCAACTGCGACCCCCGTGCTGGCTGAAGGACAGCGCATGGGGCGGGTGTGCGTGCTGCGCGATGTGACGCACTTTAAGGAACTGGACGCGCTCAAATCGGATTTCGTCTCGACCGTCAGTCACGACCTGCGTTCGCCGCTGACGCTGATGCGCGGTTATGCTACCATGCTCGAAATGGTCGGACAACTCAACGAGCAGCAGGACAACTACGTGCGGAAGATTATCTCCGGCGTGGAAAGCATGGCTCGGCTGGTGAACAACCTGCTTGACCTGGGTCGGATCGAATCCGGCGTGGGCTTGCAAGTCGAGACGATCAACATCCGGGATGTGGTGGAGCGCGTGGTCGGATCGCTCCAACTTCAGGCTGCCCAGAGGCGCATCCAACTCACCAGCGAATTTCCTGCCGGATCTCAGCCTCTGATCGAAGCCGATCAGGCGCTCTTACAACAGGCACTGCACAACCTGGTCGAAAATGCGATTAAATACACCCGTCCGGAGGGCAAGGTTCACGTCCGGACGCGCATTCAGCCGATCGGGGTCGTTTTCGAAGTGATCGACAATGGAACCGGGATCTCCCCCGTAGATCAACCTCGCCTGTTCGAGAAATTTTATCGCGGCGTACCGCAGGGCTCCAAAGAACAGCGCGGCACCGGTCTGGGTCTGGCAATTGTCAAGTCGATCGCCGAGCGCCACGGCGGTAAGGTTTGGGCGGAAAGCCAGTTGGGCAAGGGCAGCACGTTCTACCTGGCAATCCCGATCCAGCAGGGGATACAAGAAGTCAAAATATAAATCTTTGATTAACATCCAGCCAGAGTATTGACTAAGCTGATACAAATTCGATATAATACAAAGTCTATGAAACCTCACAAGAAGCGCTGAGCAAACGGCTCATGCGCTTAGCTTCGCTTGTCTGACAGGTACGAGTGTTCGATCTCCGATTCTCTTCGCAGGAGGCAATTGTATAGTGGAAACCAAGGGTCTAACCGCACTGCGCATCAGCCTGGCGTCGCCAGAAACGATCCGGAGCTGGTCTTATGGGGAAGTCCTCAAGCCAGAAACGATCAACTATCGCCGGCTGCGCCCTGAAAAAGACGGCCTCTTTTGCGAGGCAATTTTCGGGCCCACCCGCGACTGGCAATGTTACTGTGGAAAATACAAAAATATCCGTTATAAAGGCATCACCTGCGATAAGTGCGGCGTGGAGGTCACCCGATCGTCCGTGCGGCGCGAACGCATGGGGCACATCGAACTGGCGGCGCCGGTGGCGCACGTCTGGTACACCCGCCGCATCCCCTCCTATCTGGGCTTGTTATTGGATATTTCACGCCGTAACTTAGACCGGGTGCTGTACTTCGCCCAGTACGTAGTGACCTATGTCGATGAAGATGCGCGCCAGAAGGCTCTCAAACGCCTGGAGGATAAAATCACCGTCGCCGAGCGCGAGCTGGCTTCCTCGATCAACGCCCGCATTGCCGAGATCAAGGCGGAGCGCGATCGGACTTTGAACGAACTCGCCCAGCATCAGTCCAATATCGAAACCAAATACAATGAGAAAATCGCCGAGCAATTAGAACCGATCATCAACGCCGGTAAGCGTCTGGAAGATCACCTGCAAGAATCGCTGGGCACTGCCGCCAAAACCGCCATCCATTTTCCCGACACCGACGCGGTGATCGTCGAAGAAGGCGCGACGATCAACAAAAAACACCTCTCCGAAGTCCAAAAGGTCGTAAAAAAACGCCTGGAGGAAATCGAAGAGAACATGAAGGACATGAAACAGCGCGAACTCGAGGGATCGCAGATGGAGCGCGAGAGAGTCCGGGCTGAAGCTGACCTTGGGATGGAAAACCTGCGCAGCCAGTTGGATGACCAGTCGGTTGTCGTCCGGGATGAGAACTCGCGCCTGCGCGATGAACTGTTTGAGCTTCGCCCCTCAACGTTCATGGGCGAAACCCGTTACCGCGAACTCAAATCGCGCTGGGGGCAGGTCTTCCGCGCCGACATGGGCGCCGAGGCGTTTCACGACATCCTGCGCCGGTTGGATCTGGACAAGCTCTCCCAGGAACTATGGCATGAGGTGCGCACCTCGCGCAGTAAGCAGAAACGCAAGAAGGCTACCAAGCGCCTGGGCGTGGTCGAGGCTTTCCGCCGTTCGGGCAACCGCCCCGAGTGGATGATCCTGACGGTGCTGCCGGTTATTCCCCCCGACCTGCGCCCAATGGTCCAGCTTGACGGCGGTCGCTTCGCCACCTCCGATCTGAACGATCTTTACCGGCGCGTGATTAACCGCAACAACCGGCTTAAGCGGCTGTTGGAACTGGGCGCGCCGGATGTCATCGTGCGCAATGAAAAGCGCATGCTTCAAGAAGCAGTCGATTCCCTCATCGACAACTCACAGCGCGGCAAGGCGCTCTCACGCCGCGGGCGGCGCGAGCTCAAATCCCTCAGCGATATGCTCAAGGGCAAAAAGGGACGTTTCCGCCGCAACCTGCTCGGCAAACGGGTTGACTATTCCGGGCGTTCGGTGATCGTCGTAGGTCCTCAGCTCAAGCTCTACCAATGCGGCTTGCCGAAAACTATGGCGTTGGAACTGTACCGTCCGTTCGTCATATCCCGCCTGGTTTCACACAACTATGCCGCGAACGTCAAGGGCGCCCGCCGCTTCATCGAGCGCAACCGCCCCGAAGTCTGGGAAGTCCTCGAAGAAGTGATCAAGGAGCGCCCGGTGCTGCTCAACCGCGCTCCCACCTTACACCGGCTGGGCATCCAGGCGTTCGAGCCAATACTGATCGAAGGCAGCGCGATCCAACTCCACCCGCTGGTAACTACCGCATTCAACGCCGACTTCGACGGCGACCAGATGGCGGTGCATGTGCCGCTCTCTCAGAAGGCGGTTTGGGAAGCCCGGCAGTTGATGCTGTCCTCGCGGAACCTGCTCAAACCGGCGGATGGCGAGCCCATCATCATCCCGTCAAAGGATATGGTGTTGGGCGTTTACTACCTTACCAAGCTCGACGACAGCAAACATACCGGCGATGGCCGCGTCTTTGCCGATATCGACGAAGCCGAGCTGGCTTACCGGCTGGATCAAATTCATATCCATGCCAACATTCAACTGCTCACACACACCTGGTACGACGACGAAAACAACCGTCTACCCCAGGCTGAGCAGCGCCTGGTAAAAACCACCATTGGACGGGTGTTGTTCAACCGCGTTCTCCCACCCGAAATGCAGTTTATCAACCAGGAGCTCGATAAAGGCGGGCTGAAGGATCTGATCGCCCAGCTTTATGAAGTGATCGGCGAAGAGGACACCCCGGATATCGCCGATGCAATCAAAGACATCGGGTTCACCTATGCCACCCGCTCAGGTTATTCGCTGGCAGTATCCGATATCACCGTCCCGGAAGAGAAGAGCGAGATCATCAGCAAATCGCTTCAAGAAGCGGATGTCGTGATGCGCGACTTCCGGCGCGGCTTGCTCACCGAGCAGGAGCAGAATGAACGGGTTATCGAGATCTGGCAGCGCACAACCAACGAGGTTGCGGATGCCGTACGCAAACGCATGGACCCGAATGGAAACCTGGCAGCCCAGGCAGTCTCCGGGGCGACCAAAGGCGGGTTCGGTCCCATCTCGCAGCTCGCAGGGATGCGCGGCTTGATGGCTGACCCATCTGGGCGCATCATCCCACTGCCCATCCGCTCGAACTTCCGAGAGGGTCTCAACGCCCTGGAATACTTCATCTCCACCCACGGCGCCAGAAAGGGACTTGCAGACACGGCTCTGCGCACGGCGGATGCCGGTTACCTCACCCGGCGTCTGGTTGACGTGGCTCAGGATGTGATCATCAACGATGACGATTGCGAGACCAGCGAAGGCGTCTGGATCCGCAGCGCGGACGACGTTGCCGGTCAGCCCATGAGTGTACGGCTTTTCGGCCGGTTAGCGTGCGATAATGTGATCGACCCGGCGACCGGCGAAATCCTGGCTGAACGCAACGACATTCTCGACCACGATCTGGCGCGCCGGATCTTGAATGCTGGAATCAAGGACGTTAAAGTCCGCTCTCCATTGACCTGCGAGCTCATTCACGGCATCTGCGCTCGCTGCTACGGGCTGGACCTGGGGCGCGGGAAAATGGTAGAAGTCGGATCGGCGGTGGGCATCGTCGCAGCCCAGTCTATCGGCGAGCCCGGCACGCAGCTCACCCTGCGCACCTTCCACACCGGGGGCGTCGCTACCGGCGGTGATATCACCACCGGTCTGCCGCGCGTGGAAGAACTGTTCGAAGCCCGTAGAATGCCAAAAGGCGAAGCGGTCGTCTCCGAGATCAGCGGCGTCGTCACGGTCAGCCAATCCGACCGCTATTCAGACCTGCGCATTGCTCGTGTCGAACACAGCGAGATGATCGGCGATGAGTACAACATCCCCGATGGCTGGCTGATCGCAGTGAGCGACGAAGATGAAGTCAGTCAGGGTGCAGTCCTGGCGCGCCTGGGCGACGACGGTCAGATCGTAGCTCAAAACGCCGGCCGGGTGCGCATCGAAAGCGGCGAATCCGGGAACGGTTCCTCTGGAACCACCCGCCTGTTTGTGTCTTATGAAAGCCGTCAGGAAGCCAGCTATGATATCCCAAGCACTGCTCGCATGGTCGTCCGCGACGGCGAACGGGTGGAAGCCGGTCAGCCGCTGACCGAAGGCTCGCTTAACCCGCACCAAATCCTGCGCATTCAGGGTCGCCAGGCTTGTCAAATGTACCTGATGAGCGAAGTCCAAAAAGTCTATCGCTCGCAGGGGCAAAACATTAATGACAAACATTTCGAGGTCGTCATTCGCAAGATGATCTCGAAAGTCCAATTAACCCGCCCGGGCAATACCAATTACCTGCCCGGCGACCTGGTCGACTTCCTAGAACTCAGGCGCGTGAACGACCAGCTCTTGAGTGAGGGCCGGCGTCCAGCCAAATTCATCGAGATCCTGCTTGGAATTACCAAGGCTTCGCTCAGCACGGATTCCTTCCTTTCAGCCTCCTCCTTCCAGCACACCATTAAAGTGCTGGCTGGCGCGGCGATTGCCTCAACCGAAGACCCTCTGTTCGGTTTGAAGGAAAACGTCATCATCGGCAAGCTGATCCCCGCCGGAACCGGTTTTGTGCGCGGGCGTTTTAACAACCTGGAAGAGGCTGGTCACTTAGATCCGAGCATGTATTCGGAATACCCGTATGACAATGAAAACTTGACGGATCTGGAGTTCGATTTCTCCGACTGATGCGCCCGTTGATCTCAAACTCATCCATGGTTCGACAGAGCCGGTCAGCTTTAGCGTGATTATTCAAAAAAGACAGCGGGGTTTCAGGGAAAGGCGCTTGCCCGACCTGAAACCCCGTTGAATTTAATGACCCGGGAACCATTCCAGATCCGCAATCGTCCTGGTTAAATATGGCAAATGCACCCGTCCAGCCCCGCCCTCCAAGCAGCGGACAACCTCCGCTCAAGATCGGGGCTGAAAAACCCCAAAAAGCCAACCGGCGCCTGGTCTGGCAATTCCTCGCCTGGGCGGTTGCCTTTGGCGCGCTGGTGTCCCTCGCCCTCGCGGCGGGGGTATTTCTCGGCTTTCGATCCGCCAGCCACAGCCAACAGGCAGCCACGACCCTCAATGTAAAATCTTCAATCGAAGAGCAGTACGCGCTGGCAGTCCAGAATCTAGCAGAGGGTCAATACGAGGTTGCCCACCAGCGGTTGGAATACGTGATCGCCCACGACCCATCCTTTCCGGGCGCAACAGACCGCCTGGCGGAAGTCATGACGATCCTCTACAGCACCGCCACTCCGACCGCCCTGCCCCCGACCGCGCTGCCAACCGCAACGCGCGATCTGCGTCCGGTCGAAGAAATGTTTGCGCACGCCCAGGCGCTTTTCGCCGAGCAAAGCTGGACCGAAGCGCTCGACACGCTCACCACCTTGCGCAAAGAAGATCTGGCGTACAACACCGCCCGGGTGGACGGAATGATGTTCATTGCGTTGCGGATGCGCGGCTTCAACAAAATCTGGCAGTCTGGCGATCTGAACGGCGGTATTTACGATCTGGCGCTTGCCAGCCGCTTCGGTCCGCTGGACGCCCAGGCGGTTTCTGCCCGGGACCTGGCGCGCCTGTACCTGGTTGGGTCGAGCTTTTGGGAGGTGGATCCAGCCCAGGCGGTGCAGTACTTCAGCCAGGTTGCTGCGGCTGCCCCAGGGCTGCGTGACGCCTCGGGGATCACTGCCAGTGCGCGCTATCGCGAGGCGTTGATCCAATATGGCGACCGGCTGGCAGCCAGCCGGGACTGGTGCAACGCGCTTCAACAATACGAACTTGCCTATTCTCTGGGACCAGACGAAGCATTAAAAGCCAAGGGTCTTAATGCCGCCGAAGCCTGCCACCCGTCGACTGCCACCCCCGCCCCAACCAGCGAGGTCCCCACGGAACCGCCTCCCAGCGAAACGCTGCCGCCAGCGGTCACGCCAAGCCCTACCAGCGTCATCCCGCCGACAAACACCGCTCCCCCTCCGCCGGCGACGAATACCCCGGCGCCACCGGCGACGAATACCCCGCCGCCGCCGGTCAACACGCCCGAACCACCCACCAACACCCCCGAACCGCCGCTGACGGACACTGCCCCGCCGCCCGCGCCCACCGACACGCAACCGGCTCCGAGCATATCCACCATAGCGCCTCAGGAAAGCCCGGTCTCCTGATGAACAAACCGGCGCGCAATTCCAAAGCTCCCAATTTGTTGGTAAGCCTGCTGGCTGGGCTGCTGATCGTTGTTATCGCCTGCGCCGCAGCTATCGGAGGTTATGCGGTCACCCGTGGATTGGTCGCCAATTTGTCCGATACGGGGCGGTTTGGGCTGCAAATCAGCCAGGGGACCTACACGCCGCGGCTAAACGCCGAAGGGACCCCATTGCCTCCCCTGCCCGGTGAGATTCCGGGGAACGACCCATCCCTGGCTCTCGCCAACCTGAAACCCTGGGATGGTGCCGGACGCGTGACCATGCTGCTGCTCGGGCTGGATTATCGCGATTGGGAGGCTCAGACCGAGGCCGCGCGCAGCGATACGATGATCCTGCTCACCCTCGATCCGCAGACCCGCACCGCCGGCATCCTTTCGATCCCGCGCGATCTGTGGGTTGCCATCCCCGGTTTCAAGCACGGCAAGATCAACACCGCCTATTATCTGGGAGACGCCTACAAACTGCCGGGCGGCGGACCAGCGCTGGCGGTGAAAACCGTCGAATCTTTTCTGGGCATCCCGATCAATTACTACGCCCAAGTGGATTTTGGCGCCTTCGTGCGCTTTATCGATGAGATCGGCGGCGTAAAGATCGATGTACCGTATGAGATTACGATCGACCTGCTCGGCAAAGGCTCTCAAACCAAGAAAAAGCTCAAGCCTGGCGTGCAGACGCTGCCCGGCGAGTGGGCGCTGGCTTACGCGCGCAACCGTTACACTGAAGGCGGGGATTTCGACCGCGCCCGCCGCCAGCAGCAGGTCATCATGGCAATTCGGGACAAAATCGTGAGCGTGAAAATGCTCCCACGCCTGATCGAAAAAGCCCCAACGCTGTACAGCGAGCTGGCGTCCGGCATCCGCACCAACCTGTCGCTCGACGACGCCATCAAGCTTTCCCTGCTCGCCAAGGACGTGCCGGAGGAAAACATCAAACGCGGGGTGATCGACAAGGGCGACGTGTTCTTTGGCACTTCCCCGGACGGGCTCTCGATTCTGATCCCCATCCCGGACGACATTTTTACCTTGCGCGATCAGATCTTCGCCACCGCCGGCAGCCTGGGACCGCAAACCCCTGGGAACACACAGGAGCGCATGAAATCCGAAGCCGCCCGGATCAGCATCTACAACGGCAGCGGCGACGCCTCGCTGGCGGATCGCACTGCGGAGTATCTGCGCGCCCAGGGGGCAAACGTCGTGCAGGTCGGCGGGGCTGCCCAGTCCTATTCGGCGACAACGATCATCGATCACACCGGCAACCCTTATGCGCTGCAATATCTCAAGGACTTGCTGGGCATCGCTTCAGGAAAAATCCTGATAGAATTCGATCCAGGCGCCGCAGCAGATATCGAGCTCTTTCTCGGCAGCGATTGGGCTGCTAAAAACAGCCTGCCCTGAACATCAGGTTGGTTTCAACCCGAGGTGATCTATGTGTGGACGATTCACTTTAACCGCCGATCCCGACGAGTTGCGGCTGGCTTTTCCCTGGCTAAACATCCCCGACGCGCCCCAGCCGCGCTACAACATCGCGCCCACCCAACCGGTCGCGGTCATACCCAACGACGGTCAACAGCGTCTGGATTACTACATCTGGGGGTTGATCCCCTTCTGGGCTAAGGACCCTTCAATCGGCAGCCGCATGATCAACGCCCGCAGCGAGACGCTGGCGGAGAAACCGGCTTTTCGCGCCGCATTTCGCCGCCGGCGCTGTCTGATCCCCGCCAGTGGTTTCTATGAATGGCGTGCCGAGCCTGGAAGCAAGATCAAAACCCCCATGTACGTGCGCCTGAAATCCGGCAAGCCCTTCGCCTTCGCCGGTCTGTGGGAGCGCTGGGACTCTCCCGATGGTTCGGCGGTGTTCTCATGCACAATCATCACGACCGAGCCGAACGATCTGCTGCGCAACATTCACAACCGCATGCCGGCCATCCTGGACCCGCAGGCTTATTCGACCTGGCTGGACCCTGAAGAACTCCCAGCCGCGAAGCTGACTGGTTTGCTCAAACCCTATCCAGCGGACGAGATGCAGGCTTACGAGGTCTCCCGGCTGGTCAACAAACCCGAGAACGATCTCGCCGCGCTGATCGCTCCGGTTTGAAACAACACTGAAATCCGTTTGAATAACATCCTTTAGAACCCGAGGGGAGGGCGCCATGCCGCTTGTCCACGAACGAACCTTTCGCGTGCGCAGCTACGAATGCGACGCCATCGGTCATCTGAATAGCGTCAATTACCTGCGGCTGATGCAGGAGACCGCCTTCGACGCCTCCGCCGCAGCCGGTTACGGTCAAAAGCGCTATGGCGAGATGAATCGCGTCTGGCTGATTCGCGAGAGCGAGATCGAATACCACCTGCCCATTTTCTACGATCAGCCGGTTCGGGTGCGAACCTGGATCGCTGATTTCCGGCGCGTCAGTTCGCGCCGGGTGTACGAGTTCCGCCTGGAGGGCAGCGAAACGCTCTGTGCGCGCGGTTTCAGCGATTGGGTGTTCCTCGACGCAGCCACCCTCCTGCCGGCTTCTATCCCCGAACAGCTTATAAAAGATTTCTACCCCGAGGGCGTTCCCGCTGCGTTCCCCAAACGCGCGCCGTTTCCGGAACCGCCCCCTCCCCCGCCAGGCGTCTTCACAACCCGCCGGCGGGTTGAATGGCAGGACATCGACCCGATGGAGCACGTCAACAACGCGATCTACATGGCGTATGCCAACGAAGCCGGGTTCGAAGCGATCGCAGAATTTGGCTGGCACTGGCAGCGGATGCGTTCGGCTGGCGTTGCCATCCTGCTGCACGCGTGCCGCATTCAATATCTTCAGCCCGCCGTATTCGATGACGAGCTTGAGATCGCCACGTGGGTTTCGGGGGTGAAACGCTCAACCGCCGTGCGCCATTACACGATCCGCAGAGCGAACGACCAGACCCTATTCTGCCGGGCAAACACGCTGGGGGTGTGGGTAGATCTGACCAGCGGACAGCCAACGCGCTTTCCGGATCAATTCTTGCAGGACTTCGCGCCAAATATCGTGACTTAGAACTCCAGCAAGAGAACTGCGACTAACGAAACCTCAGGTAGTGGGGATCACCCCGCCGCGGGTGACGTTCAACACGTCCACATGCGCGTTTGGCAGACCCGAATGCTCCTGCGCTTTGCGGCACAAACCCAGCGCGATCCGCCCGAGCTGCGTTTCATCCAGCGTCCCGTCCGATTCGAGCATCACCCGCAGCAACGGCTCGGTTCCGGAGTAGCGCAGGTTAGCGCGGATCAACCCCGGGTTCCCCAGCGTTGAAGCTTCCATTTCATCCAGTTCCTGGCGCGCATAGCGCGATCCGTTGCCAACCCGCGCCGAGGCGATGATCTGCGGGGTTTTTCCGACTTCCAGCGCAAAACTGGCGAGCGAATCCCGCCCGGATTCGAAGAAGGCGCGCAGCACAAAAAGCGCCGTGCGTATCCCATCGCCGGTGGGGTGGCTCTCATCCACAATCAAAACGTGACCCGCCTGTTCACCCCCCAAACCGATCTGCCCTTCCAAAGCGGCGGTCTCGCGGATCTCGAAAATCTTATCGGTCACATACTTGTCCCCCACCGGCGTCTCGAACATCTGGATGCCCGACGCTTCCAGCTGGTTCTTGAGCCCGCTGTTGCGCATCACGGTGGTGACTACCGAACGACCCAGCAGCAAACCCCGTTCATCGAAATAGCGCGACAGCATCCCCAGCATGTGATCGCCGTCGACCAGGCTGCCGCGCTCATCGACCAGCACCACCCGGTCGGCGTCGCCGTCAAACGCCAGCCCAAACCGCGCCTGGTGGTGCGCGATCAGCAGGTTCATCTCCTCCAGCGAGCGCCGCACCAGCTCTGAACCCGCCTTCAAGTTGATGTTCTGCCCGTTGGGCGAAGCGTGGATCGCGACCACCTCCGCCCCCAGCCGGCTGAAGACCTCCGGCGCAATCCGGAAGGCTGCGCCGTTGGCGCAGTCCATCACCAACCGCACGCCAGCCAGGTTCAGATTGGGGTGTTCGCTCAGCAGGTCGCGGATATACAACTCCTGAAACACCTCGCCGTTTTGAACCCGCCCGATCGCGCCCTGAACTGTCAGGCGATCGGATGCGTCTCCCATTTGCTCGATCAATTCTTCGACCCGGTTTTCCAGCGCTTCCGGCAGTTTGCGCCCGGTGTGGTGAAAGAACTTGATCCCATTCTGGTCAGCCGGGTTGTGCGAGGCTGAGATCACCGCCCCGGCATCCGCGTTCAAATAGCGCACCAGCCAGGCGACGCCCGGGGTCGGCACAACGCCCAGGTCGATCACATGCACGCCGCTCGCCATCAGCCCCGCCTCGAGCGCCTCCTGAAGCATCACACCCGACTGGCGCGTGTCGCGCCCGATCACCACCGTGGCTTCAGGGCGTTCGCCGCGGATTACCTGACCCGCCGCCCGGCCCAGGCGCAGCGCAAATTCAGGCGTCATGGGCCATTCGCCCACCGCGCCGCGGATACCGTCCGTTCCGAACCATTTTGGCATTCTTCACCCTCCCGGGGAAAAGTTGACGTAAATTCCGACTCTCAAACGTGAAAACCGGCAGTCCGTCCCTCGGGACAGACCGCCCGAATTATAATCCATCCCTCAGACGATTGAAACCTGGCAAAATCGATTAGAATTAGTCAGTACCAAGCAATGGAAAGGAAACTGCATTGAGCAAAATTCAACGGGTGATCGTGCTGGTTCTGGACGGCGTTGGAGCGGGGGAAGCCCCAGACGCCGCCGCCTACGGCGACTTAGGCAGCAACTCGCTCAGCAACACGGACCGGGTCGTGGGCGGGCTTGACTTGCCCCACATGGGCAAGCTCGGTCTAGGCTACATCACACCCATGCAGGGGGTGCCTCCCGACCCTCATCCGGATGGCGCATACGGCAGGATGGCGCCGCGCTCGGCGGGAAAGGACACCATTTCCGGTCATTGGGAAATGATGGGCGTAATCCTCGCCAAACCTTTCCCGACCTATCCGCACGGCTTTCCACCCGAAGTGATCGCCGAGTTCGAGGCGCGCATCGGGCGCGGGGTGCTGGGTAACTACCCCGCCTCGGGCACTGAGATTATCAAAGTGCTGGGCATGGAGCACCTCCGCACCGGCAAACCGATCGTGTACACCTCAGCCGACAGCGTATTTCAGATCGCCGCCAATGACGCGGTCATCCCGCTCGACCAGCTCTACTGGATGTGCCTGCAAGCCAGGGAGATGCTCACCGGCGCGCACGCCGTCGGGCGGGTGATCGCGCGACCGTTTGTCGGAGATTCACCGGACACTTTCAAGCGCACCGAGAACCGGCGGGATTATCCGCTCCAGCCGCCGGTGAAAACAATCTTGCAAAAGGCGGTCGAAGCCGGGTTGGAGGTCTGCGCAGTTGGCAAGATCGACGACATCATGGCGCACACCGGCATCACCCGCTCCAAACACACGCTCAACAATGCCGGCAGCCTGCAAGGCACCTTTGAGTTCCTCGAAGAGGATTTCAAGGGGGTGATCTTCACCAACCTGATCGAGTTTGACATGATCTACGGGCACCGCAACGACCCGCACGGTTACGCCGCCGCCCTCAAGCGCGTGGACGACGCTGTCCCCCATATTCTGGAGCGTCTGCGACCGGGAGATCTCGCGATGTTCGTGGCGGACCATGGCGTGGACCCAACCACCCCCGGCACGGATCATACGCGGGAATGCTCGCCGCTGCTGGTTTTCGGTCCGCCGGTCCAGCCCGGCGTCGATTTGGGGCTGCGCAAAACTTTCAGCGACGTGGGCGCGACCATCGCCCAGGCTTTTAAGCTCGAACCGCCCGAACTTGGCGCCAGCTTTTTAGATGAAGTGCTCAGAAGCTAGGGCGCTCCAGCGCTGGCGCATAAAGCGACCAACCAGCCTGGCTCACGCTCCAGAACTGCGAAAAGCCTTCGCGACGATCTGCCGGGCTTGATCCTGAATTTCCTTCAAGTGCGCTTCGCTGCGCAGGCTCTCGGCGTAGATCTTATACACGTCTTCGGTGCCGGAAGGGCGCGCGGCAAACCAGCCCTCGGCGGTGGTCACCTTCAACCCGCCGATTGGCGCGCCGTTGCCGGGCGCTTTGGTGAGTTTAGCCAGGATCGGATCGCCCGCCAAATCGCTCGCCTGGACCGCTTCAGGCGTCAAGTTGGTCAGCGCCGCTTTTTGGGCTGAGGTGGCGGGTTCCTCGATCCGCGCGTAATAGCTGCGCCCGAATTTGGCTTCCAGATCGCGGTAGCATTCACCCGGATCTTTTCCGGTCACCGCCAGGATCTCGGCTGCCAGCAAATTCGGAATGATCCCGTCCTTATCGGTTGTCCAAACCGTACCGTCCTTGCGCAAAAACGAGGCGCCCGCGCTCTCCTCGCCTCCAAACCCAAACGACCCATCCAGCAGCCCGTCCACGAACCACTTGAACCCCACCGGCACCTCACAGACCTCGCGCCCCACCGAGGCAGCTACCCGGTCGATAATCGAGCTCGAAACCAGCGTTTTCCCCACCTGCGCTTTGGGACTCCAGCCCGGGCGATGGGTGAACAGATACCAGACCGCGGTTGCCAGATAGTAATTAGGGTTCATCAGCCCCAGGCTGCGGGTGACAATCCCGTGCCGGTCCACGTCGGGGTCGTTCCCGAAGGCGATCTGGAAGCGTTCTTTGAGCTTGATCAGGCGCGCCATTGCATACGGCGAGGAACAATCCATCCGGATGCGCCCGTCCCAATCCACGGTCATGAAAGAGAAGGTCGGATCGACTCGCTTGTTGACGACCTCGATCTGCAATCCGTAACGCTCGGCGATCGTGTCCCAGTAGTGCACCGCCGCCCCGCCCATTGGATCAACCCCGATCTGCAACCCGGCTTTCTGCACCGCCTGCAGGTCGATCACGCTTCCCAGCGCCGCGATATAGGGTTCCTTGAAGTCGTATGCTGTGACGTGATCGGAGCGCAGCGCCTGTTCGTAGGACATGCGGCGAACCGCAACCAGCCCCTCTTGCAGAATCTGATTGGCGCGCTGCTGGATTACTTGGGTCGTTTTTGGATCCGCCGGACCGGCTTCGGGCGGGTTGTATTTGAATCCGCCATCGCCGGGTGGGTTGTGCGATGGGGTGATCACAATCCCATCCGCCAAGCCGCTCTTGCGCCCGCGGTTATACTCCAGGATGGCAAAGGAAACCACTGGAGTGGGGACGTAATCAAAACCCTTCTGGTAGCGAACCTGCACACCGTTGGCTGCCAGCACCTCCACCGCAGTAATATGAGCGGGTTCGGAAAGCGCGTGGGTGTCCATCCCCAGGAAAAGCGGACCATCGAGACCCTCCCGCTGGCGGTGCTCACAAATCGCCTGGCAAATTGCCAGAATGTGGTCTTCGTTGAAGGACTTTTCCGACGCCTCGCCGCGGTGTCCCGAAGTGCCAAAAAGCACGAGTTGGTTTTTCTCAGCCGGGTCGGGGTGCAAAGCATAATAGTCCGCCACCAACCGCGAAACGTTGATTAAAAGCTCTGGCGGCGCCGGTTGACCGGCAAGTTCACTAACAGCCATCGAAGTCCTCCTCTTTTCTTTCTATCTCACCCGATCAGTCTGGCTGAAAAACCCGTTCAGATCGAAGGCGCCAGCGCGGCGGTCAACGCCCCGATGTATTCAGGGCTGCTTCCACAGCACGAGCCGACAATCCGCGCCCCAAGCTCAACAAAGCTCTGCATTTGCCGCGCAAAATCAGCCGGACCGACGTCATAGATCGTCTCTTTACCAACCATTTTGGGCAGACCGGCGTTCGGCTTGGCGATCAGCACAGCCTCCGGGACTGCTTCCCGCATCTGGCGCAGTACCTCCGGGATCATGTCCAAGCCTTCGCCGCAATTTGCGCCGACCGCGGATAAGCCGAGTGACCAAAGCTCCGCCGCAGCCCGCCGCGCGCTGACGCCCATCATCGTGCGCGATTTCAACCCAAAACTCAGCGAACAGAAGACCGGCAGGCGCGTAACCTCTCGGGCAGCCAGCACCGCCGCGCGCGCTTCTTCCAGATCGGTCATCGTCTCGATCCACAGCGCGTCCACGCCCCCTTCCACCAGCGCCTCCGCCTGAACTTTAAATGCCTCGAAAGCTGTATCCGGCGAAAGCGGTCCCAGCGGCTCCATCAACTCGCCAGTTGGTCCGATATCCCCCGCGACATAGGCGCGGCCCTCCGCCGCCTGGCGCGCCAGCCTTGCCGCCGCCAGGTTCAACTCCGTCGCGCGGTCTTCAAACCCATACTTAGCCAGCTTTAACGGGTTGCCCCCAAAGGAGTTGGTCAGGATGATCTGCGACCCAGCCTCCAGGTAA
Organism: Anaerolineae bacterium UTCFX2; assembly: GCA_002050125.1. GTDB lineage: Bacteria > Chloroflexota > Anaerolineae > Anaerolineales > UBA4823 > UTCFX2. The sequence continues at coordinate 12,117 of MWTA01000045.1, read as the reverse complement.
GTCTGGTGCAGCGCGACGATCTGAACCGGCGTTTCGACGTTCCAGATTTCAGGCGGGGCGCCGGCAGGCAAGCCGGCTGCCATCAGCATCGTGCCGGTGGCGCCGTCCGCAATTAAGATCCGACCGGAGGCCAGATATTCTTTGAGGCTCATTTCCATAGGTGTGTTTCTCCTGGCTTTTTCTGAGTTCTCGCGGTCTGCGCGCACTCAGGTATCGAAGAATATTTTAACACACGCCCGTAAAAAATCCCCCGCCAACTCTCCTGATTAACGATTCCATTTCAGCGCGAGCCAGCGCCTCGCCGCCCCGGGTCGTGGTATCATCGCATTGGAGCGATCCATGCGCATGTCAATCGATCAGCAAGAGTTTCAACCGGCGTACATGGAGCTTGCCCGCACTGGAGGGCTGCGTCAACGCGCCGAGGCGGCTTACGAGCAACTGCGCCATTGCGAGCTGTGCGGCTGGAAGTGCGGCATCGACCGCCTTACGGGGAAAAAGGGCGTTTGCCGCACCGGGATACAGGCGCTGGTCAGCAGTTACGGACCGCACTTCGGAGAAGAGAACCCTTTGCGGGGCTGGCGGGGTTCGGGGACCATCTTTTTTGCGCGCTGCAATATGCGCTGCCAGTATTGCCAAAATTACGACATCAGCCAATCGGACGCCGGCGATCCCCTCGATCCCGCTGATTTGGCGGCGATCATGCTCGAACTGGAACGGCTCGGTTGTCACAACATCAACCTGGTGTCGCCCAGCCACGTCGTACCGCAATTTCTGGCTGCCCTGACGATCGCCGCAGCCGCCGGGCTGAGCCTGCCAATCGTGTTCAACACCGGCGGTTATGATTCCCAGGAGGCTCTGCGCCTGCTGGACGGCGTGATTGATATCTACATGCCGGATATGAAGTACGCCAGCCAGCAAATTGCGCGTCATTATTCAAAGATCCCCCATTATCCACAAACCAATCAGGCGGCAGTAAAAGAAATGCACCGCCAGGTGGGCGACCTGCAGCTCGCGCAGGGCGGGCTCGCCCAACGCGGTCTGTTGATCCGCCACCTGGTGCTGCCAAACGGGCTCGCCGGAACGGCTCAAATTCTGGCGTTCATCGCCGCAGAAATCTCGCTAGACACCTATCTCAATCTGATGGACCAGTATCGACCCGCCTACAACGTCCGGACTTACCGGCACAAATTCCCCCGGCTGGCACGCCCAATCACCGCGGAGGAGTTTCAAAACGCAGTCCAAACTGCCCGCGCGCTGGGTTTACATCGCCTGGACTGATCCGGGTCTGTGAACCCGCCGCAGAAAAGCCGCCTAAAAGGAACGATCGTGCCAGTTCAAACCCCGCCCGGCTGGGGCAGTCAAATGACGGGATCGATCGCCACGATCATACCCTGGGCTCTCTCCACAACCCCCTCTGGAAATGGACACGCTCTGCGGGTTTTCAGATCGAGATGCACGCCGGTGATCACGGTGGTGGCTGCCAGTTCACCCGCCGCGTCGTTGTACATCTCGTGATAGAACCGAATCTGCTTTGGATTGATTTCCAGGATGCCGGTGCGGATGGTAATTAAATCTCCGGCTTTTAACTCGCGCCGGTACGAGAGGTTTTGCCGAACAGCCGCCACGCCGCAAGCCGTCCCGCGCATGTAATCGGGATTGATCCCGATTGCGGCGAACATTTGCCAGGTCGCTTCGTCGAATTTTGCCACATAGTAAGCCACGTTCAGATGCCCCATGTGATCACACTGCCAGGGGTACACTACGCCCCGGTACGTAATGAACAATTCGCTCATTTGGCTCACGACCTCCAACAATGGATTATTCTCTCACGCAGCCTGATTTTACCAGCAAGCCACTCGCCCAATTCGAGAAAAAGAACCGCCCGAAAACCTTATGGTAGAATAATCCAAGCCCATAAGATGACGACAGGAGCATGCAAATGGATATCGGAAAATCTCTTCAATTTGCGTTTGATGATGAAAATTGGCTTTCCAAACTCGGCCTTGGCGCGCTGATTTCGCTGATCCCCATCCTGAATTTTGCCTGGGTGGGGTATTACCTCCAGCTAATGCGCAATGTGTCGGATAAAGTAGAGCTGCCGCTGCCGCAATGGGACGAGTTCGCTGAAAAATTTACCCGGGGGCTGTTGGTGACCGTGGCGGGTTTCATTTACGCCCTGCCGGGCATTCTGTTCCTGTGTCTGCCGATCGGTATAATATCATTTCCACTCTTGTTCCAGAACTCGGATGTCCAAGAGACGCTGGCAGTGTTCACCACTTTCGGCAGCATAACGCTGTTCTGCTGCATTGGTTTGTATTTCCTCGTTTTCAGTTTTTACTTTCCGGCTGTTCAACTCCACTATTCACACACGGATGAATTCAAATCGTGTTTTGAGATCCGCGAAATCCTATCGTTGATCACCTCGAATTTGAGCGATTATCTGGTCGCCTGGCTGGTCACCCTGGCGGCGGGCGTGATCGTTGGCGTTGTTGTTGGTGTGATTGGCATGTTCGTGGGGTGGATTCCGTGCCTGGGTCAAATAGCCGTCTGGGCTCTTTCCGCTGTGGCGGGCGCCTGGGTAAGCGTCGTGTACGCCCACATCTTTGGTCAGATCGGCGCGAAGATTTACTCCGAAACCGCGCTCTCAGCCTGAACCTTTTTGGACAAGAATATGGAAGATCAGATCAGTTATCACATGACCCCGGATGAATTCCGGCGGCAAGGCAAAGCGGTCATCGATTGGATCGCGGATTATTACGAAACGGTCGAGCAGTACTCGGTTCTCTCAACCGTTAAGCCGGGGGAGATCCGCGCCGCGCTCCCGCCTCACCCCCCTGCCCAGGGCGAACCATTCGAAGAAATCCTGGCTGACTTCCAGAAGATCATCATTCCGGGCATCACCCACTGGCAATCGCCCAATTTCTACGCGTTCTTCCCGGCGAACACTTCCGGACCTTCAATTCTCGGAGACCTGCTCTCATCGGGTCTGGGGGTGCAGGGCATGATCTGGTTGACCAGCCCAGCCTGCACAGAGCTCGAAACGCACGTGCTGGACTGGCTGGCGGAGATGCTGGAGCTGCCGGAAAAGTTTCACTCGCACAGCAGCGGAGGCGGCGTAATCCAGGACACTGCCAGCACCGCCGCGCTGACGGCAGTGCTGGCGGCGCGCGAGCGCATTACCGATTACTCCAGCAACGAAACCGGGCTGCAGCACCGCCTGACAGCCTACGCCTCCACCCAGGCGCACTCGTCGATCGAGAAAGCGGTCAAGATGGCGGGATTGGGCAGTCAAAACCTGCGCCTCATCCCGGTGGATGAGCGGTTTGCCATGCGCGCCGATCTGCTGGCGCGTCAGATCGACAAAGACCGCCAGGCTGGGTTGATCCCCTGCTTCGTTTGCGCGACGGTCGGCACGACCTCGTCCAACGCGCTCGACCCGCTCGAACAGATCGGACGGGTCTGTCAACAAGAGGGCCTCTGGTTCCACGTGGACGCGGCGATGGCTGGCACAGCCGCGCTGTGCCCTGAGTTTCGCTACATCCAGTCGGGGCTCGATTATGCCGACTCGTATGCGTTCAATCCGCACAAATGGATGTTCACCAATTTTGACTGCGATTGTTTCTACGTCGCCGACCGCGCGGGGCTGATCCGCACCTTCAGCATCCTGCCCGAATATTTGCGCAACCAGGCTACCGAAGCCGGCACCGTGATCGATTACCGCGACTGGCATGTTCAGCTTGGCAGACGTTTTCGCTCGCTCAAACTCTGGTTCGTGATCCGGCATTATGGGATTGAAGGGCTGCGCCACCATATCCGTTCCCATGTTGACCTGGCGCAGGAATTTGCCGGCTGGGTGGATCAGTCTCCCGACTTCGAGTTGGCTGCTCCTGCTCCGCTCAATCTGGTGTGCTTCCGGCACCTGGCAGGCGACGATCTCAACCAGCAGTTGCTCGACCGGCTGAATCAAAGCGGGCAGCTTTACCTGACTCACACCCGCTTGAACGATCGCATGACCTTGCGCATGTGCATCGCTCAATCCCAAACGATCAAACGCCATGTCGAAGAGGCTTGGAACCTGATCCAGAAAACTGCGTGCGACCTGGCAGAAACGATTTGAAACCTGACAGTTTTGTAAAAAGAGTAAACTGGAAAAATCACTATAATAGTAGAATGACGCTTCGATGTAAGCGGGAATAATCAGGGACCTATTGAGACACAGCCGGCAAGCCAATTGACCTTTCTGGATGAATGATTTGACGGCTCAGCCTGCACGAGCGAACATCCTGATCGCAGATGATACGATCACCAATCTTCAACTGCTTTCGGTAATGCTGGAAAGCCGGGGGTTTTACGTTTTTAAAGCCTCAGACGGTCCCTCAGCCCTGGCGCTTGCCCGAAAATCGCTCCCAGATCTCATCCTGTTAGACATCCGCATGCCGGGCATGGATGGCTTCGACGTCTGCCGCCAACTCAAGGTCGATCCAGCCACCCACAGCATACCGGTGATTTTTGTCAGCGCCCTGGATGAGCAAGACGATAAGATCCAGGGGTTTGCCGTTGGGGGCGTCGATTACGTCACCAAACCGTTTCAATCCAAAGAAGTGCTGGCGCGGGTCGAAACCCACCTTACGCTGCGCAACCTGCAGCGTCAGCTCGAAGCGCAAAACCTGCAATTGCAGCAGGAGATCCACGAGCGCAAAAAAGTCGAATCCGCGCTGCAGAAAGCCAAAGAAGCGTTGGAAGAGCGCGTGCAGGAGCGGACCGCCGAGCTAATCGCGGCGAACAAAATCCTCAACCAGGAACTGCAAATCCGCAAACAGACGGAAGAAGCCCTGCTCGGGAGCCAGGCGGAACGCGAAAGGCTGCTCGAACAGTTGCGCACGCAAGAACAGCAACTGCGCGAAGTTATGAACAGCGTTCCCGAGGGCGTGCTGCTTCTGGCGGAAAACGGGCTGGTCGTGCTTGCCAACCCGACCGCCCAGGAGTACTTAGAGACCCTGTTCGAAATCCAGGTGGGCGGAACGCTCACCCGATTGGGGGAGAAAACTCTGACGGAACTGCTGGATTCGCCCCCCAAGGGTCTTTGGCACGAGGTCACGCTGGAACAACGCACGTTTGAGGTAATCGCCCGACCCACCTCGCTCGGCTCGGAAAATCAATATTGGGTGATGGTGTTGCGCGACGTGACTCGCGAACGCGAGATTCAGACGCGCAGCCAGCAGCAAGAGCGCCTAGCCGCAGTGGGGCAGCTCGCGGCGGGAATTGCCCACGATTTCAACAATATTCTGGCAGTGATCTTGCTCTACACCGAAATGGCGCTGGACGTGCCAGAACTTGCCCCGCGGTTGCGCGAGCGTCTGCTCACCATCTTTCAGCAGGGTCGGCGCGCCTCCGACCTGATCCAGCAGATCCTGGATTTCAGCCGCCGCACCCGGCTCGAGCGCCGCCCGATGGACTTGCAGCCTTTTCTCAAAGAGCAGGTCAAGCTGCTCGAAAGGACCCTGCCCGAAAACATCCGCATCGAACTCGATTTCAAGACCGGTTCCTGTGTAATGAGCGCAGACCCGACCCGCCTGCAGCAGGCAATTATGAACCTGGCGGTCAACGCCAGAGATGCCATGCCAAACGGCGGCAGACTGGATATCCGTCTGGAGCGCGTGCCAGCCTCTGCAACTATTCATTGCATCGCGTGCGGTGTAGTCAGCGGCGAGGAGTGGATCTGCATCGCAGTCTCGGATGACGGCTTTGGGATACCGCCGGAGGTGCTCCCGCACATTTTCGAGCCCTTCTTCACCACCAAAGCTCAGGGGCAGGGGACCGGATTGGGGCTTTCTCAAGTATTTGGGATTGTCGAAACGCACGACGGTCATATAGATGTTTCAAACCGGGAGGATGAGGGAACAACTTTTTCGCTTTACCTGCCGGCTCTGCCGGTAAAAAGCTACAGCGAGGCGGATACTGACGCCACTTCCTTCATCCGGGGTCTGGGACAGACAATTCTGGTGGTCGAGGACGACCCTGTCACCCGGCAAGCCATCATGGAAGGTTTAAGCCTGCTGAATTACCGCGTGGTCTGCACCTCGGACGGTTTGGAAGCCTTGCGCTACCTGGAGGAGCACGCGCAGGAAGTGGACCTGATCTTAAGCGATGTCGTGATGCCCCAGATGGGCGGAGTTCCATTGTTGCAAAAAATCCGTCAGGCTGGATTTCGGATACCGGTGATCTTGATGACCGGACATCCGCTGCAAAACGAGTTGGAAGATGCGCTGTCCGATGATCTTACCGCCTGGCTGCCCAAACCTCCGCGGTTGAAGCAGCTCGCAAAAATGATCGGCGAATCGTTGAGATATGCGCCCGTTCAGCGCGTCAATAACTGAACCCCGGAATGATGTTTCACAGAGCTTGGGGATGAGCGCTCAATTTCAGATATTGATCCCGACCGGTCTGCTGATTACTCTGCTGTATTCCGCGTTGGCGAATTCAGCCAAATCGAACGGGCTGTTCCCTGCGCCGCTAAATCTGGCTGAGGCAGGGCTTTCCGGTCTCATCATCTGCGTCATGACAGCATTTTAACTTCACGGATTTCGCGCCTCATGCCAAACCCCGCAGCCGCCAACCGGGATTCGACCCACAACAAGCTTCTCGAACATCGCTTATTGGCTTTGAATCGTTTTACCACCGAGCTGGTTCAAATTCACGAACCGGGTGAGCTGTTCGAAATGGTTTTATCGGCGGGTGAAGAACTGCTCGAAGCGGACGCAAGCGCCCTCTGCCTCGGCTCAACTATGTCCGAATATGAGCGCCAGGTGCATGCGCATCGTATCCCGGGCGCGTTGCACTGCCAGTTGATCAACCTGTCCGGTCAACCACCAAGGGAACCGTCGATCTTCGACCGCTCGATCCTCGCGGTTGAGAACATCGCCGACCTGCCGCTCGACCCGGAAGTGAAAACTGCCCTGACCGAACTGGGAATTCAAGCCTTCATCCAGTTGCCTGTTCAATTTCAGGGGGCGCCGATGGGTGTTCTGGGGTTGTATTACCGCCAGCCGCGCCAATATGACGATGTAACCCTCCAGTTGGGCGTCACCGCCGCGCACACCCTCGCGATTGCCCTCCAGAATGCACGCCTATATCAATCCGAGCACAACCAGAAGCAGTATGCCGAAGCGATTGTTCACGCAACGGAAGCCCTTAACAGCAGCCTGGATATAGATCGGGTCCTCAGCCAGATCCTGGAGCAAACCTTCCAGGTGGTCCCCTGCAACTCGGTGAATCTGATGTTGGTAGAAGACGATCACGCGGTGGTCGTGCGCCAGCTCTTCATGACGCCCACCGGCGAAATCGAAAGCCTGCAAGGGGGTCCGGCGCTGCCTTTGACCACCCCGACGCTTTTTCGGATGATGTCCACCGGTCAACCGATTATGATCTCCGACACGCACGCTGAACCGGACTGGAAGGTTCTCCAAAGGTCCTCGTGGATCCGCTCGTACGCCTCCGCCCCGCTCCAGCTCCGCCAAGAAGTGATCGGCTTCTTGAACGTCAACAGCCGGGAGCCCAATTTCTTCGACGAAGAGAGCCTGCGCCGGCTGCATGTATTCGCCTCGCACGCCGCGGCTGCGCTGCATAACGCCCGCCTCTACAGCAACCTGCAGGAATATTCCGCGCAGCTCGAGGATCGAGTCGATGAGCGCACCGCCCAGCTCAGCCTCGCAAAAGAACGCATCGAAGCGATCCTTGAATCCGTTCCCGACGCGGTATTTGTGCTGGACAACTCCGAAAACCTGCTCGAATCAAACCAGGCTGGCTCGCTTCTGCTCAAACAGATCGAGCAGATGGGCGGCAAATTATTCGACGCTGAACTGGTGAGCCAGTTGAAATCCTGTCAGGATACCGATGAGCATGTCGGCATCGAAGTCGCCGGGCGCACTTATCAGGCGCTTTCCTCGCCGCTGCCGCTGCCCGACCAGCAGGCTGGCATCGTCATCGTGTTCCGGGACGTCACCCGCTTCCACGAATTGGACCGCATGAAAACCCAATTCGTCTCCGATGTTTCGCATGAATTACGCACGCCGTTGACAAACCTGAGCCTGTTTCTCGACCTGTTGGAAGACGAAGAGGATGCGCAAAAGAGAGCCCGCTTCCAAGCCACCTTGCGCCGCGAGACCAACCGCCTAACTGAATTGATCGAAGACCTGCTGACCATCTCGCGGCTGGAATCCAACCGCATTAATTACTCCATCAAAGAAATCGATGTCTGCAGGTTGATCCAGGACATCGTTGACGACCGCAACCACATGGCAAATCGCCGGGACTTGCGGCTGCTCTTCACCAGACCCACAAACCTGCCAAATGCCCTGGCTGATCAGGCTTTATTGACCCAGGTCCTCTCAAACATCCTGACCAATGCCTTGATTTACTCGCCTCCCGGCGGTCAGATAGAAATGCGCGCGTTCTTCGACCAGGATGCGGGAAAACCCTGGATAAAAATCTCGGTTTCCGACAACGGCTTCGGGATCGATCCGGCGGAACTGCCAACCATATTCGACCGCTTCTATCGCGGCTCAGCCAGCCGCAAAGCCGAGTCGCCGGGCACCGGCTTGGGGCTGGCAATCTCTGCGGAAATCATGGAGCGCCTGGGCGGCAAGATCACCGTCGCAAGCCAGGTCGGAAGGGGAAGCACATTCACCCTGTGGCTTCAGGGCGTGCTATAATCTGGGGCGAAATTCTGCCGAAGGAGACCCGATATGTACGATCACGGTCGGCTAGAAGAGCTGCGCCAGGCAAAAGAAAAATGGGAAGAGACCACCCTTCAACGCAATCTGGCAGCTATGCCGGAACGCCAGGAAGCGTTTATCACCACCTCGTCGGAACCGGTCAATGCGCTATACACGCCGCTCGATTTAGCCGATCTTGATTATCTCGGAGACCTTGGGCTTCCGGGCGAATTCCCCTACACGCGCGGCATCCACCCAAGCCTGCACCGCAGCCGGCTTTGGACGATGCGCATGTTTGCAGGTTTCGGCACGGCGGAGGAGACCAACCTGCGCTTCAAATACCTGCTGGATCAAGGGCAGACCGGTCTGTCCATTGCGTTCGATCTGCCCACCCTGATGGGTTACGACACCGATGCCGCCGAATCGCTAGGTGAATTTGGGAAATGCGGCGTTGCAGTCTCGTCACTGAAGGATATGGAAGTCCTGCTGGATGGCATTCCGCTCGACCGCGTCTCCACCAGCATGACCATTAATTCCCCTGCCGCGGTGATCTGGGCGATGTACATCGTTGCTGCCGAAAAACAGGGGGTGAGACCGGATCAACTGCGCGGCACCCTCCAGAACGACATTCTGAAAGAATTTATCGCTCAGAAGGAATATATTTTCCCCCCCGAACCTTCCATGCGGCTCGTGGTTGACACCATCGAACACGGCACGCGCGCGGTTCCCCAATGGAACACCATCAGCATCTCAGGCTATCATATTCGCGAAGCCGGCTCGACTGCAGCCCAGGAGTTGGCGTTCACGCTGGCGGACGGCATGGAATATGTGCGCTGGGGCATCGAGCGCGGCTTGCAGGTAGATGAGTTCGCACCGCGGCTCTCCTTCTTCTTCAACGCTCACAACGATTTCTTCGAAGAAATCGCCAAGTATCGCGCCGCGCGCCGGATCTGGAGCCGTGAAATGCTGAACCAGTTTGGGGCAAAATCCACCCGTTCACGGCTGATGCGCTTTCACACCCAGACTGCGGGGGCTTCTCTCACCGCGCAGCAACCCGAGAACAACATCGTGCGGGTCGCAATTCAGGCGCTTGCCGCGGTGCTGGGCGGCACACAATCGCTGCACACGAACTCGATGGACGAAGCCCTGGCGCTTCCCTCGGAATCAGCGGTCACAACGGCGCTGCGCACCCAGCAGGTCATCGCCGAGGAATCGGGCGCCGCGAACACCGTAGACCCCCTCGGCGGGTCCTTCTTTGTCGAAGCGCAGACAAATCGCATCGAAACTCAGGCTTACGACTACTTCCGGCGGATCGAGGAGCTTGGAGGCGTTATCTCAGCTATCGAAAAAGGCTTCTTCCAGAGCGAAATTTCAGATGCCGCCTACCGTTATCAGCAGGAGATTGACCAGGGCTTGCGTAAGATCGTTGGCGTCAACGCCTACAACGACTTCAAACCCGTGACCATCCCGCTGCTGGAAATGGACCCGCAAGGGTATGAGATCCAGACGGCGCGCCTGCAGACAGTCCGCGCCGCCCGCGACAGCGGACGCGTGGGGCAGGAGCTGGACCGGCTGCGCATTGCCTGCCAGGGCACAGAAAACACCATGCCGCCCATCATCGAGGCGGTCCGAGCCTATGCCACATTGGGCGAGATCATCGGCGTGATGAAGGAGGTGTTTGGAATTTACCACGAGCCAAACTGGATCTGAGGTCATCCGGGCTGGCGCAAGAGCAGTCGAGTTCGCCCGTCCACCAGATCATTTTTGGGGTTTTTGAGGGTAAAATAGGGGAAAACTACTAAAACAAAAAAATTTGCGAAATTAAAAGAAATTTATGGAGGTTGTATGATGGCAAATAAAACACACAAAGGTGTAATCGGTATTTTAACCGGCGGCGGAGATGTTCCCGGTCTAAACCCGGCGATCCGGGCGGTCACAATCCGGGCAATCAGTGAAGGCTATCAGGTCCTGGGGATCCGCCGCGGTTGGGCTGGGCTGGTAAATCTCATTCGCGATCCAAATGCCGACAACAGCGAATGTTATCAGAATTTGGACGAGCTCACCGTCCGCAAAGCAGGTCGAACGGGAGGCACCTTTCTACATTCCTCCCGCACCAATCCGATGAAAATGCCAAAAGCCGATATCCCGGAACACCTCAAAGACAAATATACTGATGAGGTTAATGATCTCATTCCAGAGGTCCTCGAAAACCTGGACTACTTGGGAATCGATTATCTTATTCCAATTGGCGGCGACGATACGCTCAGCGTAGGCGTGAAGCTTTTTCAAGAAGGATTCAAGGTCATTGCGATCCCCAAGACGATGGATAACGATGTTCCTGGCACTGATTATTGCATCGGGTTCAGCACCTGCGTCACCCGCACCATCCAGCTTGCCAACAGCCTGCGCACCTCTGCCGGCTCACACGAGCGTTTTTTGGTTCTGGAGGTTTTTGGGCGTTATGCCGGTTTCACTGCCATGCTGCCCACCATGGCAGGCGCAGCCGACCGCTGCGTGATACCGGAACATAAATTCGATATCGACCGGTTGACCGAACTGCTGGTCTACGACCGCAACCACAACCCCAGCAAGTATTCGGTCGTCATCGTTTCCGAGGGCGCCAAGTTCACCGGCGAGGAGATGACTTTTCTCGACCAAGCCACCGACCCCTTTGGACACGCCAAACTGGGCGGAATCGGCGAACTCGTTTCTGCTGAATTGGTAAACCGCTCGGCTAAATTCAACAACGGCAAACAGATCAATGTGATCAACCAGAAACTGGCTTATATGGTGCGCGGCGGCGACCCGGACGCGATCGATTCAATCGTTCCGATGGCGTACGGCAATCTCGCTCTGGATCTGGTGCTCAAGGGTATTCACGGTCGCCTGGTTGTTCTGCGCAACGGGCGTTACGATGACATGCCGATCGATGTTGTGACCAGCCTCAAGAAGGTCGTCAACATTAAGAAGTATTACAACACCGAGCGTCTGCGCCCGTTTTTCCACAGTTTCGAGATGAGCCCCTTGTTCATCATGACCAGCGAAGGATAATTTGTCAAGAACAGGCATTCATTCAAGAAATGGTGCCTGTTCTTTGCATTTTTGTTATTTTTTGTCTATTGGTTTTTTACTTGAATGATTCTATAATGATATCAGTGCAGATTCCATACAAGGAAGGAGGTGGTCCTAATGCACAATATGGAATCTTTTCAAAAGGGTCAGGGATTGGTGGAATATGCCTTGATAATGCTTTTTGTCGCGATCATGATCATCGTCGTTTTAGCCGTCCTGGGTCCTGCAGTAGGGAATATGTACAGTCAAGTCGTTCCAAACATCTAACCCATTATTCTTCTTTTTCATTCATTTACTCAAGCATTATTATTCATTTGAAAAAACCGCTCAA
>MWTA01000042.1 GCA_002050125.1 Anaerolineae bacterium UTCFX2 | reverse complement strand
CTCGACCGCGGTGTACCGATGTGGGTCGGGTCGATGCCGGTGGTGGGTCTGACTGCGCCAATTTTTTTATTGGCTGCGTATGTCCAGGCGCTGGCAGAACTGATGGCGGGGGCGGCATTGCTTTATACATTGACGGAGAATAAGGTGCCGTTCTACTGGATACCGATCGATAGTGTACGCGCCCATCCCTTCGATATGCGCCGCGCCCATTTTGTATATGGCTCTCCAGAGGATATTGTCGGTACGATCCTTCAGGTGCAGCTCAACCGGCGCTACCGCTGCCCGCTGGTTGCCAAATCACTGCTCACCACGGCGCGCGAGCCCGATGAACAGGCTGCCGCCGAGAAAGCCGCGCACACCCTTCTGGCTGCGCTGGCTGGTTTCCGAACTTTCACGAATGGGGGATTACTGGCAAATGATGAGTATGTAAGCCCTGTGCAGCTCCTAATCGACCGGGAGATCGTCGATTATGTCAGCAAGGTGATAGAAGGCGTGGCGGACGATGACCGCGCGCTGGGGCTGGACGTGATCCGCGAGGTTGTAATGCAAGGCGGGGGGTTTATCGAGCACGAATCCACTCTCCGGCACTTCCGTGAGACCGCCTGGGATCCCCCGTTGTTTTCGCATATTGCGCTGAAGGCAGCCTCCGAGGAGAGTCGTGTGCCACCCCTCGCCACGCGCGCTCTCGAAAAGGCGAAGAAGCACATCGCTGCCGGGGATTATGTACTGCCGGAGTCGGACCGGCGCGCCCTGGAAGCCATCTACCGGCGTACATCCCATAAGCTGGAATCAGGTCACTGAGTTTGTCGGTTGGTAAAACCTCGTTTTTTCCTAAGTTCGGGGCTAGAATATTTATTAGCTTTGATGAGAGGAACATTGTTTATGATCGAAGAAACGACTGTACGATTGGAAAATCTACATAAAAAATTTGGAGAGGTGTTAGCGGTCGATCACATCAACCTGGACATCAAGGCTGGAGAGTTCGTTACCCTGTTGGGACCCAGTGGCTGTGGTAAGACCACGACCATGCGCATGATCGCGGGGCTTGAAACGCCAACCTCTGGGACGATTTACTTAGAGGGGCAGGATTACACCAATACGCCGCCAGAGAAGCGACCGGTAAATATGGTATTTCAGGCTTATGCCTTATTTCCACACCTGACCATCGCCGAAAATATTGCCTTTGGGCCGCGAATCAAAAAGATTCCTTCCGACAAAATCCAATCGGATGTAGAAGAAATGCTGCGGTTAGTCCAGCTTGAAGGCTATGGTCCGCGCCGACCCGACCAGCTTAGCGGCGGGCAAGCCCAGCGCGTGGCGTTGGCGCGCGCTCTGATCAACCACCCCAAGGTGCTGCTGCTCGACGAACCTCTTGGAGCGCTTGACCTGAAACTGCGTAAAGCCATGCAGCTTGAGTTGCGTAGCATCCAACAACGATTGGGAATGACCTTCGTTTATGTGACCCACGATCAGGAAGAGGCGATGGTGATGTCCGACCGGATTGTGCTTATGGACAAGGGCAAAATTATGCAGGACGGGACGCCAAGCGAGATCTATAACCACCCGGCGAATGAGTTTGTATCGCGCTTTATCGGCGAGGCAAACTTGCTGAAAGGGACCATAAAAAGCCTGGCTGGCGGGAACTTTCTGATCGAGGTGGCTGAACAATTAGCGGTTACAGCGCCTGCCAAAGCTGGGATGGCTCTGGGCGATGCTTCGATTACATCCATTCGACCGGAGAAAATTACCGTATATTCTCGTACAGAAGGCGCGCCGCAAGACTGGCCTAATGTGTTTAACGGAACAGTCAAGAATGCGATCTTTTTGGGTCCCTTTGTACGCTATCATGTTTTACTGGCAAACGATCAAATTGTTGTGGCAGATAAGACGGAGGCGAGTGCTTCGAGCGAGTTCAAGATCGATGAACCTGTGTTGGTAGGCTGGGAAACAGAAAACAGCGTCGTCCTTCCAGCCTGAGCCAGTCCATTTTTTTGTAAGCGTTTTACCCGTAAGCGACCGAGTTGCTACAAACTAGACCGAGCTTTATCGAGAATATGACCAGCCTCACCGCACACGTGAATTTCGATCAAATTGAGATTGCCAAGCAGCGCCTGCGCTGCGTATGGGCTTATCAGCCGGTGGATCATATTCCAGTGTTTGTGCGCATCTCTGGACGGCTAGGGCGCACCCGCCGTGCGATCATCGAGAGTGATGAGTTGCAATACCGCATGAATTACCACAACCTGGAACGCAGCCTGCGCACCCTGCCTGACGACTACATCCCTTATGCGCGGGTGTGGTTTGGTTATATGACCATCGCCACGATGTTCGGGCTGCCCGTCCATTGGAGCGCTGACGCGGACCAGTCGCCGGGCGTGGCGCAACCTCTGATAACCGATCTGGAGGTTGTTTACCAACTGAAGATGCCCGACGCCTATAAAGATGGCTTAATGCAGGATAATTTGCGCGTGCAGCGTCAGTTTGCCGAGCGTTTCCCAAAGTGGGTGCATTTGACCGGGTTCGACCTGGGGGGACCGCTCAATTCTTGCCGAGACCTGGTCGAAGGGAGCGCGCTGTATATCGGTATGATCGAACAGCCGGAAGCGCTGCATTACCTGCTCGACATACTCACTGACCTGCAGATCGCTTGTTATGAGGCGGGGATTGAGGCGGGTGGCGGGTTGGAGCGCATGACGCACGTGGATATGGGGCAGATCTGGGCGCCGGAAGATCACAAGGGATTTGTCAGCGATGATGTGTGCGCCACTATCAGCCCGGCAATGTTCGATACATTCAGCAAACCATACAACAACCGCATATTCGCTCACTGGCAAGGAGGGCTGCTGCACAATTGCGGACCGCATCCGGTAGCGGATTGCTACCTGAACCACACACCGCCAATCAACGGCATCAATTGCTCGTACCACCACACGCTGACCTCGTTGCCGGCGCTGCGCAAGGCATTCGCTGGGCGCGGGCTCGTTCAGGCGATGTTCGACAATGGCGAAAGCGCGGAAGAGATGATCGCCGGGTTCCGTCACTTGATGGAGGAGCTTGCGCCGGAGGTGGTCGCCCTGCCGATGGCGCAGGTCGACGATTCTTGGAGCGACGCCGAAATCACCGATCTATATTATGCCATGCGGGAGGTTGCGGTTGAATACGCAGCCAATATGCGCTGGCGAGACCAGGGTGTGATGACATGAGCGTTCTAGCGCGTGATCGCAATTATGGCTGCCGGATCAATGACGATTACACCTACCGGGGGATGCGGGTGATGGTCATGGAAAATGATCTGCTGCGCATCAGCTTGTTGCTTGACAAGGGAACCACGATCTATGAATACTTGTACAAGCCATTGGATATTGATTTTATGTTCCTGAACAACCAGGGCGTGCGCAACCCCGACCGGTTACCGACCAACGTTCACTCCCTGGGTTTTCTGACCGATGTCTACGACGGCGGTTGGCATGAGCAACTTCCCAATTCTGGCAATCCATCGAACTATGGCGGCGCCGAACAGGGTTTACACGGCGAGGTCTGCTTGCTGCCGTGGCGCTGGTCGGTGCTGGAAGATACACCCGACCGGATCTGTGCGCGTTTCTGGGTTCGCACCTATCGCACGCCCTTCCTGCTGGAAAAAACCATGACGCTCGAGCGCGGCAAGGCGGTGTTAAGCATCGATGAACGCGTGACCAACGAGAGCAGTGCGCCGCAGCATTTCATGTGGGGGCATCATCCTACGCTGGGCGAAGCTTTTCTAGACGAAAGCTGTGTGATCGATATCCCAGCGCGCAAGGGCTATACTTTGCCGCGCTGGTCTGCAGACAACCATTTGGCAGGAGGCGCCGATTTTACCTGGCCTCATGCGCCGGCTGAGAGCGGCGGCGTTCTCGACCTGAGCCGCGTCAGGTCGAGGGAGGTCTGTCAGGAAGACGCGGCTTATCTCTCCGAGTTGTCGGAGGGCTGGTACGCGGTTACCAACGTGCGGCGAAAGGTGGGGTTTGGTCAGGTATGGTCGGTCGCGGTTTTTCCGTATGTGATCTTGTGGCTGGTGTATGGCGGGACGCCCGGCTACCCGTGGTACCGGCAGAACTACAACCTGGCTCTGGAGCCCCAAAGCAGCATTCCGGAGGGATTGAGCGATGCTGTGCAGGCTGGGACAGCGCTGAGACTGGACGGCGGCGCCTCTCTGGAATTGAACTTCAAGACAGTGGTCTATAGCGGGATTGCCGGCGTGGCGCACATCTCACCCGATGGCGAGGTTGTACCACGATAGGCGAAAGAAAAAACGATTATGGTTGCGAAGCTTGAAATCGATCACAAGGAAGTGGAGCGGCAGAAGCAATTCCGGCGCGATTTGTGGGATTACAAACCGGTAGATCACATCCCGGTGTTCATTTGGCCGACGTGGACCTACGGTCACACGCTGCGCGAGCAGCTCGAAGATGGCGAGGTGCAGTTCGAAGACAACTTGCGCACGGTCGAGAAGTGTCTCAAGCTGCTGCCAGATGATTACATTCCCTGGGTGCGGGTCACGCCGGGCTATATGAATATCGCTACCATGTTTGGCATGCAAGTATATTGGAGCGATGACCCTTCTCAGCCGCCTGGCATCGAGGGGCACATCATCCACGACTTGAAGCAGGTTTACGATTTGAAGCGTCCCTCTTTGCGCGATGGCGTGCTGCCAGATGCGCTGCAGCGGCTCCGCCGCCATGCTGCCGAGTTGCCTCAGGATGTATATATAACTGGGATCGACAGCGGCGGACCATTGAACTCAATCCAAGACCTGGTGGACTCGAGTTTACTTTACACGGGTTTCTATGACGATCCTGAGGCTGTTCATCACCTGCTTGATATGGTAACGGAGGTGCAGCTTGAGGTGTATTACGCATTGGTCGAGGCGGTAGGGGGTATCGAACGCATGACGGGAATCGACTTCGACCCGGCGTGGGCGCCAGAGAAGTATAAGGGCTTTGTCAGCGACGACGTCTGCGCTATGATCGGTCTCAAGCAGTTCCGCGAGTTCAGCATTCCCTATAATAACCGGCTGTACGCGCCGTGGGGCAGCGGCTTGATGCACAATTGCGGTCCCAACCCGTGTATGCACAGCTACCTTGAACACACACCCAAATTAAAGGGGCTGAATTTATCATACCTGTACAGTCATAATGATTTCAAGGAGTTGGGCGAGATTTTTGCTGGTTGGGGGATGTTCAATATTCTGTTAGACAACGAGTTTGAACCACAGCAAATGATCGAGGCTTTTACCTACATGATGGAAACTCTAGCCCCGAATGTCGTGGGCGTGCCAATGTGTTTCGTCGATGATAGTTGGGCTGATTCAGACGTCACGGCATTGTACTGGGAGATGCGTAAAATCGCTGATGAATATGCAGCCAACATGAAATGGGTTGGCGCAAACTCTTGACCTTACTGGCTGGAAACTGGCAAGATAAAAATTCGAGATCTCGAAAGGATATTCACATGACAACACTATCATCACGCGAACGGATGCTGCGAGCGCTCAATCATGAGGATGTGGATCATATTCCATGCGCCTTCATGAGTTTTACTGCTCTACGAGAGCGCCTAAGTGAAGACATGTTCAAGCTATCCGAGGCTGAACTGGAGATGGGGCTGGACTCCATGCTTTTCATCCCATCTGCAGGGCGGCCTCTGCGCCCCGATCATCCTGACCTGCGCGGGCTGCCCGTGCGTTTCAGCCCAGAGGTGACTGTCCGGGAATGGAAAGAAGAGACACCGGGGGATTACCCGGTCTTACACAAAGAATATGTTACACCAGCCGGAAAGCTCACGACGGCAGTGCGAACCTCCGATGATTGGGAACACGGCGATCACATCCCCTTCATCGACGATTATCAGATCCCACGCGCCCTCAAACCGCTGGTGACCGAGCCTAGTGAGCTGGAAGCGTTACAGTACTTGTTGACGCCGCCATCCGAGGCTGATATCCAGGCATTTCGCCAGGAAGTCACGCGGGCGCGCGCCTTTGCCGACCAACATGGAGTTTTGCTGGTTGGCGGGTGGGGTGTGGGGATGGACATGGTGAACTGGTTGGTGGGGATGCAGCGGTTGATGTTTCTCGGTTTAGACAATCCGCAATTTGTGACCGACCTGTTAGAGCTAATCCATCAGTGGAATAAAAAGCGCATGGAAGTGGTGCTTTCCGCGCCGGTCGATCTATATGTCCGGCGGGCGTGGTACGAGGGCTGTGATTTCGTGTTGCCAACCTATTACCGGAGCGCGGTCATGCCCCGGCTCCAGGTTGAAGTTGACCTGGCGCACGAGAGGGGGGCGAAATTCGGTTATATCTGCTCCAGCGGGACGAAGCCCGTGTTGGATGCATACCGCGAGATCGGTTTTGACGTGCTGATCGGGGTAGACCCAATCCAGGGCACCCACACCGATATGGGGCTGATGAAACAAAAACTGGGGGGGCAGATCACATTGTGGGGAGGTGTGAGCGGTGCCGTGACTGTGGAGCGCGGGACGGAGGACGAAATCCGGTCGGCTGTACAGTTAGCAATCAATACGCTTGGTCCTACTGGTTTCATTCTATCCCCGGTGGATAATATTACGGTGGATGAGCCGCTGACCTGGCAGAACGTTGATATTTTCATCGACGAATGGCAAAAGCGCCGGTAATTGACTGGAGCGTTGGGTGGCGTCAAAGCTGATCGGCATCGATGTGGGCACTTCCCGCGCCAAGACCGTGCTGATCGACGGCAGCGGCGATGTCATCAGCACCGCCACCTGTTCTCATCCCACCTATATGCCCGATTCGTTTCGCCGCGAGCAGAACGCCGAAGATTGGTGGCACGGGACAGTTGCCAATATCCGGCAGATGCTGTCAGAAAGCAGCGTTCCGCCGGGGGAAGTAGCCGGGATCAGCCTCAGCGGGCAGGGTTGCGCCTGCCAACCGGTATCTCGTGATGGAGAGCCGCTGGGCAAAGCAATCATCTGGACCGATGAGCGGGCTCACGCAGAGCAGAGGCGCGTGCGCGAGATCTTCGGCGGTGATCTTGGCGGCGTTACCGGCAACGATATTTACGACCAGCCAGAACCGCGCATGATGTGGCTGCGCGAGCATGAACCTGCGCGCTATAGCGATACGGATTGTTTTATGACGACCGTCAGCTATCTAATCCTGAAGCTGACCGGGAAAAGAGCTGCAAACCATTCTGATTGGGGGTTTCACCTGTCTTTTGACCGCAAGAGGCTGGATTGGAATGAGGAATTTGTAGGGGCAGTTGGGCTAAGTACAGATAAATTCCCGCCACTGGCGGCGCCGACCACTATTATTGGAGGGGTGAGCGAGTGGGCGGCGGCGCAGACCGGCTTGAAGGCTGGCACGCCGGTTGTTGCAGGCGGACAAGACTCAACCGTCTCTGCGCTGGCAGTGGGAGCTCTCTTTCCGGGACAGTCTGTGTATATGCGCGGAACGACTGATTTGATCTCGATTTGCACCGACCGAGCGGACTACGCGCCGGGGTTGTACACAACCTGTGCGGTGCTGCCAGGATTATTCATGAATTATGACATGAGTGAGGTGATTGCCGCGGGAGGCAGCATCACCTGGCTTGCGCAGCGGCTATACCACCGCACAGGGACGGAAGTCTATAAAGAAATAGACCGGCTATCAGAAGGCACACCCCCTGGCGCCAGCGGTGTAATATTTCTGCCCTACCTGCTGATATCGACAAACCCTGATCCGGCGATGCAGCGCAAGGGAGGCTTGTACGGGCTGTCGATCTCCAGCGCAGACGGCGACCTGTGTCGAGCGGTCATGGAAGGTTCGGCGTTTGCTCTGAGGGAAGCCATCGAGCGGATGGCGAGTGCGGGGATTAACCCCACTGAGCTGCGAGCTACCGGCGGACCGACGCAGAGCGACATATGGAACCGGATCACCGTGGATGTGACCGGGCTGCCGATGATCCTGCCTGTGGCGCGAGCGGGTGCAGCTTACGGGGCGGCATTGTTGGCTGGGCTAGGGGTGGGTATCTATCCGCTGGATGATAATTACGCAACTCTGAAACGAGTGATCAAACTGAGCGGAAGCGTCGAGCCAGACATGCAGCGCCATGCCGCCTACGAGGCGGTTTACGCTGCCTTTTGCAGGTTGGCACACGCCACCCGCGGCTTACAATCACCGGGCTAATTGCAGCGGACTTTTAGAAAACCAGTTGCTGACTCAAGCAAGCCTTCAAGGCGTGGGCTATACACAGCCCATCAGACAGATATCGGATAGCGCCCCGAGGATAGACCCTCTTCGAGCAGGGCGCGGTAATTGTCGAGGTCTACATAGTTCGGCACTGTATTCCCCGAACCCAGACAGTATCCCCCGCCGGGCGCAACATCACGCAACAAATTGCGCACCTGCTGGCGGACGATGTCTGGCGTGCTGCGCGATAAGATATCCACATCTACATTGCCGATCAAGCAGAAATGATCGCCATAACGGCGCTTCACTTCGCGAATATCCATCGCGTTTGGCTCGATGGGCTGCAGGGCGTTAAACCCGCAATCGATGATGTCGTCTATCACTTTCCAGAGCACGCCGTCGGAATGAAAGATAAACGGGCGTCCTGCCCGTTGGCAAAGATTCCCGATCTGTTTTAACCAGGGGAATAAATGCTGGCGGTAGATTACCGGCGAGACCAGGAGCCCGCTCCCGTACGCCAAGTCATCACTGTACCATATGGCTTTGACGACATCATACGATAGGAGAGCCTCACAGATTTGCACTGCCAGGCGCCCAAGTTGCTGGAATAGGTGGGCGACAAAATCTGGTTGGCTTGACAAGCTGATAGCAAACTGCTCAAAGCCCATGGCTTCCCACGTATATGTGAAGATGTCGCCCCAGGCGCCAATGAGGCCCATGCCTGAAGGTAAATAACGCCCTGCCTTTTCGAAATATGAGAAGTCCAATTGATCCAGCGTGGGAAGGGGTTTTTTTTCGAGGTCTTCCCAGTTCTGGATCAAACCCTTTCCCTCGGAAGCCCAACGCCGTGTACCGTCCGCGGTATAACTATCTTCTATGACCGTGTCATTGCGGGAGGAGTTATAAAACCAGATTGTTGGCGAATCTGGATAGACTGTAATACAGTCGTAACCGGCGCGATACCAAAATTCAATATCGTCCGCCGGGCTTGAGATGGGGCGACCCAGGTAGGCTGCCTTAATTTCCGGATCGACGATTAATTCCAGCAGGGGGACGCGGTCGGGCTGCCCACGGCG
>MWTA01000047.1 GCA_002050125.1 Anaerolineae bacterium UTCFX2 | reverse complement strand
AATTCCCCCGATTATAAAGTATCAACATGTGAATGCGATTAATAGCGCTAGAGGCGGCGGCAGAAGCGCGGCGGGCGCATTATTCGATATCGTCAAACAGACCGCGCAGTTTCTCCTCCCAGAAGTCATCGGGCGGGACAAACGGAATCTCGCTGAACTCGGCGCGCATTTTCTCGAGATATTCGCGGATTGCAAGCTGCGGAGCTTCTCTGCTCAACTCTGCGATCTCCGCCTCCAGGGTTTTTATGAGCTGGCGGCTTTTCTCTTCCAAGTCGCTGAAATCCATGCCGAGGTTGAGCAAATAATTCACCCGCTGCATTACCCCAAGCCAAGCCATGTAGTCGTTTTCGATACGGATCGAGTTGATCATCTGACCGGTGGTGGAGAAATCATATAACGGCACAAACGCGTAAAAAGACAGATATTCGATCTTCTTCTCGGCTGATCTCCGGCACACGTATGAGCCAATGCTCGCGCCGCCTTCATAATCCGAAAAAGTGACTGCCAGCCGGCTGAGCTGATCCTTCAGGCGCGGCAGGCTGTAGGTACAACTGACCGAGCGCTCTTTGTCATACGGCACCTCGCCGTACACGCCTCCAAATCCGATGATCTTTTTTACGTTTAAACGCTGAGATGCTTCGAGCAGGGCTGCCACATAGCGCTCGATATCCAGATGCGGCTCGTCGCCGATGAAGAACACCAATCCCCGTTCTTCGTTCCCGGCGTAGAAAAGCTCGTTGCGTGCGCGCTGCAAAGATTTTGGGTAGCCTTGCTCAAAGGATACCTTTGGTCGCAGCAGATGATGGGTTCCGGGGATCTGGAAAAGGTAGAAGCCGTCCGGACGAATTTCTCCAATTGGTCGGGCGCCCGCCTGAATTGCGAGATATTCCGGAAGCCCAGACGACATCGAGCCAGCATCAGCCCACTGCCGCCAGCCCGCCAGCATGTAGATTTCTTTCGCGGTGGGCACCTCCCAAATATCGAGCGCCTCCGTCATTTGATCTGCCTCCGATACCTGCACATATAGCTGAATGTCGATACTGCTCTAATTATAAAGCCAGTTTTCCCTTGCGCCGCAGGCTCATCGCCTCAGAGGGGGATGCCGCCACGGCGTGCAGGGCGGGGATTTAAACCAATCCTATAACGTCGTCATGATTTTCTTCCTCTTTGGCACAAAGGTCTTTATAATAGGATAGGACTGTTCAGAAAAACAAAAACAGAAAGGGAATGAACGATGAAGACAGCTAATTCAATCGCTTATCAGTCCCCCCAATTTGCAGTTCTTTCGGAAACAGCATTAGAAGACATTCACCTGGCAGCGTTAGAGACGCTGCGCCGGACGGGTATTCGCTTTCATCACAAAGGCGCCCTGGAAATGCTTGAGGATGCCGGCGCTTTCATCTCAGATGGCAACCTGGTGAAGTTTCCGGCTCAGCTCGTGGAGGTGGCGCTGAGCAGCGCTCCCAGCCGAATTATCATGTGCAACCGAGACGGAGAGCCGGCGGTCTGGCTCGAGGGACGCAAGGTCAATTTTGGGACTGGCTCCGATTGTCTGAACTTGCTGGACCCTCGCACGGGGGAGCACCGACCGTTTGTCGAAGCCGATCTGATCGAGGCGTACCACCTCTGCGACGCGCTTCCAAACATCCATTTTGTGATGTCAGTGGGCATTCCCTCGGATGTGGATCGCGAGCTAACGTACGATGTGCAGATGGTTCACATGCTGGAAGAAACGGTGAAACCTCTCGTCTTCGTCACCAACGACCTGGCAAGCTGCCAGCGCGCCATCGACATGGCTGCGGTTGTGGCTGGCGGCTACGAGGCTCTGCGAGAACAACAGCACATTTTGCTTTATTCTGAACCCAGCTCGCCGCTCCAACAGTCGGAAACCGCAGTGGACAAGTTGTTATTGATGGCTGAGTATGAATTGCCCGTCGTCCATTCACCCGGACCGCAAATGGGAGCGGTCGCGCCGATCACGATGGCTGGCGGTTTGGTGATGTCGCTGGCTGAAATCCTGAGCAGCCTGGTCGTCCACCAGCTTCGAAAACCGGGCGCCCCGTTCGTCTTTGGCGCCGGCATCCATCACATGGACATGAAAAGTATGCAGATTTGCTACGCCTCACCCGAATTTCAACTCACAAAGGCTGCGATTGCTGAGTTAGGTCGCTGGTATGGACTGCCCACCTGGGGTTATGCAGGGTGTTCGGACGCGAAAATCATGGACGAGCAGGCTGCCGTGGAAGCGACGCTTTCTGTGATCATGGCTAAACTTTCCGGCGCAAACCTGATCCATGATGTTGGATACATGGAGAGCGGTTTAACGACCAGCTTCGAGATGATCGTGCTTACAGATGAACTGGTTGCGATGACCGACAATTTGATTAAGGGGATCGAAGTTAATGAAACGACCCTATTGGTGGACGAGATCGACCGGGTGGGTCCCGGCGGCAGTTTCCTTGATTCCCCTGTGACGCTGGAACGCTTCAGAGACTACTGGTTCCCGGGCTTGCTCGACCGGCGGGTGCGGCATCAATGGCTGAAAAAAGGCGGTCTTCCGCTGAGTCAGCGGTTGAACGCCAGGGTGCTTGATATTCTGGAAAAGCACCAGCCAAAACCGCTCGATGCGGAAAAAAGCCAGAAGCTGCGCCAGATCCTTGCCAGCGCGAAAAAGTGAAGCTCAGGGGCTTTTTAACCTGGGGATAAACCTGAAGAAACTGCAAGGGATTTTGTTCGTTTCTGCCGTTTCGCATGATTATATCTTCTGATATACTAGGTCTGTCTCGCGAGCCCGGGTTTATCAGGTATAGGTAGTCTGCACCCCAGCGGGTTCCTTTCCTGTAAAGGAGACGGGTAAAGTGCAAGAAGGAATGGTTCAAAGACTGATTAGTTTGTTCCAGCACGCCTTTGATCAATTGGGAGTTCAGGTGGAATTAGTCGCGCTCGAAGACCTGGCAATATTGATCTACAAAGGCATGTCAGTCAAAGCCCGCAACTACCATAACCTCGATCACGTCTTCAGTCTGATAGACGAAGAAGCCCCGATCTTGACTTTGACGGCATTGTTTCACGACCTGGTCTACTGGCAGGTCGACCGCGGCTTCTTGCCCGAAATCCGCCTGATTATTTCCCCTTACATTGTCGAGAAGGACGGGGAGATTTATCTCCAGGAACAAGCGGTGCAGTCCGAGAGACCGTTCCAGATCGCGCTGCGAGTCTTTGATTTTTCACCGGGTCAACAACTAACCCTCGCCATTGGTCTGAACGAATTTCTAAGCGCCCTGGTGATGGTCAAGAAGCTGGAAAAATTCCTGGATGAACGCGATTTGCTGCGGCTGCTGCTTTGCGTCGAGGCAAGCATCCCCTTTCGAGAATCGGCGGTTACCGGCGCGGATCATTTTTATGCGCTCGAGGCGCGCGCTTCTAAAATCGACCAGGACTGGCGCCTGGAGATGGGACCCAGCCAGGTGCAGGCGGCAGTGAAGCAAGCGGTGATTTTTGCGAACCGGGATGTGGACAGCTTTGCAGAGACGGATGTTTCCTGCTACCTCGAGACGACCTGGAAATTGATGCCGGAGACGAATTCATACTTGAGATCGATCGATACATACTCGATCCGCGAGTATCGCCAGGCATTGCAAGCGATGTCGGCTTCGATGAGCCGGCTCAAAGCCGAGCGGGTTTTTCACCAATATCGCGGTTTGCCTCCCGATCCAGAGTATCAGCGCCTGGTTGCGCAGGCGCGGCAGAATATCGAGGCGGGCAGACAATATCTGCAGATTAAGCTGCTCACGCAGGCGATCCTGGAAGCGCTCGCCGAAGCGACTGGAGGCGATGCGCCGTTATCTTTGTTTATGGGCGATTTGCCTCAGAAGGGCGTCCGGCCGCGGCGCTTGGAGGATTATCTGCCTAAATTCGACCTTCCCGCGTGGGTGGATACTACCTCGCCAGTCTTTTACCTGCTCTCGGATCAGCACAGTCTTGACTCCAACTTTGATCTGCACACCGCGCCCCTGACGCTGTTTGTATATGCAAGCCTCACACCCGAGGAAACCACAGAACTGCTGGTTGTTGCCGTACAAATGTTTGACGGGAAAGTCGATGCGCGCGAATTTCTGGCTGCGGTCAAGCCGGGCGTGCTCTCTCCCATCGCCGGCGCCTGCGCCAAAATGGCGTTTACGCGCCAGGAACAGCTCAAGCATTATGCTGTGTGAGCCAGCAGATCGCGTATAGAAAAGAGCCGCCAATTGGGGCGGCTCTTTTTTTGTGTTCTCTCCGCATTAGAAGATCAATGCGAGAATCAGCAGGATTGGCAGGGTGAGAATGACCAATACGGCGATCAATAACCCGAAAACGCAACCAACCGCGCCCAGGATCAAACCGATGACACCAGCGATCAGCCCAACAATTAGCTTAATGATCGCCCCGATGCATCCGGACAGAAAATTGAACATTTTGCACTCTCCTAACTTTTTTCTGACATCTTTCAATATGTATACGGAGAAGTGCTTCTACGGTTACAGGTTTTCAGGCAATGTGAACCGCTCCAAGCCCTGGAAGATCGCTATAAACCAAAGCAGCCTGGTTGTAAGTCACCCCCCGGAAAGGGTCGTTGGCGATCAACATCGGCGCATCCAGGTCGGCGTAGTCGCAAAGCGGCGCGAGCTGCGCGGCTGCGCTGATCGCCAGCGAAGTCTCCACCATGCAGCCGATCATCACTTGCATCCCAAGCGCGCGAGCGGTATGAATGGCGCGCAGCGCCTCGCGAATACCGCCGGATTTCGCCAGCTTTATGACCACGCCATCAACGGCTCCGGCGTGCGCCACGACATCTCGGGCGGTTTTGATGTTTTCATCGGCAAAAATAGGCAAGCCGAGTTTCTGGTCGCGCAGCCAGCGCAGCCCCTCGATATCGTTGACCGCGATCGGTTGTTCGACAAATTCGAGATCGAATTCTGCCAGGCGGGGGATCAGGCGCGCAGCTTGTTCACGACTCCAGCCGGCATTGGCATCCACCCTCAACCTGGCTGAGGTGACCGTGCGGATGGCGCGAACCACTTGCAAATCGTCCTCGCCGCCCCCGAGCTTTACTTTTAAAGCCGGCATCCCAGCCTGGCGGGCGCGCTCCGCCATAACCTCCGGCTTGTCGATCGAGATCGAGACGGAGGTGATCGGCGCCTTGCCCGGATCCAGACCGAACAGGGCATAAAGAGGCTTGCCAAGCTGCTTGCCCATCCAATCGTGCAGCGCCAGATCGATGGCGCACCTGGCTGCGTTCGAGCCAGCCGGCAGTACGTTCAAGGGCGCCTCCATATTGAACGGATCCCAATCCTGCTCACGCAGCCGATCTAGGTAGGTCATGATACCCTCAGCGGATTCGCCGTGATGCGGTACGCCGGCGGCTTCGCCGGCGCCCTCGCCGATCTGGACCAACACGTTGTGCCGCACATCGGTCGCGCCGTGGGCGATCCTCCAGGTGGTTTTTAACTTTATGGTAAATGGTTCATAGGATAGCTTCATTGGGTCTCATCTCCTTGCTCCTGCATTATTGACACAGCGTTCAGGATAAATTTTATCTCCGTTGACTCGCATGAATGCCACGGGCTGCCCCTTCAAGCCAGGTTGACTGCGGCTCGGAAAGCCGAATAGACCGCCGCCATATCGTTAGCAGTGTAGGCGATGCGTCTGCCGGAGCGCGTCGCTCCGGGGAGCAACGCCGCCCGGTCTGCCATCTCGGAATGGACAAATTCGATCTCCATGTGGATGGGCGGCGCCAGCCGGTGGGGTTGGGGAGCTGCGCCGCTGGTCAATTTGCGAACCGCGGCGGCGGCTTTCTCAGCGATCTTTTCGTGCGCCAGCGCCGGGGTCAGCAGTTCGGCTGCCATCCGCCCGCTGGCTCGTTTAACGACCGCTGTTTCAATGCCGGGTATTAGCTCGGCTGCCTCGGAGCAGGCTGCTTGATCCCCCGAAATTAGAATTACCGGAACATTGAAAAAATCGCACAGCGCCGCGTTCAAGCCGATTTCACCGCACGGCTCGCCCTGCAGGAAGAGATTGGCTACGGATGTTTCTGACCAGGTGTGCTCTAGAATCGCGTGCGGCGTTCCAACCCGGGCGTGATACCCGATGAACATCACCGCATTCACCCCGCTGTCGATCCCCTGAACCATGGAATAGGGGGCGGGCGTGCCGCTGTTCAGGCGGGCGCGCTCATCCAGTTCTTCGATCAAGATATTGCGCCCCGCTCCATGACCATCGGTTACCAGGAGTTCGCTTGCCCCGCCGGCATACGCGCCGCGAATCGCGGCATTGACATCCTGGGTCATCAGCCGCCGAAATCGTTCATATTCACTGTGCCGCGAGCTGACCTGATCCCAATGGACCACGCCCGTGACGCCCTCCATATCGGCTGCAATCAGGATCTTCATCGTATTTTTAGCCCTTTCGTAAAAAAATGGGGTTATCAATCAATAAGTCTACCATGAAGGCGGACCGGTCAGGACAGGATGATTGTTTTGGAAATCTCGATTTCCGTTTCAATTATTCCAGTATACTAAAGTCATGCGCAGGCTATCCATGGCGTGTTTTCTGTGCCTGTTGATATTCTCCAAACCGGGTTTTCGCCAGGTCGAGATCGAGCCATCCGGTTGGAAGCTCCTCGCCGAGGGGCTTGCGTATCGCGAATTTTTTCTTCCAGATCCAAACCATGTCTATGTCACCCGCCTGGATCGGTCCGTGAGCGCCGCGTCTATCGAGACCAGCCTCGCCAATGCCGTCCTAGGGGGCGGCTTAGAGGCGCTGAGCGCCCAGGTCGAGCGATACGATGGGTCGCTGGCATACTGGGATGGCGCGTGGCGCGGGGCGTTTCAAGTCGTGGCGGCGATCAACGGCGGTTTTTTCGACCCCAATTCGGGCGAACTGTCGAATGGGTTTATCCAATCAGGCTGGTACGCCAGGCGCTTTGAAGACCGCCAAACGGTGGGCGGGTTTGCCTGGCGCTTCGACCGCAGCGCGCTGATCGTCGAATGCCTTGTCCAGCCCCCTGGTAAACAGCGGGTTGTCCTTTCAGAGCCCAACCGCTCGATTGTCTTCGACGGGATCAACACCCGCCGCGATGCCGATCAGGTGATCATTTATACCCCGCAGATTGGCGCTGAGACCCCGCCGGCAGAGCCGGACCAAACCGGAATAGAAGTCCTGGTGGAGTTGAGTCGTCCGCTGACCGCGCTGCCCGACTCAGAACCGATCCAGGGCACGGTGCAGGCGGTCAAAAACAGCCTGGGCGGCATGAACCTGGCTTTTGATCAGATCGTGCTTTCGGCGACTGGAGGGGCGGCGGATCGCATGGCTGGAAATTTTTTGCCTGGTACGAGAATCGGTGTGGAATTCGAAATTCGACATCTGTCTCAGGGCTGCCGCAAAGAAAATGTTGAAAATCTGTATAACGTTTCAGCCGCAGTAGCTGGGGGCGCAGTGTTTTTGCGCGCTGGGGTTGTGACGCCTTTGAACGACCTGGGCGCGGTGCTGCGCAACCCGCGCACAGCCATTGCCTTGGATGACCGCTATGTGTATTTTATCGTTGTTGATGGACGGGATAAGTTGAACAGTCTGGGGATGAGCATGGTTGAACTCGCCTTTTTCGCAAAACTGCGCCTCGGGGCGAACTGGGCAGTGGCGCTGGATGGCGGCGGCTCCTCCACCATGGTCGTTAACGGCGAAGTTGTGAACCACCCAAATTCAGAGACGGTGGTTGGGGCAAAAGCGGAAAAAACGCCCCGCGGCGTCGCCAACGGGTTGCTGATGGTCGTCCTTCAGCCGGAGCAGCGTTCGAACCGCTTTCATCCAGGCGACCACGTAATGATTGGGACGGCTGGCGAGGCAAACCTGCGCACCGGACCTGGAACGAATCTTTCAATCCAGGGGGTGCTTGCCGCGCGCAGCGTGGGAATTGTGCTTGAACATGATTTGAATGGGGTGTATGCGAACGGTCATTATTGGTGGAAGGCGGCTTTTGGAGAGCGCGCCGGCTGGGTCAGCGAAGCCGTCCTTGCCAGCGAGCAGTGAGGTTTCTGGAAATAGCCATACCGGGGAGGCGCAAGATGGATTTCGATTTGAACGACGAACAGCGCATGTGGCGCACTGCAGTCCACGATTTCGTGGCGCGGGAGGTCAAACCTAAAGCGCGCCAGGTGGATGAAGAGGGAGCGTTCAACTGGGAAGCTGTCCGCAAGATGGGACCGCTAGGCTTGTTGGGGTTGAACGTTGATGAAGCCTATGGGGGAGCGGGGGTGGACCCAATCTCTGCGGCGATTGCGATCGAAGAACTGGGCTGGGGTTGCGGCAGCACCGCGCTGGCGATTTCTGCGCATAATGGATTGGGCTGCGCCCCGCTGACGTTGTTCGGCGACCCGCAGCAGCAACAGCGCTTCCTGCCCACGGTCGTTTCGGGGCGGGGCGGATTGGCGGCGCTCGCCCTCACCGAGCCTGGGGCTGGGTCCGATCTGCGCGGCGGCATCTCTACGCGCGCCGTGCTTCAGGACGGGATTTGGGTCATCAATGGCTCCAAGATGTGGTGCACCAACGCCAGCCTGGCGGAGTTTATCGTGACTCTGGTGCGCACCCGCTCCGGAGAAGGCTCCAACTCTCTGAGCTTGCTGGTCGTTCCCAAAGAGACCCCTGGGTTGCACATTAGCCCGCCTGAAAAGAAAATGGGCTTAAAGGGGTCGCCAGCACACGCCCTCACGTTTGACAACGTGCGTGTTCCGTCTGAATATTTGCTGGGCGAGGAAGGTCAGGGTCTGCAGCAGGTCTTGGAGGTCTTGAACGGCGGGCGGATCAGCATTGGGGCGCTGGCGGTTGGCTTAGCCCAGTCCGCATTTGAAGAGGCGGTGCGCTACGCCCGCCAGCGCGAGGCGTTTGGACATCCCATCGCCGATTTTCAGGCGATCCAGTGGATGCTGGCTGACGCCGCAACCGAAATCCACGCGGCGCGGCTGATGGTCTATCACAGCGCCTGGCTGAAATCGATTGGGAGAAGCTTCGCAAAAGAGGCGTCGATGGCGAAGTTATTTGCCTCCGAGATGGCGGAACGGGTCTGCCGCAACGCGATCCAGATACACGGCGGTTATGGCTACAGCCGGGAATTTCCAGTTGAGTTGACTTATCGCGACGCCCGCCTGATGACGATCGGCGAGGGCACCAGCGAGATCCAGCGCCTGGTCATCGCACGGGCTATTCTGAGCGAGGGTTGACTGATCGGTGGCTGTTTTCGGCTTCGGGATCTTCCCGCAAAAGCTGGACGGCGTGCGTCAACGCGGGCTGGATGGCTTGCAGGTTCTCGAGCGCGCCCTTTGGACTGCCCGGCAGGTTGACGATCAGGGTGTGTTTACGGATACCCGCTTCAGCGCGGGAGAGCATGGCATGTGGTGTTACCCGTAAACTGGCGGCGCGCATCCCTTCCGCCAGCCCCGGCGCCGGGCGCTCGATGACGGCGCGGGTCGCCTCGGGGGTGACGTCGCGCGGCGCAAACCCCGTTCCGCCGGCGGTCAACAGGATGTCCATTTCGTCCGATTCGCACCACTCCACCAGCACGGCTGAGATGACCGCCTGATCGTCAGGGACTATTGAAGCTTTCACGACCGTCCAGCCTTGCGCTTCGACCGCCTGCCGCAGCGCGGGACCGGATAGGTCGGCTCGTTCACCCCGGGCGGAGCGATCGGATACGGTGAGGATGCCAAAGCGCAGACTCATGCTTGAAATTGCCCTGCTGTGCGCGCTTCAAAGGTCTTTGGCATAGGTGTAAAGATCCATCAGTTCCCAGCCGCGCTTTTCATAATACTGGATTGCCGTCAGATTGGCTTTCGTGACCATCAGATAATAGCGGATGCAGCCCTTCAAACGCAAGCGCCGCTCCAACTCCTCTACCAACAAAGTTGCTACCCCGCGCTCGCGGTGTTCGGGCGTTACGGCGAGGTGATACATCATGCCACGCCGCCCGTCAAACCCGCCCAGCACCGAACCGATGACTTCGCCCTGATATTCCGCAAGCAAGAACAGGTCTGGATCCCGCTGGAGCTTTTTTTGAATTTCTGCCGGCTCGTCCGAGCGCCGCACGTGAATTCCATCGCCGGCGTTCTCCCACAACGCGATAATGGTCGAATAATCCTGCGGAAAAACGAATTCGCGAATCGAGACTGAAAGCTTAAGGTTCACATTCGGCTGCATGGTTGTGCTGGCTTTTGTCTATCGGCTGGGAAAGCGGCTATTCGTCATCCTGACCGACGAGCCGCTTCCAGGGTCCATGTATGCCGTCCTCGGTCACGCCGAAGTAATACCGGTATTTCCCCGCCTCTTTTTCAATCAAATCATAGCGGGTGATGTTGCCTTGTTTTTGTCCGCTGATTAATCCGAACTTTCCCTGCCATTGAATGTGCCCTTGCGCAGGATCTGCGGGAAGTTTATCGAATGCGGTGATGGCGTAGTGCCACAACCGGCGGGCTGATTTGCGCGTCACGTTTTTAACCACGTTGTTGTTGCGCAGATCGCGCATGGTGTAATAGCGCTCGTCCGCGCGGTTTTCAACCTCCATGATTTCCACACCAGTGCGCGGCGCGGTTTCCGCCGGTTCGTGCTCAGCCAAAATGGGCAACTGAGGAACGGGCTCGCTTGTTTGGAGCCGTAGGCTGTCCGGCTGCATTTCGGGTTGTTTTGCGTCAAGCCCGCGCAACACGAGCCCGACAATTTCATCCCGTACCGCTAACACGGTCTCCGCCTCGGACCGCACGTACACTTTGTTGTCATCCACCGCATACGGAGGATCGCTGCCGCGGGTCACAAGCACGACAATGATCTTTTTTCCACTGGTTTCGTGCACATCCAGTGAGACCTGGGGTGGCGGGCTGATACGGTTGAGAAGCTCTTTCTCAAGTTGGCCCAGAGATTGTTCAGCGTCTGGAACGCCCGGGATAGGTTTGCGTGGGTCATCCGCAATGCCGATGAACAAAGTGCCGCCGTTGGTGTTTGCCAGCGCGCAAGCATCGGCGATGATGGCATAGCGCTTTCCGCCGCGCACGGTCATGCTTTCGTGGAAGTCCTGAACGATGTTGACGCCTTCCTCCTGGGCGGCGCGGATGAAATCAAACGCTGGTTCGGCTGACTGGCGATGGGGGCGGGTGCGGGCGAAATCGTTGCTGACGAAAAGCTCCCGCAAGGCTTCGAAGCTGACTTCTGGGAGAAGCACGTCTGTGGGGCGGTCGCCGACGCCCAGGTTCTTTTTTCTGGCTGGGTCGCTGGTCAGCCGATGCGCGTCAGAGCCTTGAATACAGTGCATGCGGCGCGGGTATTCCGGTTTGGTGCCGTTGAAGAATGTTGCGGTGCTGTGCTTGCTCTTGTTCTCCAGGTCGGTCACTTCGAGGGCGTGCAGGTGGGCGTTTTGCGTGTAGGCGATCCTGGTTTGACCGCCTAGCGGAAAGCCGCGCATCGCCACGCCGTTGTTGGAATTGGCATGCGCCGCGATTGCCAGACCTCCAGCTTCGTTGATCGCCCGATAGACCGTCAGAACATCGGACGATGCGCCGATTGTCGCCGAGCCTTCGTCAAGCTGGTCGGGCGGTATGCCTAAATCGAGCAGCATATGCTCGATATCCCGCACCGGTTTGCTGGGCGAAAAGACCCCCAGGATGTGGAAACCGAACGTGGCGGTGAATTCAAAACCCGGCAGCACCAGGATTTTATGCAGCAGACGGCGGTATTCCGTCAGACGGGCTTGTTCTTCGGGCAGGATGCGTTTCAGTTTTTCGAGCAACTCAAGCTGCTCGATTTCCTCCTGCATCCCGCGGTATCCGGCAATCGTATTATGATCGGTAAAGGATATTATTGCTAAGCCGCGCATTTCGGCGCGGTGCAAGATGTCAATAAACGTCACATCCGGCTGTTGGTAATCGCTTGAAGCCGGGGTGTGGAGATGCAGATCGATTGTACACCACTGCATGGATGTACGGCTGTGTGTTTTTTTCACTGTTCACTCTCTGGGTTCATTAGTTCTCTAAATTTCTTCGTTTCCAAGCGCCCGGCGAATGATTTTTACTAAATCGTCGGGCATGTAAGGTTTTAAGATAAAACCGTTCGCGCCCTCTTTCAGGCAGCGCTCATTAAAATCCATCCCTGATGACATGACCACACGCATTTCTTTCAGCTCAGGATCTTCCCGCATCCCCGCCAGCAGGTCGAATCCGTTGATCTGCGGAAGGAAGACGTCCAATAAGACAACGTCCGGCGCTGCGCGGCGGATATTCTCGATCACTTCTTCCAGGTTTTCCTCCTTGTTTTGAAGCGTCACTTCAAAGCCTTCGAACTGCAAATAGGTTTGAAGCAAGGCTTGCATGGAAAGGTCGTCTTCAATCAGGAATATCTTAGCTGGCATCCGGGAGAGCCTCCTGGTGGGTCTGTTCGGCTTCGGGCTGGTGCTGCTCCAGGGCGGTTTGGAGCGCCTCGTCCACCGTCTCAATGAATTTAAATTCCATTTGGTTGCGCACCTCTTCCGGGATCTCGTCCAGGTCTGCCTGGTTGAGCAGCGGCAGGATGACCGTCTTAATTCCGGACCGATGAGCGGCGAGCACTTTCTCCTTAATGCCTCCAACCGGCATGACCTGACCCCTCAGGGTGATCTCGCCCGTCATTCCCACATCATGCCGGACAGGGCGCCCGCTGATGAGCGAAATTAGTGCCATGGCGATCGCCGCGCCGGCAGACGGGCCATCCTTGGGCTGCGCCCCGGCGGGGATGTGCAGGTGAATGTCGGTGTCATCGTAAAAATTGGGATCGAGACCGAGGCTTTCCGCTTTGGAGCGCACATAAGAAAGCGCCGCCCGCGCCGATTCCTGCATCACATTGCCAATCGAGCCGGTGATCTGGAACCCTTTGTTGCCTGGCATTCGGGTGGCTTCAATAAAAAGCACATCGCCGCCAAACGGCGTCCAGGCTAACCCGGTCGCAACGCCGGGCAGCGAGGTGCGCTGCGCGATCTCTTCATCGCTGAAGTAGCGCTGTTTTCTCAGAAAGTCGATCACGCGCTCGGGCGTGATTTCGATCGATTCGGTCTTTCCTTCGGCGATCTGAGTGACCACTTTACGGCAAATCGAGCCGATCTCACGCTCCAGGTTGCGCACCCCGGCTTCGCGGGTATAGGCGCGGATGATGCGGCTCAGTCCAGAATCGAGGAACTGCACCTCAGTGGGGCGCAGCCCGTTCTCTTTAAGCTGGCGCGGAATGAGATATCCTTTTGCGATGGCGATTTTTTCACGTTCGGTGTAGCCCGAGAGATTAATGGTTTCCATCCGGTCCCGCAATGGAGCGGGGATGGGTTCGAGCAGGTTCGCGGTGGTGATAAACATCACTTGCGAAAGGTCAAACGCCACTTCAAGATAATGGTCGCGGAACTCGGAGTTCTGCTCGGGGTCGAGCACCTCGAGCAATGCGGAGGCTGGATCTCCGTGAAAATCGAACACCAGCTTATCCACCTCGTCCAGCATGAAAACGGGGTTGCGGCTTTCCACCCGCCGGATTGCTTGCAGGATCTTGCCCGGCATCGAGCCGATGTAGGTGCGGCGGTGACCGCGAATCTCGGCTTCGTCGCGCACGCCGCCCAGCGCCATGCGCACGAACTTGCGGTCCGTCGCGCGCGCGATCGAACGACCCAGCGAAGTTTTACCCACCCCGGGCGGTCCGACAAAACAAAGTATGACCCCTTCGCGCACCCGCCGGATTTCGTCATCCTCTCCGTCTTGGAACTCGTCGCGGCGCTCCAGGCGCAATTTGCGCACCGCGAGAAATTCGAGGATGCGCTCTTTCACATCTTCGAGCCCGTAGTGGTCCGTATCCAGCACCTGGCGGGAGTGGGCGATGTCCAGGTTATCATGGGTGATCGTCGACCAGGGCAGCGATACCAGCCAATCCAGATAGGTGCGGATGACGCCGTATTCCGCCGCTGCGCTTGGCAGCCGGCTCAGGCGGTCGAGTTCGCGGCGGGCTTGTTTTTCGGCTTCTTCGGGCATGCCCGCCGCCTCGATTTTCTGGCGGAATTCCTCCGTTTCGGCAGCCTGCTCGTCGCCTTCTCCCAATTCTTTCTGAATCGCTTTGAGCTGCTCGCGCAGGAAATACTCGCGCTGAACCTTATCGATTTCAGAACGCGCCTCGTTCTGGATCTTCTGTCCCATCTCCAGAATTTCGACCTCGTGCGCCAGGATGCCCACCAGTTTATGCAGCTTGGCGGCGGTTGAGTCGAGTTCGAGCAGATTTTGAGCGTCTTCCAGGTCCATGCGTTGGAAATTTGCAATCGTGTAGACGGTCTGAAGAGGTTCCTCGATCGCTACCACCGACGCTACCAGTTCACGCGGCACGGATGGCAGCATTTCGGCAATATGTTCGAACTGATCGCGCGCGTTGCGCGCCAGGGCTTCGAGCTCCAACCCTTCTTCGATGGTCTCGGGGATCGCCTGCACCCTGGCTTTCAGATACAGCTCTTCCTCTAAGTATTCTGCCAACTGGCAGCGCTCCAGCCCTTGAACGACCAGCCGGATGGTGTTATCTGGGGCGCGAAACATGCGGTGGATCAGCGCAACGGTCCCAACATCGTAGAGTTCGTGAGGCCCCGGCACTTCAAGCTCCGGGTTGCGCGAAGCGACCAGGACGATCAGCCGCTCGTCGCCTGACATGACATCGTCCACTAGCCGGATGGAGCGCGACTGCCCGATGGTCAGCGGTACCGCGGTTTGGGGGAAAACCACCAACCCGCGCAGCGGCAGAACTGGCAGCACTTGCGGGAGTTGATCCTCCTCGCCGATCTGCGCCACCTGATCCGGGCTGGTAGCCTCGCTGTCGATCACCCTGGGAATGATGGGTTGGGCGATAAATTCTTCCATAGCCGCTTGTTCTTCGTTCAGCCAGTTCAGCATTTCCAGAATATTTGTGTTCCAGCGTGTCGCGGGCATTCAGCTTCCTTGGGCGCTACTCGGAAAATGTGATTTGCCGCGGCCGGGCTTTCGGCAATGAGATCATCAGGAATCCATTGTCGTAGACTGCTTCTACCTGACTGGAGTCGATGAAATAAGGCAGTTCTACTGAAAGCACAAATTCCCCAAAGCGAATTTCCATTTGATGGAAGGCGCGCCTTTCAGCGGGGTCTTGCCGGGCACCGCGGATTAAAAGCTCGCGCCCGTTGATCTCGATGTGAAATTGATCTTCGCGCATTCCGGCAACCTCAACCCGCACCATGATCGAATCTTCGGTCTCGAGCACATCCGTTGGCGGTCTCCATGGGGTGCGCATCATCAGCCGCCAGTGATGAGAGACCGGTTCAAAAGGCTCGGTATCCGAGGATTTCTCAGGATCGGATTTTTCATAACCTTCTAGCATAAATTTACTCCTGGAAAATGAACCAGATGCGAGCAGATTCAATATTGTGCAAGGCGTTGTCACATCCCCTGTATCTGTTTTTCGTCTTATCTCAACAAAAAAGGACAGAAGAATTGGCGCCCCTGGCGGGATTCGAACCCACAACCAACAGCTTAGAAGGCTGCTGCTCTATCCATTGAGCTACAGGGGCGGAGATTAATCAACCCAGGCATGGGCGCAGCCCTTTATACACCCGCGGTCCGGACAGCGTTCTCAGCAATAAGTTGGCATCTCTGCCGAGTTCTTCAGCCAGCTCTTCTGGCGACAGTGGGGTATTGCCGTTCGTCAGAAACAGGCGAAAAACCGAGTCAACCAGCGTGCTGTGCTGGGTGATGAAAGACGGCTGTTTTGCACAGTGAGTGATCAACACATTCTGCAGCCCGTCGACCTGGTGAACTTCGGCTGTCTCTGGATCAACCCAATCTACCAGGTCAAAGAGATCGACATTCGCCAGAGAGACCTGATGTTCCGGGCACAAATAACCTCTGAGGTAGACTCGCCAGTCTCGGTCATTTTGGCTCCACCAATCGAAGTCGATATGAAAACGAGTATGAATGGTTGGTTTTACCAAACTGATGCGTTTGATTTCCGTCAAGTCGATCCTCCGGCGAATATTTTACTGGAGATTGGGCATTTAGGGTCAGCAAATCAATCGTATTCGGTGTCGCTTAACCGATAATGTAAATCTCCAACGTGAATGAACCAGGGTCGAGAATTTAGCAGCGCCATGATCGGACCAGGCGGGCATCTGCGGATCACGTTGATGGCTGAGTAGAGCTCTGTAAAATGGACGTGGCTTTGCGGGTTCAGCCGAGCCAGATCGCGCACGGTGTTCACAACCAGTTTTTCAAAAGGCGGTTGATCTTTGAGCGGGCTCAACCAATTCTGATCCAGGGCTGTCTTTTCCGGGATCGCGATTGCCATGCGGTCATCGACCGGTGTGGCAACGGTCTGTTTGAGCATGGCGAAGACGATGCCGCCATCGGAGCCGACCAGCAACGTGCGGATCCATTCCCGGCTCGGGCGGTGGTTGCCGGTGTGGACGATCACCTCTCCTGGACTGCTGCCGCGCCTCACATGGATGATGCTGCCCGGGATGACGCCGCGCGAATCGTACCATTCCTCCAATCCATAGACATAACTTTTCTCCCGCACCACCCAGCCCGGAAATTTTTCCTGTGATTCGCCGTCCACGAGCATGAAGCGCACCCTGGGCGCTTCGTAAGCGGTGGGGAATAAATATCTGGTCTTCACTGAAAGAGGCAGCGTGCCCGAGCGCCAGTGGGGGAAAATCAGCCGCACCTCCACCTCGTCTAACTGCTGGTTTCTTTCCGGAACAGGCGAGAGTTCATCATCGAGTGATTGTTCCAGCGCCAGCATCTCTGCGGTTAGCAGGTTGGTGTCGTAGTCAACCGGGTTGTAGCGCAAAAACACCGGGGTTTGGAGCACGCTCTGCGGTTCGAGCCTTTTCAAATACCACAGCACATCGCCAGCCGGCCCCACTTCATCGAAGCGCGCGTCCTCCTGAAGCGCCAGAGCCATCGAGAACTCCAGCAATTTCGGATTGACATCCGTTTTGATCTCGATTTGATCTAGCAGGGCTGAGGTCGGCATCGGCCCGCCGCCAGCCATGTCGAGCACCGCTTCAGCCAGATTGAGATGACCCAGATTGATGTCGATCAACAAGGCGCGGGGGAACCAGCGCCCGGTGATGCTCACAAAGCCTGGGTTGGTGGTCAGTTCGTCTTCTAAAAGCCGCAGCAGGTCCTTCTGATAGATACGCAGAACCGTTGCAGTATCCAGATGGTTGAACTCTTCGACGATCTTCGGCGGGTCATTG
Source organism: Anaerolineae bacterium UTCFX2 (assembly GCA_002050125.1). GTDB lineage: Bacteria > Chloroflexota > Anaerolineae > Anaerolineales > UBA4823 > UTCFX2. Next base: position 26,833 of record MWTA01000047.1, on the reverse strand, counting down.
AGTTTATGGATCGGGAGCTGAGCGGCGAATTCGCGGCGGGTTCCATCATCCAGCGCGACCTGGATGACTTGGAAATCTCCGATCTCCGGGTTTAAGCCCTGGCGGATTTCCAGCACCTGTCCGTGCTGCCAGTTCAGGGCTGGAAAAACCAGTTTTTGCTTGACTCTGAAATCCAGTTTGGGTTGGTAAAGATCGCCTCCCGACATGCGCTGCTTTTCAAGCTCAGCCCGTTGTTGCTGGATGCGCTCACCCACTAAAGCTTCGATGAGTTCCATCGAAGTCATGGGCGTTTCAGTTTCCAACAAGTAGTTGTAAAGGAATTCGATATCTTCTTCTTGGAGTTTAAAATTATCCCAATAATCCTCGCCCATCGAATAGCTGGCAATTCCCATAGAAATCCTCAAAATAATGGCTTCTTCCTTTGCTGATACAGCAAAACACGCTGCTCTGGGGATGAAATGCTCACAGAGCAGGCGTTTCAAAATTTTATCAAGCTATATTATACTCTATGATGTGCGTGGAGCGAACTTCCTTGTGATCCAGATGGCGATTCGCGGCTGAAACAGATCAGCGCCCATCCCCTGGGTGGATCCGTGGATGAGATAGCCCTATTAAAGGAGCAGACAATGGCTGAATCGGAATGGGAAGTGGTCTATGAAACTGATGGGCAGTTACAGGCGGAGCTGTTGCGCGGCTTGTTAGAAGCCCAGGAAATACCGGTAGTTCTTTCACAGGAAGGCATCGGACGCGTGTACGGGCTGACAGTGGGTCCGTTGGCAATCGTGCAGATCCTGGTGCCAGGATCAAAGGTTGAGAGGGCTCGGGATATCCTCAGAAAATACGAGTCTGGGGGTGGATTTGACATACCCGATTCCGATGAAACCGGGGAAGATCCAGCAGAACCGGATCAAGCTTAATTTGGAAATGTCTCTTCCAGCCATTGGAGCGGATCCACCTGTACGCCGCCCGCCCAAATCTCCCAGTGCAGATGGGGTCCAGTGACCCGTCCCGTCCCGCCGATTTTTCCGATGACCTGACCCTGAGCTACCAGGTCGCCTGGCTTGACCAGGATCTCCGACTGATGCAGGTAGGCGGAATAGATCCCCCAGCCGTGGTCGATCATCGTCGCGTTGCCGCGCACGGTGAGTGGACCGGCAAAGACAACTCGTCCGGCTGCCGGCGCGATAATCTCGATTCCAACCCCGCCGCAGAAATCCAACCCGCTGTGGAAATACTTATATTCGCTGCCGTTGTAGGAGCGCCGGTTGCCGAAGAGCGAGGGCCAGCAGTCGTCGAAGGGCGGCGCCACGGGGCTGGTAAACTGACCGTTCCAGAGCTTTTCAGGCGTTGCGGTGGCTGCGAGGGCGCTCCATTCCGCGTCTTCCGGCTGGGTCACAGTCGGGTCGATGGTTTCGGGGCTTACGCTCAGCACCGGATCGAACGGGTAATTTCCCGAATAGACCAGCACAGGCTGGGCAAGCGCAAACGCGGCGCCAAAATACGGCGCTTCCAGTGGCAGCGTGCCGCTGATGACCATCGAATACAAACCCGCGTCGGTCATCACGTGGATGCCCTGCATTGAAATATAAAGCCCCTCGCCCTGTGGAAAAAAATGCAGCTGACGATCCAGGAGCGCGCCGCCCAGTTGGATTCCCGGGGCGCCTTCGATTTGGATGACTGAAACATTACCCTGCTCCATCCGCCCAGGACCGAGCGTGATGTTCGAAATTGCCTCGGGCAGCGCGCTCGACTGAATTTCTGCGCCAGCCTCGCTTTGTTCTATGGGCAGGTGCAGCACATCGCCCGGAAGCGCGCTCCAACTGCTGGGCAGCTGATTCGCCTCCATGTAGGTCCAGGGGTTCGATTGCTGTACCACAGCCAGCTCCAGCAGCGTTTGTCCAGGGGTTACCAGACTGCGTTTGGTTGCCGGCGCGCTGGTTTCCGTTAGGGGCAGCACCAGGGTCGATCCCGCATATAGCTCAGCCGGGCTGGTGATGTGATTCAATCGAATCAGGATGTCTTCTGGAACCTGGAAATGGCGGCTCAAACTGCGCAGATTCTCGCCGATTTGAATCGGACGGGTGGTTAAGACGCCTTTGACGCCGGATAGCCCTGGGATCACCAGGCGCGCTCCCGCGCTCAACTGGCTCGGGTTGCTGATGCCGTTCGCCGCTTGCAGGTCAGCCATTGAAACCCGAAACCGCGCGGCAATATCCCAAAGCGAATCGCCCTGTTGAACGATGTAGACCGGACCATCTGGCGGCTCCTGCGCCGGGCTGCTTGCCAGCGTCGGGGCTGGCAGCAGCAGCAAGGCGGCGGCGAGCAATAAAAACAACGTTCGCATTGAAAAGCTACCTTTCAAAGGCGAGCAGATCCCCAACTTCAAAGCGATCCAGTAGAGCGGGGGGTATTTCGAGCACATACTGGGCTGGCTTGGTGGGAAAATAGGCTAAGCGCCAGCGGCGCGCCAATTCCGTATCGACGACCCGCAGCGATGAATCGATCCAGATTACTGCCAGGTCCATCTGCATGAACAGCATATGGATGGATGAATCCATCCGGCTGTCTTTTGTCTGAACCAGGAGCAATCCCTCGTCCGGGGCAAGTTCTCGCCGGAACATCAAGCCGCGCAGTTTGCAGAAAAAGCTGTCACAGTAAATTGCCCGGATAGCCCGCACCCCCAGCCGGCTTGTATTGCGGATGATTACCTGTTCTGGCATGCTTAGCTGAGCTGGCGCGCTCCCAGGACCTTGCTCAGGCTGTCCACCAGCTCCTGCGGAGTGAACGGCTTCGGGATATAGTCGTCCACTTTAGCGATGTGCAATGCCAGCACCTTATCGATGTTCTGGGCTTTAGCGGTGATGATGATCACCGGAATGTCGCGCGTGGTCTCATCAGCTTTCAATTGATGATAAACCTCCCAGCCGTCCATATCCGGCATCATCAAGTCCAGCAAGACGACATCCGGCAAGATTTTCCGGACAGTATCCAGACCTGCGCGTCCACCATTAGCGCCAATCACATCATAGCGTTTGCGCGCCAGGATCAATCGAACTAAATCGATCATCTCCGGCTCATCTTCGATATAAACTGCTCGACGAACGGTCTCAGCCATAGCGATTGCTCCATACCTGATCGACAGGTCCTCTTAATGACGATTAATTTAGTTTACCACAAGAGAGTTGAAAAAAACCAGCCTTCAGGCTATAATCTTCCCCCGAAGCGTGCAACGAACTACGTGGAACGTGGGTTCACGTTTCACGTAGTTATTTTTTAGATTGGGTGCATGATCACCAGAGGTAAAAATGATTGATGTAAATGAATTGCGAAAAGGGGTGACATTCGAGTACGATGGAAGTATTTACCGCGTATTAGATTACCACCACCACAAACCCGGTCGTGGAAACGCTACCATTCGCGTGCGTGCGGTCAACCTGCGCACCGGCGGAAACCTGGATTTGACCTATCAGTCCGGCGATCGAGTTCAGGATATCCGCTTAGATTACCACAACGTTCAGTATCTGTATTCGGATGGTCAGTTTTATTACTTCATGGATCAGGATACGTATGAACAACCAGCGCTTACGAAAGAGCTGATCGGCGATTCGGCTGACTACTTAAAAGAGGGGCTGGATATTAAACTGACCTTTTACCGGGGCGAGCCGCTTGACATTGAACTTCCGCTGACGATCGACATGGAAGTCGTTGAGGCTGACCCTTCGGTGCGCGGCGACACAGCCACGGGCGTCACCAAGCGGGTAGTGACCGAAACTGGTCTGCAGGTACAGGTGCCGGGTTTTGTGGAGGCTGGCGATCGGATCCGGGTCAACACCTCGAACGGCGCCTACGTGACGCGCGTTTGACCGATCGACGCCAGCCATGCGCACTCCAGCAGGCAAGGAATGTAAGTATTTCTACGGGGATTATTATCGCGGGCGCAAACATGAGGAATGCCGCTTGCTCAGCGCGGCGTCGCCGCCTCTGCCCTGGCGTCCAGCGCTTTGCAGCAGTTGCCCGGTGCCGGAGATATTAATGGCGAATGCCTGCCCACACATGCTGCTGGAACCGTCTCTGGGGCGGGCGCTTCCCCTTATGAAAAAGCAGGTCAAGGTGCGTGTCTCTTGCAGCAAGTCCGGCTTGCGAGATTTCGATCCGTACATTGGCTGTGGCTTGTGCCACCCGCTGCCGATTGAATTTCAGGGAGATCCGCGTTGAATGCGCTGCTGTTGTTGGACCTCGATGATACTTTGTTGAAGAACAACATCGATGAATTCTTGCCCGATTATCTGGATGCCTTTTCACGCTTCGTTGGCGAACGGATCGACCCGCAGAAGTTTGTCACGTCTTTGATGGCTGGCACACAGGCGATGCTTCAGAATCGCCAGCCGGACTGCACCCTGAAAGAGGCTTTCGATGCGGTCTTTTTTCCTCTGGTTGGCGCAAAGCCGGATGAATTTCAAGCCATTGCCGACCGGTTTTATCAAGAGGTCTTTCCGGGTTTGCGCAGCTTGACCCAACCGATCCCCCAGGCTCAGGAGTTGGTCAAGGAAGCCATTCAGCGCAATTATCGTCTGGCGATCACCACCAACCCGCTCTTTCCGCGGGCGGCGGTCTTGCAGCGGTTGAAGTGGGCGAACCTGCCCGCGGAACAATACCCTTTTGAGCTGATCAGCTCCTACGAGACCTTTCACTTTACCAAACCTGATCCTGCCTATTTTGCCGAAGTGCTGGGAAGGCTAGGCTGGTCTGCGGGACCGGTGGTTGTGATTGGGGATGACTTTCAGCGCGATATCGCACCCGCCAGAAAGTTGGGGCTGTCTGCCTATTGGGTGGATTCACAACCCAGCGAAAACCCCACCGATATGCTGCGGAATGGGGGTGGAGCGCTGGAGCATGCCCTGGATTGGATTGACTCAAACCCGGTTGATAACCTTTTGCCGGATTTCAGCTTGCCCGAAGCCTGCGTTGCGATCCTGCGCTCAACTCCGGCGGTTCTGGATGGACTGACCCGCGGACTTCTTGAAACGGACTGGAAATGGCGCCCCGAAGAAGGTGAATGGAGCGTTACCGAAATCATTTGTCATCTGCGGGATGTCGATGAAGAGGTCAATTTACCCCGGCTCAAGACCGTGATCGAAACAGCCAACCCGTTCATCGCCGGGCAAGACACTGATCCCTGGGCGGAATCGCGCCAGTATTATCTGCAGGATGGAAAACAGGCGTTTATCGATTTTATGGCAGCTCGCCAAAAAGCTGTGGCGCTTCTGGAGGCGCTCGCGCCGGCAGACTGGGAGCGCCCTGCCCGCCACGCGATTTTCGGTCCTACAACGCTGCAAGAGCTGGTAAAGATCCAGGCCGCGCACGACCGCCTGCACCAGCAGCAAGTCCTGAAGCTGATCTCACAACTTCCTGACTGCTCGCTTTCATGAAAAAACAGGATCAAACGGCTGGAATGGTTCGGTTTCACTTGCCGGAAATGAGATGTATTTATTTGCGGTTGATCTGATTGGCAGCGCGCCGTGGGGCGCATCCCAAGCCAGATGGCGGTGTTATACCCTTAGATTGGCTATTTGGCGCGATCATTAATACGTTTGGAGGAATGGATGAGACGTCGGGTTGTGGTTACAGGAGTTGGGTGCGTCACGCCCCTTGGGAATGATGTTGAAAGCTTCTGGCAAAACTCGCTGGCGGGCAAATCGGGCGTAGGTCCGATTACGCACTATGACACCAGCGAGCAGCGCATCCACTTTGCTGCAGAGGTGAAAGACTTCGATGGGGTTAAGTTGTTTGGATCGAAGGAAGCCCGGCGTATGGACCTCTACACTCAATTCGCGCTGGTTGCTGCCCAACAAGCAATCGATTCAGCGCATTTGTTAATCGACGACTCAAACCGCGACCGCATCGGAGCTTTGGTTGGGACCGGGATTGGCGGCATGATGACCCTTTTCGATCAAATGCAGGTGTTCTTTTTTCGCGGCCCGAGCCGAGTCAGCCCGTTCATGGTCCCGATGATGCTGCCGGATACCGCTGCCGCAATGATCGCGATTCAATTCGGTTTGCGCGGTCCGAATTTCGCGGTTGTGACCGCCTGCGCTACCGGTACGAATGCCATCGGTGAAGCCGCAGAAGTGATCCGCCGCGGTCAGGCGGATGTGATGTTGGCTGGCGGGAGCGAAGCGGTGATCTCGCCGGTGGCAATGGCTAGCCTGGGCGTGATGGGCGCCCTCTCCACGCGCAACGAAGATCCACAACACGCCTCAAGACCCTTCGACCTGAACCGTGATGGCTTTGTGATGGGTGAGGGCGCGGCGGTTCTAACCCTCGAAGCCTTGGAATATGCTCAGGCGCGCAATGCTCCGATTCTGGCGGAAGTCGTCGGATACGGCTCAACCAACGACGCCTTCCATATCTCCGCCCCCGCTGAAAATGGAGCTGGGGCAGTCCGCTGTATGCAAATGGCGCTCGATGACGCCGGTTTAGAGACCAGCGAAATCGATTATATCAACGCCCACGGCACCAGCACGCCCTTAAATGACAAGAACGAGACCGCCGCGATCAAGACCGTGTTTGGCGAGGGCGCCTATTCAATTCCGATTTCCTCGACAAAATCCATGACTGGTCACTTATTGGGCGCATCGGGGGCGGTTGAGGCGCTGGTTAGCATCAAAACTCTGTTGACCGGATGTCTTCCACCGACGATAAACTATGAAACGCCTGATCCTGAGTGCGATCTGGACTATATCCCCAACCAGATGCGCGCAAAGGAAGTCCAGTACGTGATGTCGAATTCATTTGGCTTCGGCGGTCACAACGCGACCATCATCCTGGGACGCTTTACGCCTGGATCGAATCTCTAACCCCGCCAGTTTATAGAGAGGATTACCGTTTTGAGCCCGTTTGCTCATATCACCGGCTGGGGGATGGCGGTGCCGGAAAGAATATTGACCAACCAGGAGCTGTCTGAAAGCGTAGCTACGGATGACGGCTGGATTCAAAGCCGCACCGGGATTCGCGAACGGCGGATTGCCGCGGACGAACAGACCTCAGCTACGCTTGCCTATGATGCGTCATTGAAAGCGCTGGACGTTGCCCACCTGCTTCCGGCGGATTTAGACCTGATCATTGTATCCACCTCTTCTCCAGAATATATATTTCCCGCGACTGCTTGCCTGGTACAGGACTGGCTCGGCGCCCATAAAGCCGGCGCCTTCGATCTCTTGGCGGCGTGCTCAGGCTTCATCTTCGCTTTGAACGTCGCTACCCAGGCGATCCGTTCTGGGTCGGCGAAAAACGCGCTTGTAATTGGTACCGAGACGCTTTCGCGCATCGTCAACTGGAACGATCGCAATACCTGCATCTTGTTCGGGGATGGCGCCGGCGCCTTTGTACTGCAAGCCCGGGAAGAGCGCGGCGGAGTGATCTCGGCGGTAATGCGTTCGGATGGTTCTGGCAGCGACCTGCTGTACGTTCCGGCTGGCGGCAGCCGCAGTCCGGCGAGCATCGACACCGTAATGAACGGCAAACATTACATCCACATGAACGGGCGCGAGGTCTTTCGCTTCGCCACCCGGGTCATGACTCAATCCACCGAAGAAGCCGTCGCAGAAGCCGGGATCACAAAAGACGAAATCGACCTGGTCATCCCGCATCAGGCGAATTTACGCATCATTGAAGCTTCCATGCGCAGTCTGAATATCTCAATGGACCGCTGCATCATCAATCTGGATCGCTTTGGGAATACCTCGACCGCCTCGATCCCGATCGCCACATGTGAAGCGATCCAGCAGGGGCGGTTAAAAGCTGGCGATAAGGTGGTCTTTGTTGGTTTTGGCGCAGGTCTCACCTGGGGCGCCGCCGTGGCGATCTGGTCTGGCACGCAGCCTGGCCCACTCATCAAGCTTCCAGTTGCTCTGCGCTTCTATGCCCGAGTTCGGTCGTTCGTGCGGCGGGTATTAAGACGGGTGGATGCGCTGATTTGGGGCCGCCACAACCCATATGTCTGATTCCTCTCTCTCGATCACATGATTATCCCTAAGGGACATCCATGGGGGATTGATTTGAGCGTTAACGATGAAGATAAAAAATCGTTAGAACGGTGTTAGAAATTCTCAAAGGATGGTTTTCCAGCTACCAGCATGGGATTTCCATTGGTATAATCTAAGAACTAATTCTGCGGAGTAATATCCAATTTGGAGGTAACGTGAATCCTGCCCGCAACCGTTCATCCATTATCTATCTGCTGTTGTTTGTCGCGATTATTACGTTGGTGGTCTATAACTTTCAGCAGCCGACAACCAAAGAAATGCTGACGATCAACGAAGTAGCCGCCGATATTCAGGCAGGCAAGGTTGAGCGGATTGAAGAGAGCGATAACAATCTGGACGTCACTTATATCGATGGATCTCAACGGAAATCACACAAGGAAGCCGATTCGACCCTTGTGGAGCAATTGAAAGAACTCGGTGTGACAACCGCTGCGCTGCAACCAGAAAAGATTAAGCTCGAAATCAAACCGCCTAGCGCCTGGCTGAGTGTCGCTACCGTTCTGGGATACATCCTTCCGTTCATTATCCTGGCGGCGGTTTTTTGGTTCGTTTTCCGGCAAGCGCAAGGTAGCAATAATGCTGCGCTTTCCTTTGGAAAATCGCGCGCGCGCATGTTCACTGGCGATCAACCATCCGTCACGTTTCAAGATGTAGCTGGAATTGAAGAAGCCAAGGAAGAATTGAAGGAAGTGGTCGAATTTCTGAGGGAACCCGAGAAGTTCATCTCGCTTGGCGCGCGCATTCCGAAAGGCGTGCTTCTGGTGGGTCCTCCTGGAACGGGAAAGACCTTGCTTGCTAAAGCCGTCTCCGGCGAAGCCGGCGTGCCTTTCTTCTCGATTTCCGGTTCGGAGTTCGTTGAAATGTTCGTCGGCGTCGGCGCCAGCCGGGTGCGCGACCTTTTTGATCAGGCAAAGCGTCACTCGCCCTGCATCGTATTTGTCGATGAGATCGACGCGGTCGGTCGCCAACGCGGCGCCGGGCTTGGTGGAAGCCATGATGAGCGTGAGCAGACGCTGAACCAGATGCTGGTCGAAATGGATGGCTTTGATACGGACACCAATGTCATCATCATGGCTGCCACCAACCGACCCGATATCCTCGACCCGGCGTTGCTGCGCCCTGGGAGGTTTGACCGGCGCGTGGTGCTCGACCGTCCGGATATGCGTGGGCGTGAAGCCATTCTGAAGGTCCACACCAAAGGCAAACCGCTCGCGGCCGATGTGAACCTGGGCGTGTTGGCGCGTTCAACGCCGGGGTTTGTCGGCGCCGATCTGGAGAACCTGGTTAACGAGGCGGCTATTCTAGCTGCCCGCCAGAACAAAAAACTGATCGGTCAACCGGAACTGGAAGAATCGATCGAGCGTGTAATCGCAGGACCTGAACGCAAGAGCCGCTTGATCTCAGAGGAAGAGAAACGCATTGTGGCATATCATGAAGCGGGTCATGCGGTGGTGATGAATGCGCTGCCCGAAGCCGACCCGGTTCACAAAGTGTCCATCATTGCGCGTGGGATGGCTGGCGGTTATACGCTGGCTTTACCGGAAGAAGACCGCACCCTGATAGCCCGCAAGAAGCTCATGGCAGATATGATTGGCTTGTTGGGCGGTCGTGCAGCCGAAGAGATTGTCTTCGACGACATCACTTCGGGCGCGGCAAATGACCTGGAGCGCGTTACTCGCATGGCACGCGCCATGGTTACCCGTCTGGGCATGAGCGACCAACTGGGTCCCATGGTCTATGGGCAGAAGGAAGAGTTGATTTTCCTCGGCCGCGAAATCTCAGAACAGCGGGATTACTCAGAATCCGTTGCCGAAGAGATCGACTCAGAGGTGCGCCGGATTGTTGGCGAAGCCTACACGAGCGCCAAGCGCATCCTGACGGAATACCGCGATAAGCTCGATGATGTGGCACGGCGCCTGTTAGAGATGGAAACAATCACGCGTGAGGAATTCGAGAGCATCTTTCCTCCGCCAGTGCCCAAGAAAGCCAGCACACCCGCGCCGGTCGCCATCTGACGGACGCCGGTTTAATATAAATCTACAGATTCGACCAGTCTGGCTGCTAAACGCCGATCAAAATCACCCGGGCCGGGGCTCCGTCTGCTCCCGAAATTTTCAACGGCAGACAATAGAGAGAGTACCGGCCCGGTGACACTTTCGACAAATCCAACCCCTCGACCACAACGATCCCGGCTGCCAATAGAATTTGGTGAGTTGGCGCTTGGTCAGCAAATGGGGCGACAGAAAGATAATCTACCCCCACCAGCTTGATGCCGCGCTCCACCAGGAATTGCGCCCCGTCTGGGCTGACGGCGACGAAATCCTCTGCGAACTTCCCATCGTTCTGCTGCCACAGGCGCGAATTGCGGGTTTTGAACAAAACCCGGCGGGTGCGCGGCGGGATCTCAGCCGCTTCAAGTTCACGCGCGGTGATTGTATCGATCTTATCGTCCACCTGTAAGACGTACGCGCGTCCGATCAACAAATTCAGCGGCAATTGATCGACAGTTGCCGCTTCACCCCCCAGGAAATGATACGGCGCGTCTACATGTGTGCCCAGGTGAGCGCAGATCGCGAGCTGGGTGACGTTTGCAATGGCGCCATCCTCCATCCTGGAAATTCGCTGGATGTTCGGGGGCGGGTCGCCTGGCCAGACGGGGGTGTTGTTGCTTACGGATACGGTTACGTCATAAATTTGCATGCTGGTCCTTCGATTTGAACAAGATCAAGCGATGAGCAGCTTGTCCACCGCGGAGATCAATTGCGCCAGGTTGCTGGCTTGCAGGATGACATCGCAGGAAGGAGCATATTTTAGCATATCGCTGTCCCCACTGCCCCACAGCGTGGGCGGTTCGGGGTTGATCCAGATTGTGCGGCGGCAGCGCCGCGCAGTGGCGTTGAAGACTGAAATGCGCGGATCATTGTAATTGTTGCGCCCATCGCCGACGAGAATAAACGTGGTGCGGCTATCGCAAGTGTATGGGAAGTCTTTGTCCAGATCGTCCAGGCTGGACCCCAGGTCGGTGTTGTAATAGCCCGCCGGCATGCGCTCTAACACCAGCCCAACTGCCTCTGCGGCTGTCTTCCCGCTAAAGTCCGGCGAGATGTATTCCAACCGATTGATGAACGCAAAGGCATGCGTCTTTTGAATCAGATCTTGTAAATGATACAGCAGACTGAGCATGAGCTCGGAGCAGAACCTCATCGAAGTGCTGACGTCGCAGATCACTACCAGCTTGGGCTTCAGAGTCTGCTCGCGATGTTTCAGCTCGATCGGCACATTGCCATGTTTCAGGTTTGCCCGGATGGTCGCCTTGGCGTCCAGTTGTCCGCTGCGCGCGCGTTTTTGGCGCAGTGCGACGCGCGTCTTTAGAGCGTTTGCCAGGCGCTGGATTTCTTTGCGCAGCAGTTCCATCTCTTTTTCGGAAAGCGCGTGGAATGAGCGGTTGAGCAGGGATTCAAGGCTGTCTTGCGGAGGGCGCTCGCTCATGTTTTCAGCGATCCGCTGACCGGCAAACTGGCGGACCTGGTCCTCCATCCCTTGCTGATTGGTCTGCATGGAGCGGATGAGTTGATTGACCTTTTCCTTGTCTATTCCCATTTGTGCAAGCGTCTCGGCGAGTTCTTTAAGCGCCGCCTGCACCTCTGCGAACTGCAGCGCCTTTTTCATGCGCTGAACGATCCACTCGCGGTAGCGCATGTTGTCCATCTGGTTCAAACCCACCATGCGCGCCAGGCGCTCCATTTCAGGCGCGCTCAATGGCTCGCCTTTTGAGAGTTTTTCGAGCATCTGGCGCAATTGGTCATTGAACTGGCGCAGCGCCTGCGCCAGTTTTTGGGCTTCTTCAGGGGTCAGGTCTTCGGTAGGATTTGTCAGCGGCAGCGATTGTCCGTTGCTAAAAAAGATCGGAAAAAGCTCTTCGAACACCGGGATGTCGCTGGCGTCTTTGACCAGAGAGGCGCGCAAGCTGATGCGGAAAACTTCGCGGTCTTTAATGCCTAAGCATTCAATGGCTCGGAAGGCGTCGGTGCTTTCGGCTATGCTGACCCGCACACCGGCAGACCGCAATGCGGCGATAAACTTTACAATTCGTTCGTCCATAGCGGAGCTACCTCTCAAATTTCGGGATCAACTTTATTTACCGATAAACTCGCTCTACTGGCGGATCCTTCGAGGCCAGTCGATAGAATAGATGAGATCGGGGATTAATCTCCCTGCGAGGGATCTGGCTGAGCGAAACCCGGTTCTGCTTCAATTCTTCCAGTGCATCGACCGGAAGTCCGTGTCTTGATCCGGTCGGTCATCCTGCGGGCGGCGGTTCAACCAGCGGCGCGCCCTTTGCAGATCGCTTTCGTGCTTGAGCAGCACGCTGAGCGTGGTGGTCATGGTTGGGGCATCCAGGTTTTTGGCGTTGAGCGACACCAGCGCTTTAGCCCAATCCAGGGTCTCGCTGATGCTGGGCGATTTGCGCAAATCCATCGAGCGCAGGCTTTGCACCAACTCAACCGCCTGGCGGGCTAATTTGGGGGAGAGCTCGGGCACTTTCAAGCGCACGACCGCCATCTCCTGCTCGATGGTTGGGTAATCGATAAACAGGTAGAGACAGCGCCGCTTAAGCGCCTCGCTCAGTTCACGGGTGTTGTTGCTGGTCAAGATGACCAGCGGTCGGTGAACGGCTGCCAATGTGCCCAGTTCGGGGACGCTCACCTGAAAATCGCTCAGCACCTCCAACAGAAAGGCTTCGAATTCCGCATCGGACCGGTCGATCTCGTCAATCAGCAATACGGTCGGCTGTTCGCTCAGAATTGCCTTGAGAAGCGGGCGCTGAAGCAGGAAGCGCATCGAGAAAAACACGTCCTCTTCTCCAGCCAGGCGGTCCGCCGCGGCGCTCAAACTCTCGGTCGAAGCCAACGTCTCCTGCAGCTTGTCCCGCAGAAGCTGGGTGTACAGGAGCTGTTTGGCGTACTCCCACTCGTAAAGCGCCTTGGTTTCATCCAGCCCCTCATAACACTGAAGCCGGATCAGTTCGCGCCCGGTGGAGAGAGCGATCGCTTTGGCAAGCTCGGTCTTTCCTACGCCTGCTGGGCCCTCGGTGAGGAGGGGCTTTCCCAGTTCCTGGCTGAGATACAGGATGGTGGCAATTTCATCGCTGGCGATGTATTGTTGTTTGCCGAGCGCCTTTTTAAGTTCCTGCGCCCCCGCAAAGCGGCGGGTATTATCCATTCGAGGTCCCTGTTTGCACGGTGGGTTTCCAGCCGGGCGCGGCGCGTTCCAGTTCCTGGCGCGAAACCCGATTTATCCGCCGGCAGTGCGGGCACTGAGCGTCGTAATGGCTCAGGTTTTGTGCGACCATCATATCCAACGCGGTGTGGGTTTCCTGTTTCCCGATTGCGAAGGGTTTATGACAATTGTAGCAACGAATTTGCATCGTTATCTCCTAGCGTCTTATTGCATTGAATCCAAATCTTCGAGATGCATCCCCAAGAATGGATTATATCCTAAATTGGACTATATCAGGTTATAATTTGCTTATGTCTCGGTTTTACACCACCGCTGGCGATGACGGATTTACGGGCACCCTCCGCAAAGGGCGCCTGCGCAAGGATGATCCACAAACTGAAGCTTTGGGGGCTATCGATGAGGCGAATTCCACGCTGGGGCTGGCGCGTTCGGTCTGTCGTTCGGCTGATTTGAAGGAAACCCTGCTGACCATCCAGGGCAACCTGTATCAGCTCATGACGGAGATCTCCGCCTCGCCGGATAACGCCGCCCGTTTCCGCAAGATTGACGCCTCCAGTGTGGATTGGCTCGAACGCCAGATCGCGGATCTCAGTTCGAGAGTGGAAGTTCCAAAGGAGTTTATCGTCCCGGGGGACAGCTTCTCAGCCGCGGTCTTGGACCTGGCGCGGGCGGTGGTGCGGCGCGCCGAGCGCCGGGTTGCGGGGCTGGCTCACGAAGGGCTGGTGGATAACCCGGACTTGCTGCGCTACTTGAACCGCCTGTCCTCCCTGTGCTTCGTAATGGAATTGTTCGAGATTCAACAATCCGGCAAAGATTCCCCGACGCTTGCCCGCGCGTTGACCGAAGAATAACAAAAATCTGCGGCGGGGAGACGCAGATTTGATCTTCTTCACTGAATATTGGGCTTCTAGCCTGAGGTTCAGTTCGCCTGAAGCGCTTGCTGAACCAGTTCCATGATGCGTTCAAAAGTGGGGACCTGCCCCGGGCTGGCATCGATCCCGTTGACGAAAACCGTGGGCGTGCCTGTGACCCCCAGCTCGTTTCCATACTTTAAATCGTCGTCAATTTTAGTCTGGTATTTGGCGGTCTGAACGCAGGAATTATACGCATTCATATCCAGCCCCAGAGATTTCGCAAACGCCTCAAGGCGGATCGCGCTGAATTGTCCCTGGATGCCGGTCTGGTTGCCGAACAGGATCTGTTTGAAATCCCAAAAGCGATTCTGCTCGGCGGCGCATTCGGCGGCTAAAGCAGCTCGATCTGAACCTTTATCGGCGCTGCGATCGTCCAGGAATGGGAAATTGTAGAACTGATAATAGGCAAGTCCTGGCGCAACAATCTCGCTGATCACCCTCGGCTCTATTTCCTTTGCATAGTTCTTACAGGCGCTGCATTGAAAATCTTCAAAAAGCAGGATCTTCACTTTGGCGTCCGGGTTGCCCATAAAGGTTCCGTCAGGATTTGGATAATTCCCCGGGGTGACCTTTACAAAATCGCCAGCGGGGTTGGCTGACCGTTGAACGGACGGTACGATAATTAGAGCCATCAGCAAGATCGCCACAACTGCGATTGCGCCGACGGTGATGGTCTTTTGTTGGCGCTCCTTCTGACGCAGTTCCTCTTTTCTCAATTGACGCTTGCTGGCTGATTCAGGTTGTTTCTTCGCCATCTTTTCACCTTTCAAAAAATTAATCAATCACGAGCGGAATGGTGGAAATTTTCTCACGTACCTGGGCGTTTGTCCAGAGCAAAATCAGAGATGTTCTTCCAGCCAGGTCGTCATGAAATCCCACACCTGCTCTTTTTCGGGCTCATTGTGGGTTTCATGATACAAGCCGTCCCATAATTTCAACGTGCAATTCGGTCCGATCTTGGCTGCGAGTTCTTCGCTGCCTCTGGCATATGCAATTTCATCGGCAGTGCCGTGCATGACCAAGAGCGGCAGTTCGAGCTCGGAGGCATGTTCGTAAATCCAGGGGATCATCTCCAGCGTGTATTTTGCCATGGCAAACGACGCCTGGTCGTGGACCAACGGGTCGCTTTTGTATCGGCTGACGATTTCAGGATCGCGCGAGATTTTGTCCGCGTCAAGCCCGGTTGGTAAACGAACTGTGGGCGTCAGCGCCCCCATCGTCTTTGCCAGAAAGATTTTGAATTTTTGGGCTTCCAGCGCCGTTCTTAAGCCGGGGCTGGTGATTACTGCCCCAGCCAGTTCTGGCTGGCGCTTTAGCGTGTAGAAAAGCGCCAGGATTCCTCCCAGGCTGTGACCGTACAGGAATAGCGGAAGCCCCGGAAACTGGCGTCCAGCTTCTTTCAACAGCCGATCGATATGATCTAGGTACACCGTTGGTGACGCAATGTGTCCCCGCGCTCCAGCCGATTTCCCATGGCCGCGCAGATCCGCGCCGATCAGGGCGAATCCCCCCTGACCGAGGCGTTCTGCCACATAGGCGTAGCGGCTGCTGTGCTCCCCCAGACCATGAATCAGGCAGACTGCCGCGCGAATTTCCGCCTCGGGCTGCCAGCCCTGGCAGTAGGTATCCAGCCCATCGGGCGCGATCCAGGTTTTTTCGAAATGGTTCATTCAGGCATCCATATCTTTTTGATTCTACAAGTTGCGCGGATTTCACAGATGCATGTTCGCTAAATCAGCGATTCAGAGGGGTTACCTTTATCTCAGATAGCTCGGGTCTAACTCATAGATGGGATATTCCTCGCTGGTTAGCTCAAATCCAGCGTGGCGATAAAGCGCAAGCGAGACCTGGTTATCCTTTTGAGTGTTCACTGTGAGCAGGTGCGCCCCCCGGCGGTTGAACTGCCGAATCAAGTCGAAGAGCAGCGCATAGCCGATCCCTTTGCCTTGCAGCCTGGGGCGCACTGCGAGCCGCGCCAGGTGCCCGCCGTTTTGCGCGCCGGTGCTGATCTGATAGCCCACCACCTCGCCATTGTCTTCCGCTACGCTGGCGATCAACGCCTGGCGAAAAGCAATCTCAATGTAAGCTGGTGAGTTTACCCATATAGGAGAAAATGCTTCTTCATCGATCGCGTGGACGGCTTTCAAATCGTCCAGGGTCATCGGGCGAATGCTTATTCTGGGATCAGGCGCTTCGCTTGGCAGCTTGGACAACTCGCGATTGAGCAGAACGATTTCCTGGATGCGAGAAAATCCATGCTTTTTCAGAAGCGCCTCGAACCAGGTAAAAAGAGGGATAGCCGCAACGTGCTGGATTTGCTTGTCACTGCGGATGGAAGGCAGGATCGCCTCCCAGAGCGTGTTCCACGCGTGTTCTGGCGCAAGGCGCGCTGAAACCGCAAAGAGGCGCACCCACGCGACATTCAGCGGATCGGGCGGGCAAGCCAGCGCGGCTTCGATGCGGCTGCCTTCCTCTAGCAGCAGGAACTGTTCCTGACCGATCCAATCCAGTGGGACGCGGTAATCCAGGTGGCGATGTACGAAAGCTTCGAAGTGGATTAGGTCGGCAAGTTTGGGAAAATCTTCGGGTTCCGCGCGGCGCGTTCGAATCCGATTGGTGATAATCATGATGCCTGGTTCACCAGTCTCACGACGGTTTATTCCGCGTGGCTACGTCGACCGGGATGCGCAGCAATTTTTTCAAAAAACTCTGTTTGACCGTAGGGTGCTTGACGCCATCCAGACCGTTCTGCATGCTGGCAAGCGCCTGGAGCTGTTTTCCGCTGCGGAATTGAAGCATGGATAACGATTGTAGAACCGTGGCTCTCAACTGATCCTCGCCAGCCTGTTCAAGCACACTCGCCGATTGTTGATAAATCTCCATCGCTTCTTCATCACGGTCAAGCGCCTCCAGCGCAGACGCCAGGTTGCCAAGCGCCATACCCTGCCGCTTTAAATCGCCGGCTTGTGAGAATATCTCGCTGGTCCCCTCCAAAGCCTTGTAAGCCAGCTCAGCTTCATGAGCTTGAAGAAAAGCGACTGAAGCGTTATTCCCCATTTCGGCGGCGTTCAACGCATCATTCGCAGCTTCGTAAGCGTGACGCGCGGCTTCGAACTTGTTTGCAGCTTCTAAAAAATCTCCGCGTTGGTAAGTCGCTTTGGCTTCTTTTACCAGGTTCGTTACTGATAATGCTTCGCTCATCGATAGTTTGCTCCGGCTAACGCTAATAAGTGATCTCGAGCAGCCCCTCAGCTACCGCTCGCAGGCGGTCAACGGACATTTCGCTCAATCGCACAGCCAGATCCAGATAGGGGCGGTTGATCGGTTTGCTGACGAAGGTTTGAATATCCATCGGGAGCGCCTCGAAACCCTGAATTGCCTTTTGCCGGGCGTTCCAGACGCCCACCGGACCTTTCTGGTCCTGGAACTCGCGGATCGAGCGGTTCAAGGCGGAGCTCAGCAATTCGAGGACCGGCAGAGGCACCTGTTCCAAGCCCAGTTCAAAGGCTTTTAACTGTTCAACCGGGAGCTCTGTCCGAGCCGCCAGGTCCTCCTGCGACAACCCGCTTTCCAGGCGGGCTTGCTTTAATAAAGCGCCTACCATTCTTTGGCGGAGTGCGATCATGCTGGCTGGGTTAGGGCGCTGTTTGGGGTCTGCCGGATGGGTTATGGCTTCTTTTTCCCAGAAGCGGTCCAGAGGAACTTCAAGATAATAAGACAGCGCTTCTAATTCTGGAAGTGAAATCGCTTTTTCACCCAACTCATACTGCTCGATGAGCTGAGCGGGGATGCCAAGCGCTTCAGCGCATTCCGGGATTGTCTTCCTGGCTTGTACGCGGGCTTCTCGAATGAGAGCGCCGATGATCTTCGCTCTGATTTTGGTGACAGCTGAATCTGGGGTCATAAGCTCTTCCTCGATTCGATTATGTGCATCTCAAGCCTCAGACCATAGATTATACTCTTATCGCAGGCTTGAGCTTTTTCGCCCTTGCGAGAGCATTTCGGCGACGTTTACCCCAAAGATCTGGGCCTTCAACTTAAAACCAGCCTGTTCGAGCCGGCCTGAGAAGAGCGGTCGGATCCCCGTTGGCTGGATTTCACCGAGCACCCTTCCGTCCGGCTCGATGCCCGCCTGTTCGAATTTGAAGATATCGGTCAGCACGATAGTGTCGCCTTCCATGCCAGCCAGTTCGGTGATTTGGGTGATCTTGCGGGTGCCATCCCGCAGCCGGGCTTGTTGGATAATCAAGTCGACGCCGAAAGCGATCTTTTCCCGGATTGTTCGCACCGGAAGGTCCGGTTCAGCCATGAGCGCCATCTTCTCTAATCGGGCAATTGCCTCGCGCGGCGAGTTGGCGCGCACCGAAATCAGCGCGCCTTCGGTGCCGGTGTTAAATGCCTGGAGCAGATCCAGGCTTTCTCCGGCGCCCACCCGACCCACTACAATCCGGTCGGGGCGCAGCTGAAGCGCGGTCTGCACCAGGTCGCGCATCGTCACTGCGCCGCGGCCGTCCCAGTTGGGCGGCTTAGCTTCCAGGCGGACGACATGCTCTTGGGGTAATTTCAGTTCCGCCGAGTCCTCGATTGTCACGATCCGCTCTTCTGCGGGGATGTATCCGGACAATGCGTTAAGCATTGTCGTTGTCCCAGAGCCGCTCCCTCCGGAGATGACGATATTCAGCCGGGCTGCCACGCAGGCATTTAAGAACTCTACAATTGATTCGGTGATCGAGCCGGCTTCGATCAATTGGGAGATGGTTAGCTTTTCTTTCCCGAATTTCCGAATTGTGATCGCGGGTCCGTCCAATGCGGCGGGAGGGATCACAGCATAGATATATGAGCCATCCGGCAGCCGGGCTTGGAAGATTGGATGGTCCTGGTCAATCCGCTTTCCGAGCGGCGCAATGATGCGTTCGATCAGACGCAGAATGTGATCGTTGTCGTCGAAAACAATTTCGGTCCTGAACAAACTTCCATTGCGTTCGGCATAGACCTGTGCGGCGCCATTCACCAACACCTCGCTAATATCTGGATCGTCCATCAGCGGTTGGATCGGTCCGTACCCAACCAGTTCATCCAACACTTCCTTGAAGAGTTTTCCCCGGGTTGCGTCGGGCAGTTGCAGCCCCGCTTTTGCATAGATTTGACTTAGAAGCCTGGAGGTCGCTTTGCCGGTCTGGCTTTGAGGGACCTGATCCGTTTCCAACGTGCGGATGAGGGAGGCGATCAGAAAACTCTTGATCTTGTGATAATCCACGTTCTGATTTCTTTTTTCGGCGTGATCAACGTCGTCCGGCGTGATGTTCATGTTTCACCTCCCCCGGCTGACTGGGAGAGTTCCGCCTCCGGCAGGATCCAGATGATTTTCTCGCGGTTGAGTGAAATGAAATTGCAGCGATACATTTCCTTGCCGCTCGAGTTGTAGACCACTGCGTCAGTCACGGCAAAGAATCGGTCCAGGCTGTTGATCTCGTCTTTCAGCCGGCTTTCGGGCGCGAGGTGGATTTTCCCGCGCACTACGTTCGTCTCGGTTTGAATGATAACCTGAACCGGTTCTTTATTGACAATATCGGTAAAGAACTTCCCCTTCTGATCAAAATGGATGGTCATGTTTCGTCTCATGCACAGTCTTAAAAATCTTGACGCCTCACTGGGGTGGCATTGTGTAGCCGAGCCCTGAACGTGTTACGATGTGCTGCGGGTTTTTAGGATCGTTTTCTAGTTTCTGACGCAGGCGCGAGATGCTCACCCACAGGATCTCCTTATCGTCTCGATACTCGGGACCCCAAACATCGGTGAGCAGTTGCTCGGAGGTGAGGACGCTGCCCAGGTTGTGCGCAAACTGGAGCAGCAGCCGGTATTCAGTGGCGGATAGAAAAACAACCCGGTCATCCTTAGACACCTCGGCGCGCGCGAAGTCGATTCGTAAGTTTCCGTGCATGAATGATGCCTGTTGGTATCCGCTGCTGATATTTTGCGCCCGGCGCAAGACTGCCCGAACGCGCGCCAGCAGCTCGGTCGCCGAGAACGGTTTGACGATGTAGTCGTCGGCGCCCAGATCTAAACCCCGTACGCGGTCGTTTTCGCTGCCGCGCGCGGTCACGATGATGATTGGCACATTGGAGAATTCGCGGATGCGCTCCAGCGCGCCAAAGCCATCCAGCACCGGCATCATCACATCCAGCAGCACTAGATCTGGGTGCCGATCGACGACCTGATCTACGGCTTCCTGCCCATTGGTTGCTTTGGTCACGATGAACCCCTCGGTGACGAGGTTGGCTTCCATCAGCCGAAGATAGCGCGGCTCGTCGTCTACGACCAGAATATTAACGCCCATGGTTCCCTCCAACTCATGTGGTTTTCATTCGATCTTCGAGCGGCAGGTAGATCGAGAAGGTTGTGCCCGATCCAACTACCGAGTCTGCCGTTATTTCTCCCTGGTGAGCCTGGATGATTTGTCTGCAAATGAAGAGCCCTAAACCGGTGCCCCGGACGGATTTGTTTTGATCGGTTACACGATAGAAGCGCTGAAAGATCGTCTCGAGTTGATCCTTGGGTATTCCCGGTCCATAATCGCGGATGGAGATGCACGCCTGTTTTCCCACCCGCTCCAAATGAATTGTAAGCGGAGAGCCAGGCGCATATTTCGTTGCGTTGCTGATGATGTTATCGAAAACCTGCGCCAGGCGGGTGGGGTCGGCGGAAATCTGAAGCCTAGGGGCGTCGATCACCAGATTGATCTTTAGATTCGCGTTGCGCGTTTGGGAACGGAAGCTGATCTCTTTGAGCAAGATGTCCAGACGCAGCGGCTGCGCAGTCATCGAGAGCGTTCCAGATTGGAGCCGGGAGGAATCCATCAGGTTGTCGATCAGTTCGCGCAGCCGGTCGGCTTCCTCGTCAATGATCGTCAGGAACTCCCGATGGGTTGCCGAATCCCATTGGGTGTCCTCGCGCAAGAGCGTTGTGGCATACCCCTTGATGAAGCCAAGCGGGGTTAACAGTTCGTGGGAGATGGTGGCAACAAAATCATCCTGCAGGCTGTCCAGCTTGCGGCGGGCTTCCAACGAGGCGATGCGCGACACGAGTTGTTTGTGCTGCAGCAATTGCGCCACGTGCAGCGCCACAAATTCGGCGAGCAGCACCTGATCCGAGCGGTACTCGGGACCCCCAAAGCGAATGAAGACCAGCGCTCCGTGCATGGCTTCACCGCTGTTGCAGGGCAGACCCAGCATGTAACGGACGTTGGTCCGATCGTTGCGAGCGTCTTCGTGCTGGTCAACTTTTCTAAAAGCTTTCCCCGACCGATAAGCGCTCAGCGCGGTAGCTTCTCCCCAAGCCAGGTCCGCTTCACGAATGCGGCCGCGCCCGATCGCCCGGGCATAGGTGGGCTCCAGCGTGCCGTCCGAATTTGGCACGTATAGGACGATGTTATCGAAGATAAAAACCGGGCGAAGATAGCGCAGAATTTCATCGAGGGTTGTTTCGACTTCAATTCCGCCTGCGACAGACCGGCTAATGGCGTAAATAGCCTCTAGCTCTTTGGGTTGTAACGACCCGGTCTGTTTGATGATATCTGTCATTTCTCGATCGCTTTTAGATCACCAGTTTTCCATTACATCTAACCGGCAGGCTGAACTCGAAATTTGAGCCGGCGCCCACTATCGATTTTACTTGAATTTGCGCGCCGTGCGCCTCGATAATTTGCTTGACCATTGCCAGACCTAAACCAGTTCCTTGATAGCGCCGGCTGGCGGAGCTATCAAGCTGATGAAACGGTTCGAAGACCTCGGAAAGGCGTTCGTCGGGGATGCCAATGCCGGTGTCGCTGACGATAAAATTAATCAGATCCTTCTGGATCAGCCCGGCTCGAACGCTCACTTGACCGCCCTTTGGTGTGAATTTTATTGCGTTGTCGAGTAGCTGCATCAACACCCACCCAATTTTATCCTCATCTGCATAGATGGGCGGCAGGCTGTCGGGCAAGTTCGCCTCGAGCAGAATACCCTGCTGGCGGGCTTTGTTGCGCGAGCGATCCACCGCGGTCTGCACCAGGCGCGTTGTATCCGTCTTGCTCAGGTTGAGACCCAAGCCGCCGTGCGATGCAAGCGAGAATTGAATCAGGTCCTCAACGAGGCGTTCCAACCGATTTTCGGCTTTCTTCAAGACCGTAAGCGCGCTTTGTTGATCAGCATTTAATGAGCCCAGGGCGCCTTCTGCGAGCAGATCCAGGTAGCCTTTGATGTGCGTCAGCGGGGTGCGCAGTTCATGCGAAATATTCGCAATAAAATTGGATTTAAGCTGATTTAGTTCGGAGAGCCGTTCGAGCGCCTGGCGAAGTTCGCGCGTTCGCTCCTCCACCCTTTGTTTGAGCAATTGGTTGGCTTCGGTGATCGCGTTTTGCAGCTGTAGAATTTGGGCGGTGATGACTTCGTCAAGGGTCTCACGCGTGATCAGGTTGAGCTCGAGCAACACCTGCCCGAGGAGTAGAGGTTTGCCTGCGCGGGCGCGTTGTTCCTGGAGCGCTAACGCCCGCTGCAATTGGGAGGGCTTCAACAAACCGCGCTCGATTAAATAATCGCCGATGCGTGGCACCAGTAATTCTGGTGAGATGGGTATTCCCTGGGGGATGCGCGCCGGCAGCAACGCTTGCTGTTCGGCGAGTAACGCTGCAACTGCCAGATCAACCCCGCAATGTTCACAATACCGGCGGCCGGGTAAGATTGGCTCACCACAGCCTGGGCAATTAACATTGGCATCCATGCAATCTTCCTACGTCTAGAATAATATCATATCTGGCGCTTGTTGATCAAATTGTCCCGCTGGCTGGGTCAGATCCCACTCATCGCTATCTGTGCAGATCGACGCCGCCGTTGATGGGCGAAGGGACAGGCGGCAACTTGTAAAAGTATAATCCCGTCAATTTAGGGTTGGGATACGTTGTAAAGTGTTTGTAAGGTGGAAAAGGAGGGATTTGAAAGATAATAGGCGAAATAGCATCGCAAAAGACATCAGGAGATTGGACCCCTAACATTATGATCGAGACGGACATCAGTCAAACTGTCCCAGCATTGAAGCGCAACGACCTGATGGGATCTCAAAATATGACGAGAATAAAGGTCCTGGTCGTCGACGACGACAACGATACCACCGATCTGCTCAAGCTGATGCTGGAGCCGAAAGCTTTCGAGGTTGTAACGGCAAACACGGGTGAAGAGGGGGTCGAACTGGTTCGGACAGCATCGCCAGATGTGATGGTGATCGATTTGTGGATGCCAGGTATGGATGGTCTGGCGGTTTTACACGCGGTGCGAGAATTCAGCCGGATCCCGATCCTGGTTCTCTCCGCAGTGAACAAGCCGAATATCGCCGAAAGCGTATTGAACGGAGGCGCGGACGATTTTCTGATCAAACCGATGAAAAGCAACGTCTTAGTCGCTTCGATCAACAGCCTGGCTCGCCGGGCGCGGATAGAACAGCAGAGGAACGGGAACGGGCGCAAAACAAACGCGTAATTCTCTTTATTCTTAAAGCATCCTGGATTAGAATAGGGAAAACCCTCGAGGAGGTTATTCGTGCAGACCTGTTCTAAGTGCCAGACGCAGTCCCCGGATTCGGCAGAGCTTTGTATTAATTGTGGCGCAGATTTGAAGGTCTGGTCTGAGACCGCGATCGCCCTCAAACAGCTACAGGAGAATGAGCGCGTGATCTACGTGCGCATATCGGTTGCACAAGATTGCTGTCCCGCTTGCCGTCAAATGGAGGGGGCGTATGCTAAGGATAGCGTGCCGACCCTTCCAGTTGAAGGCTGTTCGCATGTAAATGGCTGCCGCTGCTTTTATCAGCCGGTGCTGGAAGCGATTTACCCCTGATCCAGCCGGGCTCGAATGAATTCGAGCGCTTGTTCTCGGTTTTGAACCTCCCCAACCGCCTGGGCTTCTTTCAAGCCGGCTAGCAGTTGCCCGATCTGCGGCCCGGGTGTCAGTTTGAATTCGTGCATCAGCTCCTCGCCGTTCAGCAATGCTGGCGGCGAGATTGTTTTCTCCGCTTCGAGCCACCAGGCTTCCAGCAGCGCGCGCGTCACTTCGACCGAGTTTGCCCAGATGTTCTGCGGCAGACCCGCGCCGTATGCCGCCCACCGGTCTGCCAGGGAGAGCAGACAAACGTCCACGCCGGCTGCGCCGCACGCAGTGAAGAAGCGGTAAATTGTCCGGCGGGAGGGCAACTGGCTGGTTTGTTCCATGTGCAAAGGGCGCATGTGATGGCGCACAATTTTCGTCGAACGCTCGATTTCGGGATTGCTCAGCCGCAGCGCCTGACCGCGTTTCTGGATGATCTCGCCGCCGCGAACTTCATGTTCGTAGAAGTGCACTCTTCCATCGCCGCCGGTTTGGCGGGTCTCCGCTTTACCAATGTCGTGATAGAGAGCGCTGAAGAAAAGCAGGGCGCGCAGCGTGCGATCGGGGTTAAGCTGTTCAGAGAGATGCTGCGCCAGCAGCTGGCGGAAGCGCCCCAGGCGCAGCGATACCAGACCCTCGACCCAACTGCCCTTCTCGTTCGGGTCGCGCTCGACCCTCAGCATATCCAGCAAGTCCTCCAGCTTGGAGAGCACGCTCAGGCTGTGTTCCCAGACGTCCTGGGTGTGCGGGGAGGATTGCTGGACGCCTTTCAACGCCTGGGTCTCCGGTAAAACCTCCGCCAGCCCGCCAAGCATATCCAGCAGGCGCAGCGCGCTCGCGGGCGATTTGCCGTCCAGAATCCGAAAGAGCTCGTCGCGCACGCGCTCCGCCGATACCCGGTTCAACTCGGGCGCGCCCGCCTTGAGCAGCCGCGCGGTCTGCGGCTCGATCTTGAGACCGAAGTCAAGCGATAACCGCACCGCCCGGATCAGACGCACCGGGTCGTTTTGAATGGACTGGGCGGAGCAGGGCTTGAGCGTCTTCGAGAGCAGGTCTTTTTGCCCATGAAGCGGGTCGATCAGCCGCTCCGGCTGGCGGAGATCGATTGCGAGCGCGTTGAGAGTGAAATCGCGGTCTCTGAGGTCATCCTCCAGGCTTGGACCGCGCATGGCTGCCAGATCGATCGTCGACCGCTTGCCAGCTTCTAGTTCCACGACGATCCGCCCGGTGTCCCGGCGGGCGTCCAGCGGGTAAAAAGCCCCGTTGATCTGATCAGCCAGGCGCCGCCCCAGCCGAACGCCGCCGCTGGGAACGATCAGATCCAGATCGTGAACCGGGCGGCTGAGCAGCAGATCTCGCACGGCGCCGCCGACCAAATACACGGGCGTCTCCGGCGGCAGCGCAGTTGCGACCGCTTCGAGCAGCCGTTGGATGGATGGGCTGAAACCGAACTGGGTCATGCCTGGTCGGGGTGAAACTTCTCCAGATTCACGGTGGCAATGAACGGCAGGTTGCGGTAGTACTCGTCCAGATCCAGCCCGTAGCCAAAGACGAACTTGTTGGGGATCACAAAACCGCAGTAATCGATCGGTACGTTCACTTCACGGCGTTCGGGTTTGTTGAGCAGCGTGCAGACTTTCAAGTCGTTGGGATGGCGCGTGCGGAGCAGATCCAGCACGGAGCCGATCGTGTAACCGCTGTCGACGATGTCCTCGACGAGCATCACGTTGCGCCCGTGGATCTCGTCTTGCAGGTCGTAAGTGATACGCACCTGCCCGGTTGACTGGCGCGATGTCCCGTAGGAGGAGACTGCCATAAAATCCACGGTGTTTGGCACGCTGATCTGGCGCATCAGATCGGTCAGAAAGACCACCCCGCCGCGCAGGATGCAGATCAGGTGCAGGTCTTCTCCCTGATAGTCGGCGCTGATCTCTTGACCAAGCTCGGCGATCCGCCGCTCGAGGGTCGCTGTATCGACCAGGATTTCGTCAATAAATTCGCGATAATCTTGCATGGCGGTTTATCTGGGTACCTCGTGGTGCTGTCTGCAGCGGGCTTCGTAAAGCTCCGAAGCTCCGACGATCACGACCGGATCGGAGTAGCGCGCTGGCGATCCGTCCACCAGGCGCTGCGTCCGGCAGGCTGGCTCGCCGCACACCATACAGATGGCGTGCAGCTTATCGACCACTTCGGCTTTCGCCATCAACACCGGCATGGGTCCAAACGGCTCGCCGCGGAAATCCGTGTCCAGCCCGGCGACGATGACCCTCAATCCGCGATCCGCCAGTTCCTGGCAGACCTCGATGATTTCCAGATCGAAGAACTGCGCTTCGTCGATCCCCACGACGGTGGTTGCCTTGTCTAGCCAGTCGTGTAGCGCGCGCGCGTTCTGGATTGGTTTGGCATCGTACTCGCTGCCGGCGTGCGAGGTCACTTTTTCGACGGTGTAGCGGCTGTCGATCGTGGGTTTGAAGACCTGGACTTTCTGGCGCGCGATGGTTGCCCGCCGCAGCCGGCGGATCAACTCATCCGTTTTGCCACAGAACATCGACCCTGTGATCACTTCAATCGTCCCCATGTGGTGTTTCATGGCGCTCCTCACTGCTTATGAATGAGCTAATTTTACCCCTTCCCAACCGCTCTTAGCGGAGCAAAGCCGTTGACGCCGCCCAATGGGCATGGTAGAATTCCGTCGCTTTACATCAGGCAGCCCCGCCCCCATCGTCTAGTGGCCCAG
>MWTA01000027.1 GCA_002050125.1 Anaerolineae bacterium UTCFX2 | reverse complement strand
ACCGCCAGCAGGCTTTCTAGCCGGGCTTTGCAATTGCCGGCGCTCAAGTTCCCGTGAACCGCCGAAAAAGCAGCAGCCCGGCCAGCGTAACCGCCCAGGCTGTGTATCCGAGACCGATCAGCGGCAGCAATTTCAGCCCCGCGCGCGACCCCAACCAGATCGCGACCACGAACGTCGCCGTCGGGATGATCCCGCTCAACATGCCGCGCGTGAATTCTTCCATCGCCGCCGGCTCCCCGCGGGTCGAAGAATAAACAATCCACAACGCCAGCGGGATTGTCACCGGCATGGTCGCGGTCACTGCCGCGACCAGCTTGCTCTGTCTCTGCACAACCGCCACCGTGATGATCACCAGGATCGAAATCATGACCGGCAGAATTTCCGAAAGCTTCATAACAAAACCCTTTCTGGCAGCAGGCATCCAGGCAGTCCCAAAGCGAGCTTAATAATCCACCTGAAGGTCCATCCCCTCATAAAGATGGGCGACCTGATCGGCGTAGCCGTTGAAGAGCAAAGTCGGGCGTTGTTTGCTTTCGCCGATCCGCCGCTCGCTGGCTTGTGACCAGCGCGGGTGATCCACCTTGGGGTTCACGTTGGCATAGAAACCGTATTCATGCGGCGCGATGGTCGTCCACAACGTTGCCGGCTGCGTTTCAACCAGCTCGATTTTCGCAATCGATTTGATGCTCTTGAAACCGTATTTCCAGGGTACCACCAGGCGGATCGGCGAGCCGTTCTGCGCTGGCATGGGTTTGCCGTACAAACCGGTCGCCAGGATGGTCAGGTCGTGCAGCGCTTCGTCCAGGCGCAGCCCTTCTTGATACGGCCAGGGGTAGGAATGGTTCTTTAGCCCAGGCATCCGTTCAGGGTCGAAGACGGTTTCGAACCGGACAAATTTCGCGCTGGGCTTTGGCTCCACCACCTCGAGCAGCTGCGCCAGCGGAAAACCCTGCCAGGGGATCACCATCGACCAGGCTTCGACACAGCGCATGCGGTAGATGCGCTGCTCCTGGGTGAACTGTTTTAATAGGTCTTCAATCCGGAACGTGTGCGGGTTGTTGACCAGCCCGTAGACCTCCACCTGCCAGGGGGAAGTTGGAAATTCTTGAGCCAGCTTTGCGACGTCCCTTTTAGAGAATGTAAACTCGTAGAAATTATTGAAATTGGTGATCTGCTCAAAGCTGGTCAGCGCATCGCCCGGCTCATCCGTTGGATTGATTTCCCCTTGAACGGCGGTCTCAGTCACGGCAGGCAGCGCGGCGCCGGTTGGGCTTGCCGGTGGACTCCCTCCGCAGGCTGCCAGAAAAGCGCCCGCCCCCGCGATCCCCAACGATTTCAGGAACCCCCGCCGGTTGAGATAAACATGCTCCGGCGTGATCTCGGACGGGTGAACCCCGGTTGTGCGGCAATCGAACTTTTCAGCCATTATCCACTTCACGCTCCAATAACCACAAGTAAGTCAGCCCGCAGATATCGGCGATACCGAACGAACCAAGATGGAATTTTAACCGATTATGCCGCCAGAATAATGGCGCAAATATAAAAAAGCGTCCAGACAGCAATCTAGTCTGGAACGCGGCTTTGAATCCTGCTCGCGCTTGCCCATCCTGATCGGCAGTGCTAAACTTTCGGTATTCGTTTCCGCAGGAAGAGAACGCGCAGATGCAGTCAATCTCCCCATTGGATGTCGCCTTGCCTGGAGTTGCCCTAAAAACAGCAGTCTTGGGCGCCCTGGCGTTGGTGATGATTTTCATCCTCGTCGTGTTTGTCGAATCGGTGGTATTACAGCTCATCGGGTGGGGGAACCTGCGCGAATCGCTGCGAGGCGCTTTCTGGATGAACCTGGCTTCCACAGCGGCGGGTTTTCTGCTGCTGGTGGCAGTCAACCGCCTGGCAGTGTTTGGCTTGATTCTATCCTGGGCTTGCTCCGTCCTGATCGAAGGTCTCGTTCTGCGCAGGTTTTGGCGCCAAAAAAAGCCCTCCCATTGGTACGCCGCATTATCAGCCAACCTGGTCAGCTATCTGCTGCTGATCGTGCCGGCGTATCTTTTTCGGGGCTGAATGGATCGCAAGAAATGCCGCAATGTTATAATTTTAAATCCAGCAAAGTGCGGATCATCTCAGGATTCAAGATTCCACTTCTAACCCCTGGGCAAAATAAGGTGCAGTGTGGCAACGCATTTTGAATTTGGCGGCGAAATCGTCTGGACGCCAACGATAAACGATATCGAGCAGGCTAATCTGACTCGATTTATGCATCTGCACGGAATAGCGGATTTTTCCGAGTTGATGCTGCGCTCGACGCAAGACGTCGCCTGGTTCACGGACGCCGTGTTGAAATTCTTGGACATCCAGTTTTATCAACCCTACAGCCAGGTGCTCGATCTCAGCCGCGGCAAACCCTGGCCGCGCTGGTGCGTCGACGGGAAGATGAACATCGTCCACAACTGCCTGGATAAATACATCAATACACCCAAAGCGGCTGAAACCGCCCTGATTTGGGAGGGCGAAGAAGGCGCCGTCCGCAAGCTGACTTACCAGCAACTCCACCGGTTGGTGAACCAGACCGCCAACGCCCTGAAATCGCTCAGCATCGAGAAGGGGGATGTCGTAGGCATCTTTATGCCGATGACGCCGGAGATCGTGGCAGCCATGCTGGCAACGGCGAAACTTGGGGCGGTGATCCTGCCCTTGTTTTCGGGCTTTGGACCTGGCGCGATCTCATCCCGCATGAACGACGCCAGCGCCAGGTTCTTGTTCACCGCCGACGGGTTTTTCCGGCGCGGCAAGCCCGTTCCATTGAAGCCCATTACCGACGAAGCTGCCCTCGATATACCTTCCCTAAAACACATGATCGTGTTAAACCGCATCGGCTTGGCGGTCAACCTGCAACCCGAACGCGACCTGAGATGGGACGACCTTATCCCTTCCCAATCCGATCAATGCCCTACGCTCGAAACCGGCGCCGAAGATACCCTGATGATCATCTACACCTCGGGGACAACCGGTCAGCCAAAAGGCGCCGTTCACACCCACTGCGGTTTTCCAATCAAAGCGGCTCAAGACATGGCGTTTGGCACAGATGTCCATCCGGGGGACATCATCTACTGGCTCACCGATATGGGGTGGATGATGGGTCCTTGGCTGGTGTTTGGCGCTTTGCTCTTGGGCGCCACAATGGTGCTTTACGATGGCGCTCCGGATTATCCAACGGTCGACCGCATCTGGGATCTGACATCGCGCCACCGCGAGAACATCCTGGGCATTTCGCCTACCCTGGTGCGCGCCCTGATACCATACGGTCTCGACCCGGTGCGGAAGCACGATCTTTCGGCGCTGCGCCGCTTCGCCTCTACCGGCGAGCCCTGGAACCCCGATCCCTGGTTGTGGCTGTTCAATGAGGTGGGTCAGGGCAAGCGCCCGATTATCAACTATTCGGGCGGCACGGAAATATCCGGC
This sequence comes from Anaerolineae bacterium UTCFX2, assembly GCA_002050125.1. Classification (GTDB taxonomy): domain Bacteria; phylum Chloroflexota; class Anaerolineae; order Anaerolineales; family UBA4823; genus UTCFX2. Next base: position 73,282 of record MWTA01000027.1, on the reverse strand, counting down.
GGGATCGTGATGGGCAACCCGATCCAGCCGCTCAAACCCTGCGCGTTTACCGGTCCATGCCCAGGGATAGCCGCAGATGTATTCGACGAGGAGGGTAACTCGGTGATAAACCAGGTGGGCGAACTGGTGATCAAAGAACCCTGGATTGGGATGACGCGCGGTTTCTGGAAAGACCCGCAACGCTACCTGGATACTTACTGGTCGCGCTTCCCAGATGTGTGGGTGCATGGCGATTTTGCCGCCGTGGATGAAGATGGGCAATGGTACATCCTGGGTCGCTCGGATGATATGATCAAAGTGGCGGGCAAGCGCCTCGGACCGGCTGAAGTCGAATCGGTGGTTGTCGCTCATCCGCTGGTGATCGAAGCCGCGGCGATCGCAGTGCCAGATGAGATCAAAGGCAATGCCGTGGTCGTTTTCTGTGTGCCAACTTGCGAACCCGCACGTTACCCTGTCCTTCGCCAGGAGTTGACAGAGATGCTGGCAAAAGCGCTTGGCAAACCGTTAGCGCCCAAAGAGATCCTGTTTGTGAGCGACCTGCCCAAGACGCGCAACGCCAAGGTGATGCGCCGTATGATCCGGTCCGCCTATCTGAACCAGGACCCCGGCGATATCTCTTCGCTCGTGAACCCCGAGGCTGTTGAAGAAATCCGCCATGCGACATAAACACCGCGCAATCGGCAGCCGAAAGGCGCCGCGTTGATCCTGGTAACCGGCGGGACCGGCTTTATCGGCGGCGCTTTAATTCGTCACCTGGTCGAAATGCAGCTTCCAGTGCGCACGTTGATCCGCCCATCGAAGCGCTCGCCAAAGCTCCCGCGCGGCGTGCCGGTGAACGCCGCCGTGAGCAGCCTGAACGATGAGCGTGGTCTGCGCGCGGCAATGGTCGGCGTCGACGTTATCTTTCATCTGGCAAGCGGTGAATGGCGCGGCACACAGGCTGACCTGGCGCAAACGGATATTCAGGGAACCAGAACGCTGATCAGCGCGGCTGAGGACGCGGGCGTGAAACGCATCTTTTTCATTTCACATCTCGGAGCCGACCGCGCTTCAGCCTATCCGGTCTTAAAAACCAAAGGAATCGTGGAAGAATTTATCCGCCGCAGCAGCCTAGAGTACACGATTCTGCGCACAAGCATTGTTTATGGGCAAAACGACAGCTTTACAACCGGTCTGGCGCGCCTGATGGGCGCGCTGCCTTTCGTCTTCTTTGTACCAGGCGATGGGAGCGTATTGCTGCAACCCTTGTGGGTGGAGGATCTGGTCACCTGCCTGACCTGGTGTCTGGACGATCCAGAAACGATCAACCATGTTTACGATATCGGCGGCCCGGAGTATCTGTCGTTCAAGCAAATTGCCCACCTGGTGGCTCAATCCGCAGGCATGAAACGACTGCTGATTAATTTCCCCTTCGCATACCTGCGCGGGTTGACGGTCTTTCTCGCGCATTTTCTGCCCAACCTGCCCGTTTCGGTTTATTGGCTGGACTATATGGCGGTCAACCGCACCACCGCGCTGGATACCTTACCGCGCGTTTTCAATCTAATGCCTGCCCGCATGATCACGCACCTGTCCTATTTACGGGACCAAAACTGGACCCTTTCATTCGGTCGCCGAATCGTTGAAAGAACCTGACCATGGCGAACATCGTCCTGCGCATCATCGAAACCCCACAAGAGCTTGCTGACGTTGAGCTTCTGCAGCGCGCGATCTGGCTCGATTCGGATATCGAGGTAATTCCAGTCCACCTGCTGCTGGCTTCGGTGCGCAACGGCGGTCTGATCATCGGCGCTTATGAACCCACGCCGCAACCTGGTTCGCCTAAAACTGAAGCTGCTGAGCCTGCTAAAATTCCTCAACCGCCCCAAGCAGCTAAAACAGCAACCCCGATTGGTTTCGTGTTCAGTTTTCCGGGAGTTTACGACACGGCAGACGGCTTGCGCATCAAGCATCACTCGCACAATCTTGGCGTTCTTCCCTCACATGAAGACCGCGGGGTTGGTTTTTTGTTGAAGCGCGCTCAATGGCAAATGGTGCGTCGCCAGGGAATAGACCGAATTACCTGGACTTATGATCCGCTGCTCAGCCGCAATGCTCACCTCAACATCTCCCGCCTGGGAGCGGTGTGCGACACCTATTTTCCGAATTTTTACGGAGAGTTGCGCGATGGGTTGAATGTCGGCTTCCCTTCGGATCGGTTTCAGGTGGACTGGTGGATCGCCTCCAAAAGGGTAGCCCGACGGCTGAGCAAGCGACCGCGTTTAAAGCTCGATTTGGCGCATTACCTGGCAGCCGACACCCCGATTCTCAACCCATCTAAAATCGAGGCGGACGGACTGCCGCACCCGCATGATCAACCGGCTGCTGATGTCGTTGCCAACATACAGCAGGATCAATGCCCACTCTTGCTGCTTGAAATCCCGTCCGATTTCGCGGCGCTTAAAGCAGTCGATCCAGACCTAGCTTTAAAATGGCGGCTGCATTCCCGAGCGCTCTTTCTGGCGCTATTCGAGCTTGGCTACCTTGTCACCGACTTTATTCACCTGAAAGGCGCCTTTCCACGCAGTTTTTACGTTTTGAGTCACGGAGATAGCACACTATGATCATTGACACTGTTACGCTTTATCACGTCCGCATGCCCTTGCGCAATCCTTTTGAAACCTCATTTGGCAGGATCGATACCCGAGATTGCCTGCTGATTGAAATTCAATCCGAAGGGCTGACCGGTTATGGGGAGTGCGTAGCCGATCGCGATCCGGGTTACTCCTACGAGACCGCCCAGACCGCCTGGCATATCCTCAGCGATTTCATCCTCCCAGGTTTGATCGGCAGCGCTGTCGCAGATCCAGCAGACTTGCAGCTCCGCATGGCTGGGGTGCGTGGACATCAGATGGCTAAAGCGGGTTTGGAAATGGCGGTTTGGGATTTACTGGGTAAGCGCCAGGGTCTCTCGCTGCAAAAATTATTGGGCGGCGTACAGCCGCGGGTGGATGTAGGCGTCTCGGTAGGGCTGCAGGAAACGCCGGAGGCGCTCCTCCAGGTGGTGGAAGGCTATCTGGATCAGGGCTATCGCCGCATCAAGATTAAGATCAAGCCGGGAAGAGACGTGAACGACACCCGGATCGTCCGGCAGCATTACCCCGAGTTGCGGCTGCAGGTAGACGCGAACTCCGCGTACCGCCTTGAAACAGCCAGCAGCTTACTCCCATTGGACGATCTGAATTTGCTCTTGATCGAGCAGCCCCTGGCTGAGGACGACCTTTGGGATCACAGCCAGCTCCAGCGCCAGTTCAAAACGCCGCTCTGCCTGGACGAGAGCATCCTTTCAGCCCGTCATGCCCGGCAGGCAATCGAAATGGGGGCTTGCCGGATTATCAATATCAAGACCGGGCGCGTGGGCGGGCTGCGCGAAGCGCTGCTCATCCATAACCTTTGCCAATCGCTCAATATTCCGGTTTGGTGTGGAGGGATGCTGGAAACAGGCGTCGGGCGCGCGGCAAACCTGGCGGTGGCGTCGTTACCGGGGTTCACCTTGCCCGGCGATATTTCCGCCACGGAGCGCTATTACCAACAAGACATCACTGAAGAGCGTTTCGACTTGAACGAGGACAGCACGATTGACGTCCCGCAGGCGCCTGGTTTGGGCGTTCAAATCGAGCCGCAGGCGTTGAAACGCTTCACGCTTCGCAGTGAAAAGTTTTCAACCAGAGCAGCTTAGAAGATCTCTAGGTTCTGCCAGACGCGTCGCTCAGCCGGTCTCGGCATCGTACATTTGTTGCCGGCTGAGGCTGGTCCGGTCATAAACGTAATTGATTTCCGCGATGCGCCGCGCGAGATCATCGGAAAGATCGTGCTCTTGCAGCCGCCACGCCCAGTTACCGCTTGGGTTTCCAGGATAATTCATGCGGGCAGAATTTCCCAAACCCAGGAAGTCCTGCATCGGCGCGAGCGCAAATCTGGCGACCGAAGCCCAGCAGGCGCGAATTAAATCCCACGCTACCTGGCTGCCATCCCGATTTAGGTAGCGCCGGTAAAAATTCTTCTCCTCTTCCGGAACGCGTTCATACCAGCCGCGGGCAGTATCGTTGTCGTGGGTGCCGGTGTAAACCACACAATGTGCGGGATAATTATGCGGCAGAAATTGATCTTTGGGATCTGAAGCAAACGCAAACTGGAGGATTTTCATCCCAGGCAAACCAAAGGTTTCCCGCAGCGTGATTACATCGGGGGTAATCACACCCAAATCCTCGGCGATGAGCGGCAAATCACTCAGGGCAGTTTTAAGGGTACGGAAAAAATCCATCCCAGGCGCTTTAACCCAGCGTCCTTTTTCGGCAGTTTTTGCCCGTCCGGGCACTTCCCAATATCCAACGAACCCTCTGAAATGATCCAATCGGATCAAGTCCACCAGGTTCAGCGTCGAACGCACGCGCTCGATCCACCACTGGTAGCCGCTGGACTTGTGAGCGCGCCAGCGGTATAAGGGATTCCCCCACAATTGACCGGTTGACGAGAAATAATCCGGCGGGACCCCAGCCTGGAATTTGGGTCGTTTCAAATGATCCAGGTAAAAAAGTTCTTGATGCGACCAGACATCCGCGCTATCATGCGCCACGAAAATTGGCAGGTCCCCAATTAGAGCGATCTTGTGCAAATGGGCGTATTCGCGCAGTTTGATCCACTGATCGAAGAACAGAAACTGCCAGAAACTGTGCCGCTCGATTGCGGCGGATAGCTCTCGGATGGCGCGCTGGAGTTCAATCGGGTCGCGGTCGCGCAGCGCTGCCTCCCAGTGGTTCCAGGCTGCCCCGTGATGAGCTTCTTTCAGCGCCATGAACAAGCTGAAGTCGTCCAACCAGCCCGCCTGATCCCGGCAGAATTCAGCGAACCGGGTTTTAAGAACCTCGGACCTCGCCGCGCGGAAGCGATCATAGGCGCGCCCCAATATTTGCAGCTTCCATGCGATGACTAAGCCGTAATCCACCTTATCCGCTGGAAAGTGGGGGGTGTCAGCCAGATCCGCAGCAGTCAGCAGTTCCTGTTCCAAAAGCCTTTCGGGGCTGACCAAATAGAAGTTACCCGCAAAAGCCGAAAAACATTGGTACGGCGAATCGCCATAACCGGTGGGTCCCAACGGCAAAACTTGCCAGAGACCGCAGTTGGAGTTTGCCAGAAAATCGATCCAACGGTACGCCTGCGGTCCAATATCGCCGATCCCGTATGAGCCTGGAAGGCTGGTCGGATGAAGCAAAACCCCGGCGCTGCGCTTATACTTCATGCGCCAGTCTCTTGGTTTGGATAAAGTCACTGCTTCGTACAAGTTTTAGATCTGGATAATCCGTTTCGATCACATCGGGGCCAATCACGGCTCCGGGTTCGACCACCATATCTGGCGCGATAATGGCATGTTTGCCAATGATCGGGATCCGCAGCGGTTGCTGCGATTCTATGCCCCCCACGTGCGCCCCATGGCGGATTCGAGCCTTTTTATCGATAATCGTTCGTTCAACCAGCGCATTTTCCTCGATGACCGCATCGGTCAGTACCACCGATTCCCGCACCACCGCTCCAGCCGCCACCTGCACACCCGGCGAGAGGATGCTTCGCTCGATGCGCGCGCCGCTGGCGATCTGACACCCATCCGTGATCAGACTATCAACTATCGTTGCGCCCGATTCGATCCAAACTGGCGGGCGTTCCTCGGTGCGGGTGTGAATCACCCAGGAGCGGTCGTTCAGATCGATCGGGGGCGGAGTGACCAGTAAGTCCATGTGCGCTTGCCAGTACGAATCCACCGTTCCAACATCGACCCAATAGCCGCTGAACGGATAAGCATAGACCTTTTTGCCTTCATTCACCAGCCTAGGCAGGATGTCCTTTCCAAAATCATGACTGGACTCGGTCAATAAATGATCGTCCCAGAGGACCCGGTCCAGAATCGATGTATTGAAAAGATAAACCCCCATATTCGCCTGGTTCGATGGCGGCTGCGCTGGCTTCTCGACAAACGAAGTGACCCGATTATTCTCATCAAATCCCAGGATGCCAAATCGCGAGGCTTCTTCAGGCTTCACTGTGATCGTGGCGATAGTCAAATCAGCCTGACGCTCTTCATGAAAATCGATCATTTTCCGGTAATTCATTTTGTAGATATGGTCGCCAGAAAGGATCAGCACGTGATCGGGGTAATTGCGTTTGATGAACAAGAAATTCTGCTGCACAGCATCGGCGGTCCCGAGGTACCAGTTCGAGCTGCCGCGCGCCTGATAGGGCATGTGAACGCTTACGCCGCCGGTAAAGTTGCGGTCGAGGTCCCAGGGAACTCCAGCGCCAATATGTTCGATCAAAGAATGGGGACGATATTGCGCCAGGATCAACACGTCGAATAAGTCTGAGTTCACACAGTTCGAAAGCGTGAAATCGAGGATGCGGTATTTTCCAGCAAAAGGCACAGCCGGTTTGGTGCGTTTGGCGGTCAGCACCCCCAGGCGCGAGCCTTCGCCGCCGGCAAGTATCACAGTACGCGTTTTCATAACAACCTCCTTCTACGAACAAACAAACCGTTAACGAGTGATCGTTTTCATGCGTTTAATTCAACTTTGGTACGTCAGATATCCGCGCCTCTTTGAAAGGCTCAGGGGACTCAGTATCTGCCGATGCGCCCTTTTCCAGAGCGACCTTCATTAAGTGCAGGTGTTCCTGGTAATGAAGCGGCGGGTTCTGCAACAGCTCCAACGCCAACCGCAAGTAGCTCCGGCGCCGTTTGAGCAGTTCCGGCGGCAGCTCGGCGACTATGGCAACTGTCTCTGCCTGGCTGCGTTTCAATTCAGCGCGCAAGCTCGGCAGGTCAGGAAACGCGGCAATCACCGCGCGGATGCGAGCCGGTTGATTGGAATGGAGTGTAAAATCGGCTTCCTGGCTTTCGAACAGGCGCGTCACCCAGCTTTGAATCTCACGCTCAGTGGCAATTAAATGTCCCAGCGTCTCACGGATGCTCCAGTTGGCGGGTGAACTGCGCGCATTCATTTGATCGGACCTGACACCGCGCAGCACGTCATCCAATTGAGCCTCTAACCCATCGTATACCTCGCGCACAGCCTTTGACAATTCTTCCAAACTGCCCGGAATGTTTGGCAACGGCCGCGGCGAAAGCTCACACCTGGACTGCAATTTCTCTCCGTTCCGGTAATAGATTATTTTAACCTTGTTCCCGGCGCGAAACTGGTTCAAAATCAAGTTCAGCTCGTGCACCGTAGCGACTTTCTGACCGCTCAACTTCACAATATAATCCCCAGTCTGCAAACCAGCCTTATCGGCGCACATGCCATCCATCGTCCCTAATATCAGCAAGCCTGCCTTGGGCGGGAAGCCCATTGCGGAGGCTTCGTCTACATTTAGAGCCTGCAAGGAAGTAAAGCCAAGCATCGGTCTGTGGAAATAACGAAGATCCTCGCCCGTCTCCAGGACGGATTTCAGGTTTTCCAGCCCAAGCGTCCAGCCCCTTTTTATCGCCCGGTGAGTCTGCTTCCAGTTATCACCTGGACCGATCTCAAAATGGGTCAAGCTCACCGAGGTCTGCTTACCCAAGGGTTTGAAAACCACCTTAACTTTGGTTTCGCCGGGCTCACCGCGGCCATGCCAGCTAAACACAATCCGGTCGCCGGGGATCAGGTCAACGAACTCACCGCTGGCGTAGTAGCTGTTCTCCCACCACAAATAATAGCGCCCGCCTTTGCGAACGTCCGCCTGAGCGGCGCGGCAGAGCCATTCGCTAAACCCCGCCGCATGGCTAAACGCGCTGAAAACCTCATTCAACGGCGCCTGGATGGTCTGCTTGAATTTCAACTGGTTCGTCTTTCCCGCCATTCGAATACTCCTAAAAAATCAACCGTAAATAAGTTTACGCGCCTTCAGGATTCTTGGAGAATTCGCGCATCACATCCGCATATAGCTTTTTATATTGATCCGCAGAGCGATCCCATGAAAAATCCTGCGCCATGCCGCGTAATTGCAGTTCCCTCCAGGATTGCTTGTCCCGATGCGTTTTGAGCGCTCGAATCATACCTCCGAGCAGCGATTGCGGCGTAGCTTCCTCGAAGAGAAATCCCGTGCTTTCCCTGGTTTGATCATAATCAAAGATCGTGTCCCTAAGCCCGCCGGTGCTGCGCCCAAGCGGCACGCACCCATAACGCATTGCAATCATCTGGGTCAGACCACAGGGCTCATAGCGCGAAGGAATGATGATCACATCCGCGCCGCCATAGATCATCCGGCTCAAGCGGACATCAAAGCGTGTCACCACCCGGACCCGGGTGGGAAATTCAGATTCCAATTGCCGCGCCCGCGCCTCAATTTCAGCGTCTCCGGCGCCCAAGATGACCATCTGCCAGTCAAAAGCGGGCTTTTGCTTAAGGAGCGATAAGCCGGTCAGCGCTTCGGGGAGCAGATCCATCCCCTTTTGATAATCCATACGATTGACCATGCCCATTATCGCCGCGTCCGCATGGATCGGCAAGCCAACCTCGGCTTGTAAATGTTCTCGATTTGCTTTACGATCGGCTAATGTTTCGGATGAATAGTTTTTCTCCAGGCAAGAGTCGTTCAGTGGATCCCAGCGCTCTAGGTCTAAGCCGTTCAGAATTCCCGAAATTGAGTCTGCCCGGGCTCTCAAGAACTCATCCAGTCCTGAACCGTACTCGGGGGTCAAAATCTCGCGCGCATAGCTGGGGGAAACCGCGACAATTCGATCAGCCGCCAGAATGCCCAACGGCAGCGGCAAGGTTTGCGTCCATTTCGGGAGCAGGGCATGCCTGCCCGGACTTAACCCAAAAGCCTTAAGCAGGGCGCTCGACCCATTCCCCAAATAAGGGAGATTATGTATTCCGAGAACCGACGCGGTACTGGCGAAGAACGGGTCTGTCGCCCGGAGTTGTTTCAGCGCATACACCGCCAACGCGGTGTGCCAGTCGTTTGCGTGCAAAATATCCGGCTGCCAATCCAGTTCGCGCGCCAGGCGCAGAGCCGCCAGCGAAAAGAAGGCATATTTCAAGCTATCCGCAAGCGGGTCGCTGCTGTAGACCGGGGCTGTGGGAGAGATCGGCGTTCCATCGATAAAATAAACGGTCAGCCCCGCCCATTCGAGGGAAAAAACCTTGACAATGATTTCCTTTTTCTTATACGGAAGGGAAAATTCACAAACGAAATGGAGCGGCAGCCCTTGCTTCTTGATGACTCCATGCAAAGGCAGGACGAGGCGCACGTCAATCGACACCCGTCGCAACGCCGGTGGAAGCGAGCCGGCAACATCGCCCAGCCCGCCAATCTTCACAAACGGCTCTGCTTCCGCAGCCAGGAACAGCGCTTTCAATGATCTACTCATGAATAATTATATTCTAATCGAACTCTCAAGATTGATAGTACGAATGTACCGTATCCAGTTGTCTGCTGGCGTGTTTCAGGATACAATACTCCTCGAAACTACTTAACAGAATGCACCAAGCAGATTGAACGCGTTTGCAATTCATGCTCACTTCTACCAGCCTCCACGTGAAGATCCTTTAACCGGCATCATTCCAATCGAGCCCAGTGCGGCGCCGTATTCAAATTGGAATGAAAGGATCCACTCGGAGTGCTATCGCCCAAATGCCGAACTGCGAAATTTCGAGCAGATCAGTTTCAATATCGGGCCCACCCTGTTCAATTGGATGGAAAAATTTGATCCGTTGACCTGCCAAAAGATTGTAGAGCAAAACCAGGTCAGTCTGCGCCGTTACCAGGTCGGCAACGCGATTGCGCAGGCGTACAATCATACCATCCTGCCGCTGGGATCGTACCAAGACAAAGTTACCCAAATTTCATGGGGGATTGCCGATTTCGTACACCGCTTCCAACATGCTCCGCTCGGCATGTGGCTGCCAGAAACCGCGGTGGATCTGGAGACGCTCGAGATCCTCGCCAAGCATGGGATAAAGTTCACCCTCCTGGCGCCCTGGCAGGCTGAGGCGCCCGACGTGGATACCACCCAACCGTATCGGGTGCAGCTTTCCAACGGCAGAGAAATCTCGGTGTTCTTTTTCCAGCGCGATCTCAGCGCCAGGGTTAGCTTTGACCCAATTTCGACTATCAATGCAGATGTATTTGTCAGGGAACTGGTGCAGGAGTATCTACATCCTGAAAAGACCCGCCGTTCTGAACCGCAACTCATCCTTATTGCCTCTGACGGCGAGTTGTACGGGCACCATCAATGCCTTCGGGAACATTTTCTGGCGCGGCTGGTGGACGGCGCCAGCGCAGGATTAAATCTTGAACCCACGTTTCCCGCTCTCTGGCTGCGCCAGCACCCCGCCGAAGAAGTGGTCAAGATCCGCGAATACACCTCCTGGAGCTGTCACCACGGCATCACGCGCTGGATGGGACGCTGCGCCTGCACACCCGGCGATGGCGAATGGAAAATCCAGCTTCGCTACGCCTTTGAACGTCTGGCAAACGACCTCGACCGCCTGTACCTGGAGGTCACGCGACCGTTGTTCAAGGACCCGTGGCTGCTGCGCAACCGCTACATCCACGTCATGCTGGGGCAGATGAAGATCGAGGCGCTCGTCAGCGAACTCGCCTCCAGGGCGCTGACGAGCGAGGAATTACGCCGCACCCACCTGATGCTCGAAGCGCAGCGTGAACGCCAGCGCATGTTTACCTCATGCGGCTGGTTTTTTGATGATTTCGACCGCATCGAGCCGCGCAACAACGTCGCGTATGCCGCCCAGGCGGTGCGCCTGGCAAAACTCGCCACTGGAATTAACCTCGAGGAACGCACGGCTGCCGATTTACGGCGTGTGGTCAGCCAGTACACTCAATTGAACGCGGAATATTTATTCGAGCATCATCTGCGCCGCGCCGAAGGGGTGAACGAAGTCCGCATCGGCTACGGCGACTAATGACTTCCAGGCAATCGATTCAGACTAATTTTTCCAACTGATACCCCGATCGCTTCTTCGCACTGTTCAGCTCGTCCCATACTTCGCGAATACCTGTGATCGCTCTGCTCAGCCTGGCTGGAGCCAGCCTTGGATTAGTTCTGCATTGGATCAATTCAAAAATAACGGTCCACCAGGCTAACTCCTCAAAAGCCTCCCGGTTGAACCATAAGATCCCGTCGTAGGGGTGGGTATGCAAGAACCGCCTGGCAGCTTCGTCTGCCAGCCAGGAATTGAGCAAGTTACTGGCAAGCGCGGGCGCGCCATCTTTCGAATCCGACCAACCTTGATTGGAGAGGATCACCCGCGCCAGATCTGTCTGTCTTCTGGCAGTGTCCGGCTGCATCCCCATGTCAGACAACGCCCTGGCGATGACCTTCTCCAGCAGCCAGTCGTCGAGCCAGGCGCGGCTGCGGGACGCAAACCCAGCCTCCCCCCCAAGTTTACCCAGCTTGCCGGTAATGATGGCGCACAGCAGCGTTCCCCATACTTCCGGGCTGGCTCCAGAAAGGTCGAGTTCCAATTTAGCGCTTGAGAAAGGAAGCGCCCGATCCTGGGTCTTGCTGGCGCGCTTCTTCTTCGGCGCGCCGACCTCCAGCGTTTCGGCTGTCAAAACAAAAACCAGGTCGTTGTGGATTTCATTCCTCACCGGATCGAGAGCGGCATCATTTCCAATCCGCGGCTGGATGGCGGCTAAGAGCGCGGTCAACTTTTGGTCAAACTCGGCAATTGCCGCGTCCAAATTCGGCTGCTCGAACCGGTCCGATCCGGCGCGGTTGTCGATCAGCCATCTGAACATGCCGGCATTGACGATCTCGCGATAGGGCGTCAGCACATCCCGCAGCGAGTATTCGCGCAGGGCTTCAGCGATGTCCGGCGTGCCCTGACCGTTGAGCATCCCGTTCAATTCCGCATAAGGGTGCGCGGCGTCTTGAAATACTTCGCGAAAATCGAGAAATACCTGATATTGATAGGCGCGCAATTCGAAATACATCCCCTGCTTTATTAGCATCTGGCTGGGGCGGATGAATTCCAGCCCGCTTACGTGCTCCCTGAAAATCACAAAGGCATTCGGGTCATCGTGCAGCCGCAAATCCTCGGATAAGGAGGTTTGAACCAGCATTTTCTGCTCATCCTGACCCGTCTTGATCGAAAAAGCCGCAGACCGGTGGATCCAACCGCTCACCTCGGCGTAGCGGTTGTGGAAAACGACCAGGGCAGTCCGCTCCCCGGCGCGGTTTGAAAACGCGTAAACGTCCTCGTTGACGTAACCGTCCTGGGTAAAAAAATCATACAATCGAAAATTGACCACTTCAGCGAAGAGGTAACGCTGGCGCAGCAGCGGGAAGATCTCGCGAACGTGTCGCTCGACCAGCGCGTGATCCGGTTCTTCATGCCATTTGGCATAACGAAATTCCATGCCGTATTTCTCGGTGAACCCTTCAACCTGACCATGTCCGAACATGGGCAAACCGGGCATGGTCGCCATCAGGGTGCAAATTCCGAAGTATTTATCGCCTTTGCCAAACTGGTCCACCGCGGTGCGCTCGTCGGGATTGTTCATAAAGTTCACAAAGCGCTTCAAGATCTCTGGGTCGAACTCCATCGTGTTCTTGATTACCAGGCGGTACTCCTGGTTTTTCTCGTCGCGCAGCATGTTCATGAAGGCGCTGTTATAGACGCGATGCATGCCAAGCGTGCGCACAAAATAACCTTCCATCAACCAGAACGCTTCGGCAAGCAGCAGGGTATCCGGCAACTCCTGCGCCACGCGATCCACAACCATCCGCCAAAACTCCTCTGGAAAGGCTTGATCGAACTGCTGTTTGGTCATCCCGAATTCTGCCCGGCTGGGAATATCCCCTCCGGAGCCAGGCTCGGGGAACCAAAGCCGCTGATAATGTCGTTTAGCCAGCGTCATGGCGGCGTCAAAGCGAATGATCGGAAACCCACGTGCAACGTGCAGGATGGTCTGGATCACCGCCTCGCGCACCTCGGGCAGCAGATAATTGAGCTGCGCCGTATCGTTCCAGGGCATGGATGTGCCGTCGTTGCCGTGGTAGATATAGCGCGCTTCACCGGTCCAGAAATCCACGCGTTTGAAAACCACAGCTGCATCGCTGTTATCATAATAATGGTCTTCGATGAAAATACCTACCCGGTCATCGGAGGATAGATTGGGCCCGTTGAATGAATAGGACGGAAACGGCGGGTCTTGCACCTGAATGAACCAGTCCGGGTGGTTGATCATCCAATGCGAATCGATCCCCATGTGGTTCGGCACCATATCCGAAGCCAGCCGGATGCCGTGCCTGGCAGCCATCTCCTTCAACGCCTGATAAGCCTCATCGCCACCCAAATCAGCCGCGATATCGTAACTGAGCAAGGAATAAGCCGACGCGATCGATTCTGCGTTCCCGCGCAGTTGCTTGATCCGCTGTGAAGCCCGGCTGCGCTCCCACAAACCAATCAGCCACAGTCCGGTGATCCCCCAGCGCGCCAGGGTTTCAAACTCCGCTTCAGGGATCTGGTCCAAGCGGACAATCGCCCGGCTATATTTGCGCGAAAGCTGGTCGAGCCAGACATACGAGTTCTTAGCCAAGAGCACCAGGTTGGGCATCCAGTAAACATCCTGGCTGAAGCGCTCCGGCTCGAATTCATATTCGGGACCGCGAAACTCATAAACCCATGTCTGCGGCTGACCGCCCACGCCAAAAACCGGTTTGGTTTCTTCGCGGATCAAATCCAGGCTGCTCAACAAGCGAATGATAATAAAGGAAATCAACTTCCCCCACTTCCGGCGTATAAAATCAAGCTGATCCGCTAATGAGTGTGGATGCAGCCTGGCAGGTTTCTGAAGCATTTCGATCAGGTTCTCTGAATCCGGACCGAACTTTGGCTGGGTATCGAAGAAACGCACCAACTCCGGAAATATTTCGGCGTAGACCGTTGTGCGCTCAAGATCGCGGTCGTCAAACAGCTCGAGCGTGGGGGCGAAAGCCGGATTCGCGTTTGCCAGCCAGAGCATGAGAAGCTCTTCCAGCGCCAACTCGCGATTCGGCGTGGTTCTGCCGTCTTCTCGCAGCGAAGCCGCAGCCAAATAATCTTCAGCGCTCATCAGGCCGCGATAAACTGCCATGGGAGGGAACTGCTGCACAAATTCCAGCAAGAGCCGATCCATCCCCTCAGCGCTAAACTTGCGCTCCAGCCATGCGAGGGCTTTTTCCACCACAAGAGGATCGATCTGTTTGCGATATTCGTCGACGACTGCGTGCAGAATTTCGTCGATCAGACCCATGGCATTGATCTGACCTGCCTTCACCGCTCTTTCGGGATGCCGTGAAACACCGCGCTGTTCATTCAGTTTTTGGGCAAATAACCGGGCGGCGCGAAAATCCGCAAAGATCACATTCCCATTTGTCGCAAATAACGCCTGATCGAATTGATATCTTTCACGCGCCTGCCGCGAAACATGTAACTCCAGCATATATGCTTGCCGCTTATCGTTTATCCGATTCATCGCATCTCCAAGTTACGATCCCCGAACATTGTATCCATAAGAAGTTGCTTTCCCCGCTGACTGCCCACATATTCCTCAATGATCTTCCCACCGATGAACGAAAGCCATTATATACAATCCGCACGAAGAACCCCACGCCAGCCCCTGGCTTGTTGGATCAATGACTGGCAATTTGTCAGCGAAAGCAAGAATTCAATCCGGTCTGTGCGAATTATCCCATAGAGGACGAAAGTGGTAAAGCGGACTCTAAACAAACGCAATCGAACAAGCGCCTTTTGATATAATTCGGGCGAAGGTGATGCCATGTCATACAATCTACTGATCTCGACCGAAGAACTCGCTTTACACTTGACTGACCCGGACTGGCTCGTTGCGGATTGCCGTTTTCTCTTATCCAAACCCGACGAGAAAGAGAGTGACTACCAACGGGCGCACATCCCGGGCGCGATCTACGTACACCTGGATCGCGATCTTTCAGCTCCAGTTGTCCCTGGCGTCACGGGGCGCCATCCGCTGCCGGCGCCCGCAGACGCCGCCCGTCGGTTCGGGGCGCTTGGCATTGGTCCCGGGGTTCAGGTCGTGGCTTACGACGACCTGGGCGGCTCGCTGGCGGCGGTGCGCTTGTGGCTGATGCTGCGCTGGCTGGGTCATGAAAACGCCGCGATTTTAGATGGAGGCTGGCAAAAATGGCTCGCAGAGGACCGCCCAGTAGAAGGCGGGACAATAAAGCGGAGTGCCAGAGAATTCGCCGCCCAGCCGCCTTTAGATTGCTTCGTAACCACCGCAGAAGTTGAGTGGATTCGTCTGGATCCGAATTTCAGATTGCTCGACGGTCGCGCCCCCGAACGCTTCCGCGGCGAGGTAGAGCCGATTGACCCCGTCGCGGGTCATATTCCTGGCGCCCACAATGTTCCATATACGGATAACCTTGCCGCCGATGGCACGTTCAAATCCCCAGAAGAACTGCGCCGCCTCTACGGAAAAATGACCGAAGGTGTGCCAGCCGAGCGAGTAGTTTTTTATTGCGGTTCGGGGGTGACGTCTATCCACAATATGTTGGCAATGAAGCTGGCTGGCTTGGGCGATGCTAAAGTTTATGCTGGCTCATGGAGCGAGTGGATTACCGACAGACAGCGCCCGATTGCCACCGGCGCAAATGACGGTTGATCAATTGCCGGCGGTGTTGAGCATCGGCGTGGCAACCACGTAAATTCTGGCAGACCAGTTCAGGAGATTCGCCCCACCGCACGTGACCAGGGTCAATTGTTCGTGGTCGGTTGGCCAGAGGTATTTTTGATGTTTCTCCAGTTCGGAGGCGCTTTGCTGCTGCCAGGGAATTTTTTTAACGACCTGAACGCTGTAACGATATTCGCTTCCGTCCTGGGTGTACACGGTGATCTGGCTGCCGGGTTTCAGATTTTGTAAGTTTACAAAAACCCCAGCGTTTGCGTACCAGCCATTGTTGTAATTATGCCCCAACAAGACAATATTGCCGCCATCGCCAGGATTGACCGAAGCCTCGATCTGCCCCACCAGGTCCGATCTATTAGCCGTTGAAAAAAGGGCATCGGTGTTCCACTCTAATTGCTGACCGGAACTGCGTTTTAATCCCACCGGCACCACCGCCCGGTCGACGCGCAAATCCGGTATCACGATCCGAACCACCGGACCAGCCGAGGGACCCGCTCTGACGCCTGGAGGCAGGCTTTCTTCCACCTGCGGATTTTCTTGCGGTTCTTCCCCTGCCGGTAAATCGGTTTCCGCCGGTTGCGCCGCGGCAATTTCTGATAATTCTGCTTTCAAGACAATCGGCATGAAAATCAACGGCACAGGCTCAGGCGGAACGATCTTAGGCGGCAAAGTCGGGAGCGGTCCTGCAAGCTCGATATTGGATTGAAGATAGCGAAACTCGTTCAATTGAGAAGTCGCCAGCGAGGTCTTTAACAACGCCAGCAGCACGCCAGCCAGCAGCAGCAACCCGGCTGCGACCAGCAGGTCGCTGATCCAACGCCCTTTTTTTACGTCTCTTCTTTGCACGGCAGGTGATCGCACTGGATTACTCATCCATTGACCGGGTGATTCAAGATTGATCGGATTGAGGGAGCCTGCGCCATCTGTCTGGATGGCGCAGGCTCAAAAAGAATTAGCTGGCAGATTTCCTCTTCAGCATCATTCCTGCCCCGACCAGCGCGACCCCGGCAACAGCCACCGCCGCCAGGATCAGTGGAAGCGGCAAATCCACACCTGTGTTTGGCGGGTACCCGCGGTATTCGGTTGAAGTTACCGTGCAGGTCTGTCCTGTCCCAACCCAAACAATGCTGTGATGGACATAGTACCCGGAAAAGATCTGATAGAGATGACCGCCCCGGTAGGTTTGGCAAATGATATCGTTGATGATATGCTGCAGTTGGGCATTCGTGCTGCAAGCCCAAGGGAAAGCATATGTGCCATTTCCACCGGAGCCGATCAAAGTGCTGCAATAGAACACGCCTGCAGCGCTGGCTGCTACGGGGATCAACACCGCGATGAGCACCGCGGCAACAAACAGAATACGGATTTTCGTCATTTCACATTCTCCCTAAAAATGAATATTATTGTCTGATTGAAAACTGAACATACGTCAATTAAATGCTGGGCATCTCCTTTCTTGAAATCGATCACGGCACAGTCTTCCCTCCGATATCCTGCAAATGAAATTGAACCAATTGGATTAGCGCAGGATCGTTGGTTAACGTCAGGGCGCTTTCAAAGGCAGCCGTGGCTTTCTCCGGCTGGTCAAGCGCGCTGAACGCCAATCCCAGATAAAGATACATTTCCGCGTCCCGGACGCCCGCCTCATATGCCTGCTTCAATTCCAACAGCGCTTCACCGGAGCGATCTTCCAGCACAGCCATGATCCCCAGATTGCGATGCGCCCTGGCATTGGCTGGATCCGCTTGTAAGACCTCATTCCAGACCTGCTCAGCCGCGTCATATTCCCCTTTTTTCATCATCAGGCTTGCCCACTGTTCTTGGGCATCCATTCGGTCGGGAGCAAGCTCGATCACCCGATGATAAGTTTTTATCGCCGCTTCCTGATTGCCGGCTGCCTGATAAGCGTTCGCCAGGTTGAAGTAAGCCTCCGGGTTGCCTGGGTCAAGCTCTACCGCTTGCTCCAAATGCTGAATTGCCTGCGAAGTCTGCCAACTCCCTAAGAGTGTCACACCCAGATTATTTTGAGCCGAAGCCAACAGCGCGTCAGCCGCGATTGCCTGCTCAAATGCCTTTATCGCCGGGCTCTGTTTCCCCTGGACATACAGCGAGTACCCGTAAGCGTCGTACAGCAGGGCGGTACGCGGCTGCCATCTCAGTGAAAATTCAAGATATCTTTCCGCCAAGTCTGGTCTGTTCACATTAAGTGTGTATCCAACCACCCGCTCATTGGTGAATTGGAGCAAGTCCGAACCGACAAAAAAGACCGTGAACAGCAACAGGATCAATCCAGCAGTCAGCCAAACCCAGGGGAAATTCTTCTTTGTGGATATTTTTACCGGTTTTAAGGATGGGCTCTGGCGAACCGCTTCCAGCCAGTCTGTGCGCGTGAGCACCCACAACCCCGCCTCTGAGCGGGCGGTTACGGCAGCCTGGCTCGGCGCATCCTCGCACAGCATGGCTTCCCCAAACGCCTGTCCAGGGAGCAAGGTCTGTAAGTTCTGATTTCCAAAATCAAGGTCGATCAATCCAAAGCCGACCAGCGCCCAAAACCCGCCGCGTTTTCCCCGTCCGACGATCGTGTCTCCAGCCGAGAATACATAGCTTCTCAGCCGGCTTTGTAGAAAACGGCGCGCCTCAGCATTCAGCCCAGAAAAAGGCGGCAGGTCTTGAATGTCAGGTTTTATTCGTTCGCCCGTCATAGCTGATGATCAAGATGCAACCCTTATGCCAAAGACGGTCTCTCAAGACAGGACATTCCAGGGAGAGAATATCCAAAATAGTTGGTTATCTTGAGTATAAACGATTTTTATCAATTATCGATGAAACGAAAAGAAGGGTCGTACCCCAAAGACGGTATCCAGGAGCTTTGAGCCGCCATCGATGTCTGCCAGATGCAGCTCGAACCCGTTTCCAGCCGGCAGCCAGAAAAGAAACTGTGTAGAATTTACCCAAGATAGCCCTTGCGCGCCGTTGAAGTCGGGGCTGAGACCCAGAGGGGTCTCTTCAAGGCTGCCGATCCACGTCTCAGGCGCCAGTCCGGTTGAGTAGACAAAGCGGGTCGAATCGGTTGACCAGCTCTGAAAAACGATCGGACTGGCTTTTGAATAGACGAAATCACCCAACCCATCCACGGTGGCTAAGTGCAGCTCGCGCAAGTTCTCCTGCGGCTGACCGGTCTCTTTAAGGAACGCAATCCGTTCAAGATCGGGCGAAAAAGCCACCGATTGTTCCTGGAAGGGCACGGCGAACACGCTGCCTGCCAGCGCCGGCGATGTATCATCGGCTGAAATGCGCCAGATTTCGGTCGCTTGTGGCGGCTGAGCCAGGGGATCAACCGGGGGGATCGCTGCCAACAAAAAAGAACCATCCGGCGCCCAGACCGGTCTGGCATAAAATCGGTATTCGGAATAGGTCGTGACCGGATCATAGCGCAACGCCGAGCGGTATTGGCTGCCATCCGCGTTCGTCAGGAGTATTTGATCCGGCTGGGAGATGGCGATCTGAGACCCATCGGGTGAATAAAAGAATTCGCCGCCCCAGCCTGACAGGAACAAGTGATTAATTTGCAGGCTGTCGGCGTCCACCACGTATAAATCGTTTAGCAAACTCAAGCCAGGTCCTTGAAATACCTGTTGGGTGTTGAACGCCAGGTTGTGAGAACCCGGAATCCAGCGGAAACGGTAAGGGATAATCGCCAGCGCGGCGGGATCGCGCACACCACCCCCAATTGCGTCCAGATCCTCCACGCCGACAAGCCGGCGCTGGTTCTCACCGTTCGAATCGACCGCCCAGATTTCCAGATGAAAGGCATCGATCGTCCGTAAAAAGGCGATTATTTTCCCATCCGGGGAAAGCCGCGGCTCATAGGCGTCGCTGGAAGTGGTCAACTGCTTGATCGCCCCTTGCAACCAGATAGATACGTTATTCTCGTTGGTATAAGCCACGATCAACGCGCCTGTATCGGGCGTTGGCGGTTGGGTCTCTGGAACGGAACCTGGCGTTTCGACCACCCCAGATGAGGCGATGGTAGAGGTTGGCAGTATTGGAAGAATAGTAACGGTTGGGGTTGGTGCAGGTTTTCCGGAAAAGGCACAGGCTACGCTGGTCAGCAACACTCCAAACGTAAGCAGATAGACCCTGATTTTCTTTTTCCCTTTCATCCTACCTCCTGCGCCTTTCATTGATCCTCGGTTCTCCTGGACGATCCTTTCCCACGACGCCGCAACTCGGGGCGAAGTTCCCGATGGCGGTCAGCACCTGTCAAAGATTCTTCGTCGATCAGAATCAGTATACCTCGTATACGAATAAAACTATCCTCTGCTCTTAACGCCCAAATGCTTGAACATTGTTGGTAGAATCGTTCTAAATGCACACCCCAACCTCCGATTACGCTCCGGATCTTGAGTGGATGCTGCAGAGCGGGCAGGTCTCACAAGAGACGCTGCTCGAAGCTCTGATCAGCGAGTATTATCCGGGCGTATTCCACCTGGCTTTTGCCACCCTCGACAACCGGCGCGCCGCCCGCCAAATCGCCGGTAGGGTCTTCGCCCGCGCATTGCTCGAGTTGCACCGCTACCGCCCCCAACAGGGCATCGAGCTATGGCTATATCGCCTGGCGCTGGAGGAGTGCGCCAGCGCGCACGATTCGTTGGAGCGGCTCAGAAAGCTCGTTTCTACCCTTCCATTCTTGACCAATTTCAATCTGCTGGGAGACACACTCCCCGAAAACGAGGTGGATGCGGAAATTTGGCTGGCTGTGGATGGGTTGGAAACCAGTTTGCGGCAGGTTCTGATATTGGGATTGCTCATGGACTGGCAGCCCGCTACGATCGAAGCGTTGACTGGCAACAACGCGGAAGCTGTGTCCGACGCGATCCATGAGATTCAGAAAACCCTGCAAGTTGAAATGAGCTCAGCTCAACCCATCGAGGGGCGCGAACAACCGCCCATTTCAGATGAGTTTGCCGCAACCCTGAAAGCCTCACTCGAAAGGCGCTGGCTGCCGGTTAGTCTCAATCAACCAGACCAGGGAAGGATTCTGGCGCAGATCAACCGCCGGACGCGGGCAATGCAAACCCGCCGCCGGGGCGTGTTTTCCGCGCTGGAAATCGGCTTGGTTGTGCTGATCATCCTGGTTGGGGCGGGGATCGCCTGGGGGATGAATGTCTTGGGCGAAACCCAGGCAACCCCTAAACCCGCGAACGTGACGCTGGAAACGGTATTGGTCACGAAAATCGTCCATAAAAATATCACCGTCGTACCAAGACATCATCCAATCGGTCCAATATCCACGGGACAACCGCACCAGCCTTTATTCCGTCAATACACCATTAAGCGGACGGGAGAACGCCTCGAAGATCTCGCAAAAAGGCTCAACATCCCACCAGACTCTCTTCGGGAGCTTAACCGCCTGCCGGATGACGTTATCCTTGAAGCCGGTCAGCGCCTGCTATTGCCCGGTCATTGGGCGTCTGTGAACAGCCCTCCTCCGACTCCAGGTCCGCGAAAAGCTTCCGCCCTGCCTCTGGAGGATCCTTATCCCGTCGATTTAGTCCACCAGCGCCTGTCACTGGAAGAACGCAGATACAACACACTGTGGATTGACGCCAGGGCCATCGATTACGGCCCGTTGAGCTATATCGGTCCGCCAGGCGTCTTCCAGGGGCAGGTATGGGAGAGCCAAGAACAATCGCTGGATTTGATTGGCTATGCGGGTCAACTCCCTCAAGCGGTGGAGCTTCGGATAGGAAATTCCTGGCAATTTACCCGCCCCCAAGCCAATCCTGCCTGGTTTTCGGAATGGGGCGATACTCCAGAAACCAACAGCCCTTCCTTCAGAATCCTGCTGCGCATGAAACAAACGCTTTTCGATAGGTATTCTCTGGAGGACAGCCGCATAAGCGTATCGGGGCGCGAAGAACAGGCTGGCGTCCAGGCGCTTGTCCTGGAGGTCTTCAACGAAGAGGGCTTGCAGACCGATCGCATCTGGTATGACGACAGCCGCGGGATGATCCTGCGAAGGATCATCTTTCACCCAGGAGAAGAGCTGAGACCGATTTTCGAAGTTCAGGTCGCATCAGTCGCTTATGATTTCGAACTGCCGCCAGGTCTCTTTGACGCGCGCCTGCCCTGGCGGGGCGGATTTGCCAGCGACTCATCCGGCGCCCCGGCAGATATTCAGGAGCAGCCCCCACGCCTCGATTCGAAGCACGTGCGATTTAATGCTGAGCCGGCGCCGCTAAATTTCGATCGGGCTCAAAGCCGGTTGTTGTTTCAATTTCCGCCTTTCTATTCGCCGGATTCGCCGCCCACAATCATCGAATTGCTCGCGGACGGTTATTCGCTGAGACCGGTTCTGTTCGGCAATCCCTGGCAGACGCTTTGCCAGCGTTCTCCAGATGGGAATTGGCTGGCTTACGTGAGCATACCTGCTGAAGAAAATGCCGCCCGAGAGCCTTTAATTTACTTCAACCTTGCCGATCCAGCCCAATCTTACACCTCGCCAAATTCTGAGCAGGGAGTGACTGATTTCGCTTTTTCCCCCGACAGCCGGCGCCTCGCCTATTTCATCCGCCCTGGCGCGCACGGGAACGGCACGTTAAGCATTATCGATCTCGCAACCCACCAGAACAAACCCGTTCTATCCATTGGCGATGTAAAAAGCCTGGTCTGGAGCCCAGACGGCGAGAGGCTGGCAATGATCTCGCGCGCGTCACCTGACACGTATCTCGAAAACGTCACGATCTTCGATGTAGAAACCGAGCAGATCACGTATAATGCGCCTCTCGACCTGCTTTCTCATTCCGCCGGGGATTGGCTTGTGCTCGACTGGGGGGTAGAATTCCCAGTTGAGATGGGCAACCTGGATGCCTGTTCAAAACCGCCCCTTTCGTGAGCAGTGGGTATATGTCTGACAAACCTCGCCAAAGCGTAGACCCAGATAACTCAGAGGCCATGCCCGAAACGCAGTTCCTTGCCGCGGCGGAACTGCTGTTGCGCGAGCACGCTTCAGAGCTGTTCACAATCGGCTACGCCATCATCGATAATCGAAATCTAGCCCTGCAGGCTCTCCAGTCCACAATTGAAAGGACAATCCAACGCGCACTTCAAACGCGCGCAGCGCCCAGCCTGCCGTGGATTTACCAGCGGATCATCAAGGACAGCCGCCCTCTGAAACGCCTGGCGCCCATAAACGAGTTGAAACCATCCAATGAGGTGGATTCGAGATTGTGGCGGTCTCTGGTTTCCTACGACGAACGCGAACGGCTGCTTTGTGCAACCTTTTACGCGCTTGGTTGGAGCGCTGAGGATTGCGCGCGTTTGCTTAAGGTGAACGCCAGCGCGGTCCGAACCCAACTCTCGATCTTCGAACGGCAATTCAGAACCGCGTTCGGAGATTTACCGGCAGACCGGGAAGGGATCGAAGCTTCGCTGCGGAGAAGGTTCGAAACCGCCAACCTGACTGCGGCTGAGGTGAGCGAATGGATTGACCGGGCGCGTCAGGCAGCGCCTCAAACCGCAGCAGCCCGGACCGAGCGGATTAGCCTGCCCATTTTATTTGCGATTTTAAGCGTGCTGCTGGTGATCCTTTGCCTGTCGAGTTCACTCCTGTTGTTTGGCGCGGATCTGCTGAGGCGTTTTCAAGCTGCACCGGCAGCAACCCGCCCTGCTCCGCTTGTGCAAATCCGCCGGGCTGTGCCCTTGTTCTGGTTCTCCAAACCGGAGGAAATCTCGCTGCGGCTGCATGAAAGCGACCAGTTATGGCGCACGCTGTGGATCGACGTGCAGACCAGCAACTACGGTCCGGCGGGTTATTTCGGCGCCCCGCGCATTTATCGCTCTCAAGCCTGGATCTCGCTCCCGGACCAATCCATCGAACTCTTCGGCTTACATTCACAGCCGCCCAGCAGCGTGCACACCTTTTCCGAAGACCGCATCACGTATTCCAACCCGTTCCTCAACCTCACACTCGCCAGCGAAGACAGCCCTTCGCCCTCCACATTGATACGCAACGAAAACCTGCGTCAAATGGTTTTCCCGGGCGAATCCCCCTGGATGTTGCGCAAGGGCGCCTTCCGCGCGTATGACACCAGCCAAATTCTCAACATCAGTACGCTGATCGTGGATTGGTTCAACGAATTCGGTCAGCGCGAAGCGCGCCTGTGGATCGACAGCCGGACAGGGTTGATCCTGCGCAGCCAGATTTTCGGCGGCGCGGATTTTTCTCTGCTCATCAGCGACAGCATCGTCATCGAAATACAATATGACCAAAATTTTCCGCCGGCGCATTTATCCACCGAGATGCGCAATGTCGGCGCCTCACCGCCCAACAACCCCGCGGCAAGCAATCGAGTTATAGAACCCACCCCGACCCCGGTGCTGACAGCCAGCATAAGACAGGCGCCTCGAACCGAACCCGCCCCTCCGGGTTTCGATCCAGCTTCCAGCCAGCTTGTGTTTCAATTCCCAAACAACCTGGATGCGACCAACATTCAAGCTGACACAGCCCGCGTTCCAGCGGTGATCATTGCCGATGGGTATCGGCTGGCTGAAACGACATTTGGCTTGCCCTGGATGCTGCGCTGCGAGCGCTCTCCGAACCGCTACCTGCTGGCTTTTAACACCGGCTCCGATGGCACATCCATTCCGGACGCAAACCTGCGCTGGTTGGACTTGCGCGACCCATCCAGGATCTATGTGCCCGTCCCAGGGTTGAATGTACAGTCTTTCGCCTTTGCTTCCGACAGCCGCAGGGTTGCCGCCTTTGTGACAACCAGCGATGAAAACACAACCGGAATTTACTTGATCGATCTCATCCTGGGTGAATACCAACTGGTTATACCACTGGCTGAGGCGGGCAGCCTGGTCTGGAGCCCGGACGGCGAATCGCTGGCGCTCGTGGGAACAGTTGAGCGCGGGGACCCGCTGGAAACGCTCGTCGTCCATGTGCGAACCGGTCAAATCTCCTTCCGAGCGGGCAGCGTCGGCATGTCTGAGCCGCTGCCGCAGGATTGGCTCATCGCCAATTGGGGCGTCAAGTTTCCGCGCCAGATGGGCGGTCTGGAAGAGTGCGCCGGTTTGTCCACGCCATAAAAACCCTCGCCTCCTATTTGAAGCTATTTTTATATACACGCTTAATACGGGGACTGCAAAAGGATGGTAAAATCTTAAGGTTTACCAGAAGGGAATAAAGTACCAGATGCCGGCGTCTGGTTCTGCCAGACGCGCTCTGTGCCACCAAAATTATCGAGGCTGAAACATGAAAAAAGAAGAATATTTAGATCTATACTACCAGATGGTGTTGATCCGGCGCGTCGAAGAAGCAGCAATTCCGCTCTATCAGGAAGGAAAGATTGGCGGGTTCCTGCACCTTTACATCGGGCAGGAAGCGGTCAGCACCGGGCTGATCTCAGCGCGTCTGCCGCAAGACCGGGTGATCACCGCCTACCGCGACCACGGAGTGGCAATCAATTGCGGCGTCTCGGCGGATTTGGTAATGGCTGAGCTGCTCGGCAAGGCGACCGGAATTTCGAAAGGCAAAGGCGGTTCGATGCACATGGCTGATGTCGAAAAGAACTTCTGGGGCGGTCACGCAATCGTCGGGGCGCACCTGCCGATTGCCGCCGGATTGGCGCTGGGCGACCAATATCAGGAGACGGATGGCGTGACCATCTGTATGTTTGGCGATGGCGCAACGAACATTGGCTATTTTCACGAAGCGCTGAACCTCTCGAAGGTCTGGAACCTCCCGGTCCTCTGGGTCTGCGAAAACAACCAGTATGGTATGGGCACCGCGGTTGACCGGGCTTCTGCGGTTTCGGACATCCGTCAGAAAGCCGAGGGCTATTGCATCCCAAACGAGGTCGTGGATGGCATGAACATTATGAAAGTCCGCCAGGCTGCCGAACGCATTCTCGCGGAAATCCGCGCCGGAAAAGGGCCGTACTTCTTGGAAATCGAAACTTATCGTTTCCAGGGTCACTCAATGGGCGACCCCGAACGTTACCGCAAGCAGGATGAAGTAAAACAGTGGGAAGAAAACGACCCAATCGGGATTTTCCGCCATTATCTGACGTCAGAAAAGATCGCCAGCGCGGCAGAACTGGATCAACTTGATCAAAAAGCAGCCGATGAAGTTAAGGCAGCCATCCAGTTTGCCGAGAACAGCCCTGAACCTGCACCCGAAGAGCTGTTCACGAACATCTATGTCGACAATTGAAATCTCGCTTGATTTCGCTGAAATTCATTTGAACAACCGAACTTATCGAACATACTGAGAATATTGAATTCATAAGGAAGAAAACATGACCCGAATAACAATGCGCGAAGCGATCTCCCAGGCAATGTGGGAGGAGATGGAGCGCGATCCCGATGTCTTTATCCTGGGCGAGGAAGTTGGTGTTTGGGGCGGCTCTTATGCCGTTACCAAGGGCTTTTATGACCATTTTGGCGAAAAGCGCGTGCGCGATACCCCGATTTCAGAATCGACCATTGTAGGCGCCGCGATCGGCTCCGCGCTCACCGGTCTGCGCCCGATCGCCGAAATCATGACGATCAACTTCGCCTTTTCTGCCATGGATCACATCGTCAATCAGGCTGCCAAACTGCACTACATGTTTGGGGGCCAACTGATACTCCCGCTGGTCATTCGAACGGTTGGCGGCGGAGGCCGGCAGCTTGGCGCGACCCACTCCCAAACCCCCGATGCTATCTTTGCCCATTTTCCCGGTCTCAAAGTGGTCGCGCCTGGAACGCCGGAAGACGCCAAAGGCTTGCTAAAATCAGCCATCCGTTCCAACGATCCGATCTTTTTCATCGAACATGCCACCCTGTATCAGACCCGCGCCGAGGTGCCTGACGGAGATTACATCACCCCGATCGGAAAATCTAAAGTCCATCGTGAAGGCCGAGACGTCACCATTGTGACTTACAGCAAAATGCTCGAAACCTCGAGCAAAGCCGCCGAACAACTCTCCGGGATGGGCATCGAAGCCGAGATCATCGATTTGCGAACGCTGCGACCGCTCGACATGGAGCCGGTGCTGGAATCTTTTCGTAAAACCAATCGCGCCGTGATTGTTGAGGAAGGGTGGCGCTCTTACGGGGTTGGGGCTGAGGTGACGGCGCGCATCTACGAAGAGGCTTTCGATTACGTGGACGCGCCCATTCAACGCGTAGCCCAAAAAGAAGTCCCGCTTCCCTACAATCGAACCCTGGAACAGCTCGCGCTGCCCCAGGTGGAGGATGTCGTCCAGGCGGTTAAGGAGGTGCTTTGATGGCGGAAATCGTCAAGATGCCCAAGCTGGGCTTTGATATGGCGGAAGGCACATTGATCAAATGGGTGGTCCAGGAGGGCGAGAAAGTCGAGAAGGGGAGCGTCCTGGCGGAAATCGAAACCGACAAAGCCACAGTCGAGGTGGAATCAAACTATGAAGGCGTGGTTGCCCGCCACCTGGTGGAAGCCGGCGCAATTGTACCGGTCAACTCACCGATCGCGATCATTGCCGCGCCGGGCGAGGATGTGAAAAAAGCCTCTGAATCGCCTGAAGCGCAGGCAATCACCCTTCCAGAAACCGAACCTGCAAGCGAAGAGAAAGCCGCGGAGACCGCTCCAGCGCCCGCCCCAGCCGCTGAGGCGGAAACGTCCGAAGACGCCAGGCTTCCGGAGGGCGTCCGCGCCTCGCCAATCGCCCGGCGCATGGCGTCTGACGCCAGGGTCAACCTCAGCCAAGTCGCCGGTTCAGGACCGAGCGGTCGAATTGTCAAGAAAGACATTATGGCTTACTTACAGGCGCCCGCGCTGGCAAAGGCGGCTGCGTCAGCGCCAGCCAGAGGGGAACCAGCCCCTCAGCTTGCCGAGAAAGCTGTAAAGCCTCTGACGCCTCTAGCGCCGCTGCCTACACTCTCTGGCGCAGAAACCCCTGCCGACGAGATCGTTCCACTCAACCGGCTGCGCCTGGCGATCGGGCGGCGGATGGTCGAAGCGAAGCAGCAGGCGCCCCACTTTTACATCACGCACGAATATGACGTGGATGCCCTGATGGCGCTGCGCCAACAAGCCAATTCGATGCTCCAAGAGGATGAGAAGATTTCGGTCAATGATTTCATTGTCAAGGGCGTGGCGCTTGCCTTGCGTCAATTTCCCAACCTGAACGCCTCGAAAAACGACGACCAGGTCATCCGGCACGGCGCGGTCAACATCGGCGTCGCGGTCGCAGTCGAGGGCGGCTTGCTGACGGTCGTTTGCCGCGATGCGGATCATAAACCGCTGCGCCAGATCGCAGTCGAGGTGCGCACGCTGGCTTCCCGGGCGCGCGAGGGCAAGGTCCGTCCTGAAGACATCGAAGGTTCTACCTTCTCGATCAGCAACCTGGGAATGTTCGACGTAGAGAATTTCAGCGCGATTATCAACCCGCCCGAAGCCGCAATCCTGGCGGTTGGCTCAGCGCGCCAGGTACCAGTCGTAAAACACGAAAGCCTTACGATTGGCTGGAGGATGAAAGCAACCATCTCGGTCGATCACCGCGTCAGCGACGGAGCAGAGGCAGCCCGCTTTATGCAGGCTCTGGCTGATTATTTAGAGGAGCCGTTGAAGCTCCTGTTGTAACCCACAGCCAGAGTCGGCTGTCGAAAAAAATCAAATCAGGCATAGCTGGTTCTGGGAATAGCAGGGGCGCATTCAATTGCGCCCCTTTACTCATGGAAAACGGAGTGAACAATGAGCGACGCGGAATATGAACTGCGGTTCATGAAGGCAGGCATCGAGCAGCTCGAAAGTTATCTGCTCTCGCGGGATGTTTTTCGCCCCATCGGGATTCCAAACAAAGCCAGTGAACCCCCATACCCTCAACTGACCCTCGGGTGGCTGTTGCTTTTCCAGTTGAGAGCTCGCGCAGTCAGCCAAACGAGCAAACAGCAATCCGAACTTAAGCGGTTGGAGGCGGAAATGGAGGTGGTTCGCTCGAAATGGCGCACCGCCTGGAGCAACAAAGCCGCCGCAGAATTCAGATCCCGGCTGAACCTGTGGACCAACTTCCTGAACGATTTTGAAACCGACCCTACAGACAACCTCGATCGCTTTCCGTATGAAGTCACACGGCGGGTACAGCTCGATCTGCTCATGGAGGAAATATTCGAGTTGCCCAAGGCGGATCGAGACGCGCTAAACGGCTTGGACGTACTCCTGAATGCCATCTTCATCCCCGGTGATTTCGTTTGGGAACCGATCTTCAAACCCAGTTTCCCCAAAGCGCGTTTTTGGTATCTATACGGCTCGCTGCGGGTCGATCAAGGAGCCTGAACTCGAAGAAAAATGCTGCGAATTCTGCGTAAACTTAATTTCCAGGTCGCGCCTACCGGCGCGCCACTTGCTCAAGAGAGAAATTTTCTATACGTTCAAATCGACGCAATCGGGATCGGGCTTGCCAACGCCGCCAGCCCGTTCTTGCCCGTGTTTCTAGCCCGGCTGGGCGCTACCAACTTTCAGGTCGGCTTGCTGACCGCCATGCCGGCTGCAACGGGTCTCGTGCTCGCCATTCTGGTGGGGAATTTTCTGCAATCCCGCCGCAACATCGTTCCCTGGTTTAGCGCCGCGCGCTTGATGGTGGTATCCGCCTACGCCGCCACGGGTCTGGCGCCCTTCCTCGTCTCGGGAGACCTTCTCATCACGACCATTTTAGCGATTTGGGCAATGGTGACGATACCGCAGACGGCGGTCGCAGTTGCCTTTTCGGTGGTGATGAACTCGGTGGCGGGTCCCTCTTTCCGCTACGACTTGATGAGCCGCCGCTGGTCTGTGCTCGGCTTGACGTCAGCGGTCACCGTCGCGCTGGTCGGGCGGGTTCTGGATCTGGTCAATTTCCCGATCAATTATCAGATCGTCTTTATCGGTCTTTCTGCCGGCGGACTGCTCAGTTTCATTTTCTCCAGCCGCCTGAAAATCCCCGATACTCCGCCCAGAACTTCGCCGCCAGGCAGATCCATTGTCCAGCGCAGCCAGGATTACTTCAAGTTGATTGGGGAGCATCCGGATTTCATCCAATTTTCGCTCAAGCGTTTCGTGTACATGACCGGTACGACGCTCGCGATCCCTCTATTCCCGTTATATTTTGTGCGCGAGCTC
Organism: Anaerolineae bacterium UTCFX2; assembly: GCA_002050125.1. Classification (GTDB taxonomy): domain Bacteria; phylum Chloroflexota; class Anaerolineae; order Anaerolineales; family UBA4823; genus UTCFX2. The sequence goes on along the minus strand of MWTA01000027.1, from coordinate 43,473 downwards.
GACGCCAGCGATTCCGCCATCGGCATGATCAACATGGCGCAAACCGCGGTGCTGCTGATCGGGTATGCGCTGTGGACGCGCCAGAACCGCAAGCGCGGATCCCGATTTGTCCTCACGATCACCACCTTGGGTCTCAGCCTTTATCCGGCAATCGTGGCGCTTACCCACCAGGTGAACTGGATCATATTATTCGCGGGTCTTGCGGGGATCTTCCAGGCAGGGATTGATCTGGTTTTCTTTGATGAGTTGATGAAAACCGTCCCGGTGGAATTCAGCGCCACATTTGTCTCGCTCGCTCAAAGCTTGCAATACGCCTCAGCCATCCTGGCGCCAATCCTGGGGACTTTTCTGGCGTCTCAAATCGGATTGAGCGGGGCGTTGTTCGTCGCCACCGGAATCCGGTTAGCCGGCTTCTGCCTGTTTGCCTTTTGGACGCCTCAAAAATCAGCAGCCTGATCGATAAAACGATCCCCTATTGTCAGATTCGTGTTAGAGAGATGTAAATATATCGTTAGAAATCTATACGATATATGCACAGAATATTTACTTGGTCGCCGCATTATGCTATGATGTATCTGCAAGCGTTGTTTTATCGTCGAAGCATTCGTATCTATCTAAAGAGAGATCAGTTGCATTACAGGTAAAGGAACGGAGAAGTCAATGAACGCAAATTTCAATCTCGGAAAGATCAAAGGGATTCCCATTGGGATACACGCCAGTTGGTTCCTGGTCTTCTTTCTGGTCACATGGAGCCTGGCGTCCGGTTATCTGCCGCAAGAATATCCTCAAATTCCGACCGGGGTCATAATAATTCTGGCAGTTGCCACCAGCTTGCTGTTTTTCGGCTCAGTCTTGTTTCACGAACTGGGTCACTCGTTGATCGCGCTGCGCAACCAGATCCCGGTAAAAAGCATCACCCTTTTCATTTTTGGCGGTGTCGCTCAAATCGGGCGGGACCCCAAAACGCCCGGGGCTGAGTTCCGCATCGCCATCGCCGGTCCGCTCGCCAGCCTGTTCCTGGGCGGGCTGTTCGGCGGTCTGTACCTGCTCGGTCAGCACATCCCCTATCTGGCTGCTCCCAGCCTGTACCTCATGCGCATCAATCTGATCCTGGGAGTTTTCAATATGATTCCCGGCTTCCCATTGGATGGTGGACGGGTGCTGCGGTCAATCGTGTGGAAGCTCAGCGGCAATTACCTGCGCTCCACCCAAATCGCCTCCGCCGGCGGACAGATGGTCGCCTTTGGCTTTATTGCCTTTGGTATCTTGTCCGTTTTCAACGGACAGTTGCTGAACGGTCTTTGGCTGGCTTTCATCGGATGGTTCTTGCAGAACGCCGCCGCCTCCGCTGCCCAACAGGTTAACGTGCAGGAGCGGCTGCGCGGGTCTACCGTCGCCCAGGCGATGAGCCGGGACTGCGCTCAAGTCCCCGGGTTGATGACCTTGAACCAGATTGTTCAGGAACGCGTGCTCTCGCGCGGCCAGCACTCCTTTTTTGTCACAGATTTCAGCGGGACGAACATCGGCGCGCTGACCCTTCAGGACATCACCCAGATCCCCCAGCTTCAGTGGCGGTTTACTACCGCTCAAACCGTCATGACCCCGCTTCACAAACTTGTCACCGTCGACACGGACATGGAGCTCCTCGCGGCTCTCCAAAAAATGGAAGAGGCGAACCTCACCCAAGTGTCAGTTGTCGATGATGATAGGCTAGTTGGTATTTTGTCAAGAGAAAACATCGCGAGCTATTTGAAGCTGCGCAGCGCCCTCAAGATGTAGCCTGAGAACACCCTCATAACCTTACCATTAGCGTGTGCCATCCCGCAGCATTGCTGTGAGATGGCACACGAAAAATATCAGGCGGCGCAGTTGAAAATTACTCGAGCGGCAGCGCGACCCTCGGCAAATGTCTAAGCGACGCCTGCAAGGCTGCTTCTGGAAAAACATAATTTTCCAGTTTGCCGCCAAAATAGGCTTCATAAGCCGCCATATCGAAGTTCCCATGCCCCGAAAGGTTAAAGAGAATAACCCGCTTCTCGCCCTTCTCCTTGGCGTCCAGCGCTTCATCGATCGCAGTTCGGATGGCATGCGCGCTTTCAGGGGCAGGGATGATCCCCTCTGAACGGGCAAAAAGAATCGCGGCTTCGAACGTAGGCAACTGGGGCAGCGCCACTGCCTGGATGTGACCCGCATCATAAAGCGCGCATAAGGTGGGCGCCATACCATGATAGCGCAGTCCGCCGGCGTGAATCGCGGGCGGCATAAAGGCATGTCCAAGCGTGTGCATTTTGACAATCGGCGCCATTTGGGCAGTGTCGCCATAATCGAAAGTATATATGCCGCGCGTAAGGGAGGGGGTCGCGTCTGGCTCCACTGCTACCAGACGGGTATTCTTCCCTTCCCGCAAATTCTGACGCAGAAACGGAAAAGCAATCCCTGCAAAATTCGATCCGCCGCCAACGCAGCCGATCACAACGTCTGGATACTCGCCAGCCATATCCATCTGCTTCAACGCTTCCTCGCCGATGACGCTCTGGTGAAGCAGCACGTGATGCAACACAGATCCGAGGCTGTATTTCTTTGCGCCTCCAGATGTTGCGGCAACCTCGACCGCCTCTGAGATCGCAATGCCGAGCGAGCCGGGTGTTTCAGGGTCTTGCGCAAGCAGGCTGCGCCCATAATTGGTGCGATCGGTCGGGCTGGCGAACACCTGAGCGCCATAAGTCTCCATCATCAACCGGCGGTAGGGTTTTTGGTCATAAGAAACCCGGACCATGTAAACTTCAAGGTCTAGATTGAAGAAGCTGCAGGCTAAAGCCAGAGCGGATCCCCATTGTCCCGCGCCGGTTTCGGTTGTCAACGCCTTTGTTCCTGCGAGCTTGTTGTAATACGCCTGGGCAATCGCTGTATTGGGTTTGTGGCTGCCGGCTGGGGATACCCCTTCGTGCTTGAAGTAGATGTGCGCCGGGGTGTCCAGCGCTTTCTCGAGCCGGCGGGCGCGCAACAACGGCGTGGGGCGGTACAGTCGGTAAATCTCGCGCACTTCTTCGGGGATCTCGATATAACGCTCTGTGCTGATCTCTTGAAGGATCAGATCCATCGGGAAGAGCACAGATAGGAAGTCCGGGGTGACCGGCTCCAACGTTTGGGGGTGAAGCACCGGCGCCGGCGGGACTGGGCTGTCCGCGTTGATGTTGTACCAGAACTTCGGCAGATCGGCTTCACCGAGAATAAAACGGGTTTGATTGGATGATTGAGTGTTCATGTTTTCCTCCGAACTTTGATTTTGATCGACGAACTCACTTGCTTGTCTCAGCGGACGAGCCGTTCTGACCGGCAGCGGGTAATAAAAAACGCTCGTCCCAATTGGGGACGAACGCTCTGGGATTTTTTCAATCCACGCCCGTGGTGCCACCCCGGTTAGGCTCGCTCCACCTTAATGAAAAAACCTGCCGGTGATGCGACAGGGATTTTGTTGGAGACCAGCCTCACTCGTTTCGGGTACTAACATACCCTTTGCCCTGATAACGGTGGCAACTCCGGCGCAGGCTACTCGACTTTAGCGGTCTTTCACCCTGCAACTCCAAGGTCCATTCCGCATCTCCGTGCGGGCGGCTTTTCACCTGCTGCCGCTCTCTGTACCGCCGGTGCGATGCTTACTCGCCCTCTTCGTAGTTTTTTAGAGATCAATTTTTTGGATCAGATTGGGTGGATTATAAGCCAAGCTCCAAATCTGTCAAGGGCGGCTTTCCACATTTTTACCTGCATCAATCCGCACCAATCGGGAAAAATCAAAGGCGTAGTCATTTTCTGGATTTTGGGGATGATGGCTGCGCTCCAACTCAACCCAACCGTTCCAATCCATATCCGGAAAGAACACATCGCAGCCTGCGTCCACTTGCACGCGCGTCAGATAGATTTGATCTGCCTGCGGAAGGACTCCCGCAAAAACCTGCCCGCCGCCAACCACCATGAGTTCGACTTCACCACGCGCCTCTGCCAGTTCAATCGCGGCGTTGAGGCTGGTTGCTCGCAGGATACCCGGGGCGGAAAAATCCTCATTGCGGGTCAGCACAATTGTCGTCCTGCCTGGCAGGCTTCGCCCGATCGATTCGTACGTTTTACGCCCCATCAGCATATGGTGCCCGCTGGTGATCGCTTTGAACAGCTTTAGGTCTGCGCGCAAATGCCAGGGGAGGCGACCTTCTTTCCCAATCCCATTCCGAAGATCCACCGCTGCGACCAGCGAGATAATCACACCGAGACCTCCGCCTTGATGTGCGGGTGAGCCTGGTAATCCACCAGTTCGAAGTCCTCGAAACTAAAGTCAAAGATCGACTTGACTTGAGGGTTGATTTTCATTTGCGGGAGCGGAAACGGTGAACGCGTAAGCTGCAGCTTGGCTTGTTCAATATGGTTACAGTACAGGTGAACGTCTCCAAACGTATGCACAAAATCTCCCGGCTGCAGGTCGCACACCTGCGCTACCATCATCGCCAGGAGCGAATACGAGGCGATGTTAAACGGGACGCCCAGGAAGACATCGGCTGAACGTTGATATAGCTGGCACGAGAGGCGACCGCGCGACACATAGAATTGGAACAAAGTGTGGCAGGGCGGCAGCGCCATCCGATTGATTTCAGCCGGGTTCCAGGCGCTCACAATCAGCCGGCGCGAGGTCGGGTTTTTCTTGATTTGTTCCACCACCCAGGTGATTTGATCGATAGAGCGACCGTCGTTGGTCTGCCAGTTGCGCCACTGGCTGCCATATACTGGGCCCAGATTCCCATCCTCATCCGCCCATTCGTCCCAGATGCGCACCCCATGCTCGGTGAGGTAGGCGATGTTCGTTTCACCCTTCAAAAACCACAGAAGCTCATAAATGATCGAACGCAGGTGCAGCTTCTTCGTCGTGAGGATGGGAAAACCATCCGCAAGATTAAAGCGCATCTGGTATCCAAAAACCGAGAGCGTACCCGTCCCGGTGCGATCATCCTTGGCGTCCCCCGATTCAAGAAGATGGTCGAGCAATTCCAGATATTGTCTCATGTCGGCTCACCTCTAATAACGATCTGGCTTTTTCTATATCCTGATGAACCTGCTGGACCAATCCCTCGATGTTCTCGAAGCGCTGTTCGTCCCGCAGACGGAATAAGAATGAAAGTGATACCTGCTTACGATACAGGTCCTGGTCGAAATCGATTATGTGAGCTTCAACGTGGGGATACTCCTCTTGTTGGTCAAAAGTGGGTCGGTATCCAATGTTGGAAACAGCCGGATGCGCGCTGCCATCCACGGCTGCCCAGCCGGCATACACCCCTGGTTTTAGCAGTGCGCGCTCCCGCCATACTTCAAGATTGGCAGTTGGGATGCCAAGCGTTTTGCCCCGCCCATCCCCATGCACCACCTCGCCGGATATCTGGTATGGTCGGCTCAGCAACCTTTGGACGGTACTGACATCTCCTTCGCTCAGCGCCTGGCGCACCCAGCTTGAAGAGACAACCCGCCCGTCCAAGGTCACCGGCTGCAGCGCCTGGACGCGGTAACCAAACTGCCTGCCAAGCTGTTCCAACCGGGGAAGATCGCCCTCACGGTTGTGACCCAGCGCAAAATCACTCCCGATGCACAGGCGCTTGAAGCCCAGCCTTTGATGCAAATAGCTTACGAAATCCCGCGCCGATAGCTGCGCCAATTGCCGATTGAAAGGATGGCTGATCATGTAATCCAGACCCATTTCAGCCAATAGCTGAGCCTTCTCCTCCGGCGTAGTGAGATAAAAAGCGCCGGATCGTTTGCCAAGCACGACGCCCGGATGGGGATAAAAGGTTAGCACAACCGAGGGGACGTGATCTTCACGCGCGCCGTGGACGATCTGGTTCACAATCTTCTGGTGTCCAAGGTGAACGCCATCGAATGACCCGATTGTCAACCACGATCCGCTCAGACCTAGCCCATCGATCGACCATAGATGCTGCATCGTTTGCTGTCCCTTGAAATCCCGTTCCGCCCAGAGAAGATCAAGCCAGGAACCAAATCCGTAGCGCTTCTTGATCGAAGACCGTTAAGATTGGAAGAATACTTTGCGCGGCTGCCATTCCTGCGTTTCAGGATCGATTTCCAGCAGCGCCACCAGATCCCCTTGCTGGCTGACACCGCGCGCCAGCCCTTTCTGGTCGGGTCCAGCCGCAATTCGGTGACCGTGGCGGATCAACTCGACCTGATCTGCATCCAGTTCGATCATGGGCCAGTCGGTCAGGGCTTCCGCGGCGGGGATGAGTTGGCGGTACCAGTCTCCGGCTTCGAAAGCCTCTTGCAGCCTCCGGAGCGGCACGGCATCGCGCAAAGTGAAACGCCCGCTTTTCGTCCGCCTGAGCCCCACCAGGTGAGCGCCGGTCCCCAGCGCTTTGCCCATGTCGTTTGCCAGCGAGCGCACGTAAGTGCCAGAGGAGCAATAGACATCGATGACCACTTCCGGCGGCGCCCATTCCAGCACTTCCAGGCTGTAGACGTTGATCATGCGCGGCTCGAGCTCGAATTCCTCGCCGTCGCGTGCCATGTCGTACGCTTTGCGCCCCTGAACTTTCACTGCGGAATATGGGGGCGGGATTTGCTCGATCTCACCGACAAACTGTTGCAGCACCTCGTTGAACCGCTCCTCAGTAATATCCTCAATCGAGGCTGAATCAGTGATGCTGCCTTCAGCGTCATAAGTATCGGTCGAACTCCCCAGCCGGATCGTCGCCTGATAGCGTTTATCCGAGGCTGAGACATATTCGCTCAACCGCACCGCCGGACCAATCAAAATGACCAGCACACCCGAGGCGCGCGGATCCAACGTGCCGGTGTGACCCGCCCGCCGGATGCCCGTGCCGCGCCGAATAATCTGAACCACATCGTGCGATGTGAGACCGATTGGTTTGTCCACAACCAGAACGCCAGAAACCACATTCTTGATATTCTCGCGATCTTCTCGCTTGTTTTTTGGGTCTTGTAAAGGATCATTATTAAACATGACGTCCTCCCGTTAAAGCCAGTCGAGTCCGTTCGAGCGCTTTGTCTTGCACTTCCTGCATCGCGCCCGGGATTTCCGCTCCAGCAGCCGCGGCATGACCACCGCCGCCAAATTCTTTCGCCACCACCGCTACATCAAAACCCGGTTGGGCTCGCCAGCTCACTTTAATATTTCCATTTGGCTGTTCGACAAAGATCATCGAAACATCCATCTCATCAATGGATGATAGCACATTAATTAAATCCGCATCATCGCGGCCCGGATAGTTGGCTGCCCGCCGGTCGTTCATTGTCAGGCTGGTCCAGACCAGGCGATCCGCTTGTTCGAGTTTCGCCAGCCCAAAACTCCAGAATTTTACCGCTTCGAAAGACCGGCTCACCAGCGCGCGCCGGTAAAGTTCTGGTAAGTCCACGCTTGTTTCCATCAGCCGCGCTACCAGATAAAAGGTCTCGGGGCGTACGTTCGAGGTCCTGAAGCCCAGCGTATCGGTAATCAAGCCAGTCAGCAGCGCCGCAGCAACGGGCGGGGTTAGGCTCAATTCTAAATCGTTCAACAGAGCGTAAATGATCTCTGCAGTGGCAACCGCATGCGCGTCCACCAGGTTTAACTCGGCAAACTCTTCATTTGTGATGTGATGATCGATATTGATATCCGGAGCAGGCTTGCCATCCAAAGCTTTGCCAACGCGACCCAAGTCCGAACAATCCACGACAATCACAAGATCAAACTCGCCTTCGGCTTTCTTTCGAATCTGATCGCTCCCCGTCAGGCGCCGCAAGCTGAGAGGGATACCGTCCTCAATTACCATTTGGACCTGACGCCCGCTCTCTTGAAGCGCCAGACCCAACCCGAGCAAAGAGCCAACGGCATCCCCATCCGGTTTGATGTGCGTAACCAGCAATATTCGATTTGACTGTTGGATCTTCTCAACAGCTTTCCGATTGGGATATTTACTCTGCATTTTCGATTCTAGAGGTATCCTTATCCTCCGGGGTGTCCGGTGTGGTTCCAGCCGGGATGTCGGTCTGGCTTTCTTCCGAGTGCAGTGAAGCGATAATCTCTTCGATGCGCGCGGCTTTTTCCGCCGTCGAATCCCAATAAAAGCGCAGCCGCGGAAAAGTGTGCAGTTCGATCCGCTGCGCCAGGCTTGAGCGCAAATATCCTGAAGCGTGCTTCAAGCCGTCCAGGACCTCTTTCGATCGCTCTTCACCTTCCAGAATTGACACATGGATGTCGGCATATGCCAATTCTCGATCAACTTTTACACCGGTAATCAGCAAACCATCCAGCCGCGGGTCTAAAGCCTCCTGATGTAGTATCTCAGCCAGGTCTTCGCGTATACGCTCAGCAATCCGCTCCAAACGCAGTTTTGAAACCACAATGCACCTCGTTTCGCAGCCTAGAACACCGACTCTTCTACCGCCGCTTTTTCGATAGTATAGCATTCCAGTTTATCGCCAACTTCGATCCCATCAAAGTTTTTAATTCCGATGCCGCATTCAAAGCCCGTCCGGACTTCGCGCACGTCCTCCTGCAAATGCTTCAAAGATGAGATTGGTCCCTCATGAATAACCTTGCCCTGACGGAAAACGCGGATGCGGGCATTACGGCGGATTTCTCCATCGACGACTTTGCAGCCCGCGATATTACCCAGCTTCGAAATGCGAAACACCGCTCTGACCTCGGCGTGACCAAGCGTATTTTCCTTCTCTTCAGGAGGAAGCATGCCCTTCAGCGCTTTTTCGACATCCTCGGTGAGCCGGTAGATAATTTCGTAGTTACGGATCGAAATCCCTTCCGCTTCCGCCAGCCGGCGCGCGGCTGCATCCGCCGAAACGTTGAAACCGATCACCACCGCTTTTGAGGCGGCAGCCAGCATCACATCGCTCTCGGTGATGTTTCCGGTTTCGGCGTGCAGGATGTTGATATTGATATCGCCGCTGCTCAAGTCATTTAAGCTGGAAACAATCGGTTCAAGCGAACCCTGAACATCTGCCTTGATGATCATGCGCAGTTCGCGAACTTCGCCAGCCTGAAAACGGTCGAAGAGCTGTTCCAAAGTGACGGCGCTCTTGGGTGAAGCGCTGGCTTTGTCCATTGCCTGGTGCCGTTCGTTGACGATGTCGCGCGCTTCTCGCTCCGAATCAACGACATAAAACAATTCACCTGCCGGAGGCACCTCGCTGAGACCCATCACGGAGACAGGCGTTGAGGGCCCGGCTTTGCTAATCTTGCGCCCATAATGATCGAACATCGCCCGCAAACGACCGAAAGCTATACCGGCGACTACCTCGTCGCCCACTTTCAGGGTTCCGTTTTGAACCAAAAGCGAAGCCAGGACGCCTTTCGATTTGTCCAGTTCGGCTTCGATCACGGTGCCGATCACTTTTCCTTTTGGATTGGCTTGAATATCCATATTCTCTGCCACCAGTAGGATTGCTTCCAGTAAATCTTCGATGCCTTGCTGCTTCTTGGCAGAAATTGGCACAACGATCGTATCGCCATCCCAATCATCGGGGACCAGACCGTTTTCCGCCAATTGCTGCTTAACTCGTTCTTGATCCGCATTGGGTCGGTCGGTTTTATTCAACGCCACAATGATCGGGACGCGCGCGGCTTTGGCGTGTGCGATTGCTTCCCGGGTTTGCGGCATTACCCCGTCATCCGCGGCGACGACCAGGATCACAATGTCAGCACCCTGTGCGCCGCGCGCGCGCATTGCCGTAAACGCAGAGTGACCCGGCGTGTCCAGAAATGTGATTGTCCTGCCGTTAAACTCCACCTGATATGCGCCGATATGTTGGGTAATTCCGCCTGCCTCGCCGGCAGCCACATCGGTGTGGCGTATGGCATCCAATAAAGTCGTTTTGCCGTGATCCACGTGCCCCAGGATGGTGACGACTGGCGGGCGCTGGGTCAGAGCGGCTTGATCCTCGCCGGCGATCATCCGCCGCCATAATGGGATTTCGCCCCGTTCTTCTTCCTCATCTTCCAGCGTTTCCAGCGTGGCTTCGTAACCCATCTCTGCGGCGATTATTGCGGCAGTGTCAAAATCGATTTGTTGGTTGATGTTCGCCATAACCCCATTCGACATCAAACTCTTGATGACCTCGATGGGGCTTGATTGAATCGAATTTGCCAGTTCTCTAACGGTGATTGTTGGGGGTAATTCGATCGTTTTCGGGTGACGCTCAATATCACTCATATGGCACCTCCTATTTCATAACTTACAATTCCGTGCCTTGATGAGCGATCTGAGCAGCGCGCAGGTTGCTACACGTTCATCTTGGTCCGGAGTAACTCGGTTGCTGACAGACAGGAATAGTCTGTCAGCAAGCCTTTAGATAAATTTTCATTTTTCAACAACATCTGGCGGGTTTCCTGATAAGACAGGTTTCCTGCCTCGCTGTTTTTACCCATTATTGACCTGGTCCTCAGCATATGGATCAATTTCGGGTAGTGTCTCCATATAACTCTTCAAGATGTCTAAATCTTTTTCGGTCAGCTCCATTTTCAACGCATGAGCTAAACCACCTTTTATGCCGCTTGTCCAACAAGAGCGCAGGTTGTGCAAGTAAGCGCCCCTGCCAGCCATCTTACCACTCGGATCGATCTTTAGACCCTCAGCCGTCCGAACCACCCGCGTGAGCGAACGCTTGGCGAGCACCTTACGGCAGCCAACACAGGTGCGCAATGGGATATGTTTGCGCCTTGGTCCAGGTTTCTTCTTTGCCACACGCTCACCAAACCGGATAATTCAGAAACTACCACCCTTCTTCCCAACCCGGTTCGCCGCGCTTGTGCTTCTTCTTCATTAGAAGCACATCTTGATCGGGATCGTACTCGACTTCCACGAATTTTTTCTTTTTCTTGCCCTTCTTCTTTTTGGTGTCCGCAGCGCCTTCTTCTTCCTGTTCAGTATCTTCATCCGCAAGAGAATATTCCAGAATCTCCGGTCGTAGAGCAAAGATATCGTCCAGCGAGCTCGGTTCCTCCTCGGGCTCTTGTTCCCCGCTGGCAGGTTCGACTTCCGCAACTAATTCTGCTTCCATTTCGGGGACCGCGGCTTCCAGCGGCTCTGGCAATTCAAGCTCGACAGGCTGCGCGGCTTCTGCTTCGACTAAATCACCTGCAACAGGCGCCTGCTCGATTTCGAGAGGCGCAATTTCCGCTTCCTCAGTCGGCGCCGTTTCGGCGGAGGGTTCAGCTTCCTCCGCAGCCGCAGCTTCTTCTGCACTGCGTAACTCTTCCTGAACCTTCTCAAGCGCCGCTTTCAATTCCTGCATGGCTTTGGGACCCATGCCGCTCAGTTTCCAGATCGAATCCTCATCGAGCGCCATTTGGAGCATCAGATCACCAACGGTCTGCAAACCGGTCTCACTAATCACCGCATAGACGCGGTCGGAAATATCGAAATCTTCCAGCGCAATCTTGAAAGCTTCGTCTTGGATGTTTGCCCGCGCCTTGAGTTCTTCCTCTTTTTCCGCTTGCAATTCGCTTTCGCGCTGGCGAATTAATCCACGCTCCACCCGGTCTACAAACTGGATAAGGAGATGGTATTCTTCAGGCGTCACCGGGCGACCCTCAGACTTCTTAGCCAGGATAGCTTCCACCTGCGGAGCGCCGCTCTCTTCGCTGACGGCAATGCTGGCGTAGTCGGGGTCGTTTTGCAGCTTGTTAAGCGCATCCGAAGCCGCTTCTGGCAGGCTTTTGATATCGATCTTCCAGGCAGTCAGCTTTGCGCCTAAACGCGCATTCTGCCCATCCCGCCCGATTGCCAGGCTGAGCTGATCCTCAGGAACTACAACAGTTGCCGTCTTTACTCCCTTAGCGTGTTCGTTTAGATAGACGCCTGAGACCCGCGCCGGGCTCAATGCTTTGGCGATGTAGACTGCTGGATCTGAACTCCACTCAATGACATCGATCTTTTCGTCGTTGAGCTCGCGCACGATCGCCTGGATGCGCACCCCGCGGATGCCCACACAGGCGCCCACCGGATCAACTCCCGATTGCAGCGCTGCCACAGCCACCTTAGAGCGCTGCCCTGGCTCGCGGGCAATCGAGCGAATTTCAACCAACCCGTGATAGATTTCCGGAACTTCGTTCTCTAACAACCGCCGCAAAAAATTCCGGTGAGCCCGTGAAAGAATGATTTGCGGGCCGCGCGGCGTGACCACCACCTCTAACAGCAAAGCCCGCACGCGGTCGTGCACCCGAAATCGCTCGCCCAGGATTTGCTGGGCGCGGGGCATCTGACCTTCTGCCTTCATCTCCAGTCCCAGGGTCACCGCCTGGGAATTCACCGCCTGAACGACTCCGCTTACGATTTCACCGATTTGTTTACTAAAATAATTGAATTGCGCCTCGCGCTCCGCTTCCCGAATGCGCTGCTGAATAACCTGCCGGGCGGTTTGGGCTGCCACTCTGCCAAAGTTATTGGGCGTGGTCTCAACCACCAGCATATCGCCCAGGACGGCATTCTCGTCGACCTGGCGGGCATCCGTAAGCGAAACCTCCGTCCGCTCATCTTCAACGTCTTCAACGATCTCTTTCTCCGCGAAGATCGTCATCCGACCGGTTTCCGGGTCGATGACTGCGTCGACGCGTTGGGCATTCGAAGCGTTGACATGCCTGCGGTAAGCAGATGCCAATGCCGCTTGAAGCGCCTCGACCACAATTTCTTTTGGCAAGCCTTTTTCTTCAAGCACTTCATTAAAAGCTAAAGCGAACTCGTTCTTCATTTTTCAAACATCTCCACCTGGTACATGCAACTTGTGCTACATGCAGAAAAGTGGGGATCGCCCACTTTTCATCAATGCCGGTATCGTAGCCACTTCCGAGAACCAGTTGAATTTTAGCATAAATATATTCGCAATGCAAGCGGATTGCTGGTCTGGAATTCAGTCTAACCTTGTATTAACGTACTACCCCAGCAGCAATTTCTCCATGCGCCAGGCAGGTTCATTGACCTCGCGGCGCACCCCCAGATGATCGATGTATGCCCACTGCCCCGGTTCAGTTCCAATGATTTTATATCCATGCCGAAGGTAGAACTGCAGCGCTAATCTGTTTGTCTGGGCAACATTCAACGTTGCCCGTTCATAAAGCCGCCGGAATAAATCGTCCTCGATAAAACCCAATATCTTTGAGCCAACTCCAACGTTTCGATATGCGGATTTAACTCTGAAACCGTAAATATATGCCAGTTTATTTCCATCTGCAAGATCAAAGCGCTCGCTGGCAAGCTGGACAAAGACCTGCCCGATCAAGCCAACCTCACCCCATTCGGCGATCCAAATCAGCGCCCGTCCTTCGCGCGTGGTTTGAAAAATCTGACTGTAAAGCCTCCGATAATGGATGAACTCACCCTCCCATTCGAGCGCTGGAAGGTCACGTTCTTCCGCGTTGCGAATTTGAATTTGCGAAACCCATTCCGGCGTATCCAAGCCATTCACTCCAGGCGGGGTTTCGGCGTCTCGCTGGCGGTTGAATGCCCTTCGAGCAGGGCTGCGAGACAGACTTTTTCCTCTTCGGCGTTTTTGATTTTTCCATCCAGCCAAGCCTCGCGCAATTTGCCGAGCAAAACTCGATAGACCGGTCCTGGCGGTATGCCGATGGCTTTGAGGTAATGACCGTCAATCGCCGGTTCGATTTTGCGCCAATTCTGTACGTAAGCAAGCAGCGCCTTGCGCAGTTCGGGGTCCCAGGCGGCTAAATAAAGGGCGTAACAGGCAAGCATCGGCTTGCTCTCTAGCTTTCGCACGACCTGGCTGGGGGGGGAGTTTTTAAGCGCAGCGCGTTCCTGCCACAACTGGCAGGCGGAATGAACGGATTCCATGAGCGGGGTTGGAAGCTTCAAACGGCGGATCACCCCTTCCACTTCCTGCGGGCTGAGCTGGATCATCCAAAGAACGTAGCTCAGATCGCGCCGCAGCGGCTTGCCGCTATATGGCAGGTCCCATTCTGCGCCCGGATCGATATTCTGCAAGGCTTCGATTTGGTTGTAGTGCCAATCCTCCCAGTTCAATGCCGGATGGATCGCTTGAACCAATCCCAGGCTCGCCAACCGGCTGAGAATTTGGGGCGCAAACGAGGATTCAAGAATGTAATTCAGTTCATGGCGAACCCGGTCGCCGGAGAGCCGCTCAATCAACGGTCGGGCTTCCAGCAGCAGCTCCATAGTCCTTTCTTCGATCCGAAAGGCAAAGCGCTGCTCGAACCGCACCGCCCTCAGTATGCGGGTTGGATCGTCCACAAATGAAAGCGAATGCAGCACGCGCACCAGCCCGGTCCGCAGGTCATTCAAACCGCCCCAATAATCGTGCAGGTCGCCGTAATGACGCCCGTCCAGACGCATTGCCAGGGTGTTAATCGTGAAATCTCGGCGGTGCAGATCCAGCTTGATGCTGCCGCGCTCAACCGTGGGCAGAGCCGTAGGGTGGGTGTAAAACTCCGTCCGGGCAGAGACCAAATCCACGAACGGCAATCCTTCAACGCTGATTACCGCAGACGGTTTCCGTTCGCCTGGCTCGCCAAGGTGCCATTTCGCGGTTCCAAAACGGGCATGCCCGGTGACCCGCCCGCCATAGCGCTTTGCCAGGGAGCGCGCCAGTTGAATGGCATCGCCTTCTACAACCAGGTCAAAATCCAGACTGGGGCGCTCGAGCAGCAGATCACGCAGGAATCCACCAACGATGTATAGCGCCGCATGGTGTTCGTGTGCAACCCCGGCAATTTTCTTCAACAAAGCCAGCCGCTCATGGGGTAACACCGATTCCAACCGGTTTGCCAGGTTCAATACACCCGAGGGCTTGGGTCCCGGCGCAAGGTTTTTCAACAAGTCCGTGCGGGTGACGATTCCGATCACTTCTCCGCTTTCGGCGTCAACCACGGGGATCTGACCCCAGCCGGTTTCGGTGACAAGCCGTTGCAGCTGGTCGATTGAATCGTCAGGTTGGACGGAATAATTCCCTTTCTCCATCAACTGACCCACCGAATAATCCAAGCGATGTGCAATCGCCCGGTCGACTGCCCGGCGGGTGAGCAGCCCAACCACTTTGCCTTCTTCCACCACGGGATAACCTTCATAGCCATAACGGCGCATGCGCTGCGCGGCTTCTTGAACGGTGGTGTGGGTCCCAAGCACCTGCGGCCCGCTCGACATGATTTGGGCTACTGTGATCGCCGGCTGAACAAATTCCGGCAAACGGCGCACGAGTTCGTCACGCACTTCAGACAGTTCCTGCCCGCGAATCAACCCTGCCGCGGCGCGCTCGTGTCCGCCTCCGCCAAAGGTGCTGATCAGCGCCGCCACATCGATGTTGTCCGTTGTCGAACGCGCGATGATCTGCACACCGCCGCGCGTCGTGACCAGCACGAATATGGCATCGGGGTCGAGCAAATCGCGCAATTTGTGGGCAACCGAAGACAACTCTTCTTCCATATCCTGAGCATGACCGGTTGCCACAATGACCGTAAAACCGTGAATGTGATAATGCTCGGCTGAGGATCGCAGGCGGTCGTAAAGCGCCTGCTGCGCTTGTGAGAGCGGCTGGTTGATGAAATCGCTGACGATTGTCAGGCTCGCCCCTTGCTCGATCAGCAGCGCGGCGGCGCGCAAGTCGCGCGGCGTGGTGCGTGAATACGTCAGCGAACCGGTATCTTCGTAAATCCCCAGAAGCATCAAGGTTGCATAGATCGGGTTCAGTGTACCATTACGCTCGAGCAACGCATCGATCAGGATCGTCGTGGTCGCGCCAACGTCCTGGGTGGTGACAACCCAGCTTTCCGGCAGGCTGTCGCGCACCGGGTGATGATCGATGACTTCAATCTGAGTTGCTGCCGTCATGCCTTTCAGGGTTACCGGGGACTGCGTATCGACTAAGATCAGCTTCTCAATCTCCTGATTGGGAAGATCGCGCGGGTCAACAAACGGCAGTTCGGCGCCATAAAGAGCCAGAAAAGCGCGCACGTTGCGGTTCATCCGGCGCGGCAAGACCGGGAGGGCATGCTCATACAACAGGTATGCCCCAAGCAGGGATGCCAGCGCATCGAAATCCGTCTGTTCGTGGGTCAAAATGATCTGCATCACAACAATTATAAAGGATATTGGATGCTCGTCTTTATGGCATAATTGACGAATCTCGACCTGCCCCATATAATCGACCGCATGGATATTCAGGAATTGACCCAGGCTATGCATGATTTCGTAACCGCCCAGGGGTGGTACGATCCAGAAAGCCCGCGCCCTCAAACCCCGCGCAACCTAGCCATCTCATTGAGCCTGGAGGCGAATGAGGTATTGGAGCATTTTCAATGGAGCGACCGGCTGGATGATTTGCAAGGGTTATCGGATGAGTTAGCCGACGTGATGTTGTATTTGCTCCAGATTGCCAGCATAACCGGCATAGACCTGGAAAAAGCCGTCCTTGAGAAGCTCGAAAAAAACTACGGCAGGAATTGGAGGCAAGATCAGGTATGAACGTTGTCGTATTTGGAGGTTCCCACCCCGATTCAACCGGCTACCAACAAGCCGAGCACCTGGGTTTCCTGCTCGGAAAAGCAGGACATGCGGTTCTCACCGGAGGGTACATCGGTTCAATGGAAGCCGTCTCGAAAGGCGCCGCCGAAGCCGGAGCGCACGTCATCGGCGTGACCTGCAACCAGATCGAAAACTGGCGTTCCGGTGGACCCAATCAGTGGATCAGTGAGGAGCGGCGTTTCGAGACCTTGCGAGAACGCCTGTTTGCCTTGATCGACGGCTGTGACGCAGCCATCGCCCTGCCGGGTGGACCGGGCACGTTGGCTGAAATTGCCCTGACCTGGAATCTTTTGTTGACCGATGCAATCACTCCCCGACCGTTAATCCTGGTTGGCGCCGGCTGGCAAGATGTAATCGATATGTTCTTTCAAGCGTTCAATAATTTCGTTCCTGAAAACCAGCGCACCTGGCTGAGCTTTGCCGACAACCCTGAACAGGCGCTGCATATTTTGTCTACCTGGCGCTGATTTCTGATCCTGGGCGGAGCCGTGATTTTCTCCTCACGGCGCGCAACCCAGTCAAATCAGAGTAAAATACCTGCGCTATCCCTGCAAACGAAGGAATTTGATGACCTCCACCGATAAACTACCCACCCGCCGCGAGAACTTCTCTGAGTGGTACAACCAGATCGTCCAGCGCGCCGAACTGGCGGATTACGCGCCGGTGCGCGGATGCATGGTCGTGCGCCCCTACGGTTGGGCGCTCTGGGAAAACATCCAGGGCGCGCTTGACCGGCGTTTCAAAGCTACCGGGCATGTGAACGCCGCCTTCCCTTTGCTGATCCCAAAATCGTTTTTAGAGAAGGAGAAAGAGCACGTCGAGGGTTTTTCTCCCGAACTGGCAGTGGTGACCATCGGCGGGGGCGAGACGCTGGAAGAGCCGCTCATCATCCGTCCCACTTCCGAGACCATCATCGGGCACATGTATTCCAAGTGGATCAAATCCTATCGCGACCTCCCCGTCCTGATCAATCAGTGGGGCAACGTCGTGCGCTGGGAGTTGCGCACCCGGCTTTTTCTGCGCACGCTCGAATTTTACTGGCAGGAGGGCCATACCGCCCATGCTACCTCCGAGGAAGCCGAAGCGGAGACGCGCCGGATGCTGGACGTCTACGCTGATTTTGCGATTAATGAAGCCGCAGTGCCTGTGGTTTCCGGCTTAAAGAGCGACAAAGAAAAATTCGCCGGGGCGGTGCGCTCTTACACCATCGAAGCGATGATGGGCGACACGCGCGCCCTCCAATCCGGCACCTCGCATTTCCTGGGTCAGAATTTCGCCAAAGCCTTCGACATCCAGTTTCTCGACTGGAACAATGAGATGCAATACGCCTGGACCACCTCCTGGGGACTTTCGACCCGTTTCATCGGCGCGGTGATCATGACCCACGGCGACGATCAGGGCTTGGTCCTGCCGCCGCGCCTGGCGCCGATCCAGGTCGTCGTCATCCCGATTTACAAATCGGATCAGGAAAAATCCCTGGTGATGGAAAGCGTCGAACGGGTGCGCGCAGAGCTGGCGGGCTTTCGGATCAAAGTGGATGATCGCCCCGAAGTCACGCCCGGTTTCAAATTCAACGACTGGGAAATGCGCGGCGTGCCGCTGAGAATCGAGATTGGACCCAAAGACGTTGCAAAAGACAGCGTGGCGCTGGCGCGCCGCGATATTCCTGGCAAGGCTGGGAAATCCTTCGCATCGCAGCAAAACCTGGCGCAGCAGGTTGCCCAGATTCTGGAAGATATCCACACTTCCCTTCATATTCGCGCCCTGGCATTCCGTCAAGCCAACACCTACGACCCGGTCGATTACCCAGAGTTGGTAGAAGCAGTGACGCATGGCTGGGCATATGCCTGGTGGTGCGAAAGCCCCGAGTGTGAAGCCAAAGTGAAAGACGAGACGAAGGCGACCACCCGCTGCATCCCGCTGGATCAGCCCGATAGAACAGGGAGTTGCATTGTGTGCGGGAAACCAGCCAGGCGAAAAGTGATCTTCGCCCGAGCCTATTAGCCATGCCTGCCATCCAACCAGCTCTCCTGCGGCAGCAGGCGGCAGAACTGGCGGAGCATTTCGCAGATCCGCCAGTTTTTATCCGCTCGCTGCATCATCTGCTAGGCTTTTACGCCGACCGGGCGCGCCATCCGGGTCAATCGGGCGCCCCCCCGCCGATAATTACAGCCTATAAAGTCCGCCCGCCAGTTCTGCGCATGATCCTGCAGCAGCTTATCCCTTTGGCGATCGAAGAACCACGAGCCGGGTTGGCGTTATGCGATTCTTTATGGGCGGAGCCTTACCTCGAACCGCGCCTTCTGGCAGCGATGCTGCTCGGGCAGATTCCTGCCGAACCGCCAGCGCAGATACTGGAACGCATTCTAGCCTGGCTCGCCCCTAACCTTGAGTTTTTCTTGATCGACGCGGTGATGAAGAATTCGTTTGTCAGGCTGCAAAAGGAACAGCCGCGCTCCATCGTCCGCCTGATCCAAGATTGGCTGGCGCTGAAAGATCCTTTTTACAAGCAGTTGGGGCTGCGCGCGCTGCTGCCGTTGATCGAGAACCCGGAATTTCAAAATATGCCGGTCTTTTTCCGCCTCATTCAGCCGCTCACCAGCCAAACTCCGAGCGTCCTGAGACCGGATCTGCTGGACGTGTTGGTCGCCCTCGCCCGCCGCTCACCCCAGGAAACCGGGTTCTTCCTGCAGCAGACGCTGAACATGCCCGATTCAGAGGACACAGCCTGGTTGATCCGTCAATCGCTGGACGAATTTCCCCCTGAGCTTCAGCAAACCCTTCGGGCTGCAGAAAGACAGTCCGTTGAAAATCGATAATCTTCCATTTGCTATTCAATCCGGATCGCCGAAACGTGTTGATTCGCAGTGGAACGTTTTGATTATGGTATAATCGCTCCACCCTGACTAGACCTGCCGGCGGTATAACAGGCTGCCGACATGGAGACCTGCTTAGTCGATCGAATTTTAGAAAGGAGTGCAGATGTCATGGCACTGGATAAGGAAACAAAAACCCAATTAATTGAGGAATTCGCGCGCCATCAAGACGATACAGGATCGCCAGAAGTTCAGATCGCGATATTAACCAAACGGATCACGCAACTGACGGATCATCTGCGCATCAACACCCAAGACGAATCATCGCGGCGAGGCTTGTTGAAGCTGGTTGGACAGCGGCGCAGGTTACTGGCTTACATCCGCCGGAAAGATTATCAGCGTTACATGGCTCTCACAGACCGGCTGAGCATCCGCCGAAAATAGAGCAATCAATCGAGTAGATGGGGCGCAGGTCCCTCATCTGCTCATTAATTTTAAGCCCATGCCCCAAGGTTGGGAATTGAAAGGCGGAGACAAAAACCATTGTCGGCGGCTTTCAGTCCCTGACCAGGTGGGCAACAAACAGGAGAATATTCGTTATGCAACCAGAAAGTAAACAGTTCCATGCCGCCATCGGCGGCAAAGATTTCCATTTCGAAACGGGCCGTCTTGCCGCTCAGGCTGGCGGGGCGGTCACGCTGCGCGTGGGCGACACCATGGTATTTGCCTCCGCTACGATGAGCGATACCATTCGAACCGGGATCGATTTTTTCCCTCTGACCGTAGACTATGAAGAGCGCATGTACGCCGGCGGGCGCATTCCAGGCTCTTTCTTTCGGCGCGAAGGACGACCAAGCGAGGAAGCCATTCTGACCGCCCGTCTGACAGATCGCCCGATCCGGCCGCTCTTTCCAAAAGACATGCGCAACGATGTTCAGGTCATCCTCTACTCGTTCTCGGCAGACGGTGTCAATCCCATTGACATCCTGGCGATCAATGCCGCCTCAGCCGCGCTGATGATCTCGGACATCCCCTTTGTCGGACCGATTGGCGCAGTGCGCGTCGCCCAGATCGGCGGGGAATTCATCGCCAACCCTACCTTCGACGAAATCGAACGCTCGGACCTCGATCTGCGGGTGGCTGGCACGCGGGATGCGATCTTAATGGTCGAGTGCGGCGCAAGTGAGATTTCAGAATCCCGCATGCTCGAAGCGCTTGAATTTGGTCATGCCGCGATCCAACCGCTCATCGATTTGCAGGAGCGCATGGCTGCCGAGGCGGGCAAACCCAAACGCTTTTATGAATCCTTCGGGACAAACCAGGACCTCCAGGCTGAGGTCTATCAACGCGCTAAGGCGCCGCTGGAAAAACTGTTCGACCAGCCATACGAGAAAGCGGCGCGCTACGAAGGGATCGATCAAATTCGGGATGAACTCGTCGCCGAACTGGCAGCCGAGGATGAGACCTTGATCCCCGAGGTAAAGACCGCGTTCGAAGAGGCGCTGAAGACCGTCGTGCGGGCGCGCATCCTCGATCAGGGCGTGCGTCCGGATGGTCGCAGCCTGACCGAAATCCGCCCTATCTGGTGCGAGGTGGATGTCAGTCCACGCGCTCACGGGTCCGGGTTGTTCACCCGCGGAGAAACGCAGGTGCTTACCCTGGCAACCCTGGGTACACCGCGCGAAGCCCAGGAATTGGACACCCTCACCCCGGCTGAAACCAAGCGCTACATGCACCATTATAATTTCCCACCCTTCTCGACCGGCGAAGTGCGCCCGCTGCGCGGCGCTTCCCGCCGCGATATTGGTCACGGCGCGCTCGCCGAACGCGCCCTGGTACCGGTAATCCCCGCGGAAACGGTTTTCCCCTATGCCTTACGGCTGGTATCCGAGGTGCTCTCCTCTAATGGCTCCTCGTCGATGGCTTCGGTTTGCGGGTCGACGCTCGCGCTGATGGACACGGGTGTGCCGATCAAAGCCCCGGTTGCCGGGGTTGCCATGGGGCTCATCAAAGAAAATGAGCGTTTCAGCGTGCTGACGGATATCCTCGGCATGGAAGATCACCTTGGGGATATGGATTTCAAGGTAGCCGGGACCGATCGAGGCATCACTGCGCTGCAGATGGATATCAAGATCCGCGGCATCACTTCGGAGATCATGCGGCAAGCTCTCGACCAGGCGCGGGTAGCCCGTCTGGCAATCCTGGACGAGATGATGAAGGTCATCCCAGCCCCGCGGCCGGATCTCAAACCACATGCGCCGCGCATCACCGTGATCCAGATCCCGACCGATAAAATCGGCGCAATCATCGGTCCTGGTGGAAAAATGATCCGCAGCATTCAGGAAGACACCGGCGCTAAAATCGACATCGCGGAAGACGGGACAGTTTTCATCGCCACTTCTGACGGCGAAAGCGCCCGCATGGCGCGCGAACGGATCGAAGAGTTGACTGAATCAGCGGTGGTGGGGCGCATTTACACGGGAAAGGTTGTGAGAGTGACCGATTTCGGGGCATTTGTAGAAATCCTGCCCAACATCGACGGTTTGGTCCACATCTCCCAGCTCGACAGCCAGCGGGTGAACAAGGTCGAGGACGTCGTCCGCCTCGGCGACGAAATCACCGTGATGGTCACCGACATCGATGAACAGGGTAAAATTCGGCTTTCACGCCAGGCTGTTCTTGAAGGCTGGACGGTCGAAGAGGCGGCAGAGCACGACCGGCCGCGCGGCGGCGGGCGCCCCGGAGGGAACCGTCCCAGCGGAGGTCGCGGCGATGACCGCCGCGGCGGTCGCAAGCCCCCGCGGCGCTGATCATTTCAAAAGGATCAATAATAAAAAGACCTTGAGGGTTAATTCTCCAAGGTCTTTTTTTCGCCGGGCTGCAATTTTGACGCGATTCCCCTCTGATTGCATTATAATTTCGCGGCGGAAGCCACCCTTTTGGGTGAGCGGCAGTAAATGGAATGAGGTGTTGAAATGGCAATCGAACAAACCGTGCTGGAAGCCAAGCGATACGGGGTTGTGAGCTGCGATCCGCAGGCGTCTTTGTTATTGGCAGCACAGCGGATGGTTGAAGAGGATATCAGCGCCCTGGTCGTGGTAGGTTCAGATGGCAGCTTGCAAGGCCTCATCTCTCGCACTGACCTGATGCGCGCCCTGATCGATGATCAAAACTGGCAAAATCGGTCGGTTGCCGAGTACATGAACCCGGACGTTGTAACCGTCTCTGAAGACGCCTCCATTCAAGAAGTCGCTAACATTCTATTAGATCGCCAGATCCACCGCGTGGTGGTCGTAAAAAAATATCCGGAGCAAAACCTTCCAATTTCAGTGGTCTCTGCCGCCGATATTGTCTATCATATGACCCGCAAATCTTAAAGAGCTTGTTACTTAACGGTCTTTTTTATAAACCGTTTATTTCAAAGTTGTTGCCGAAGGAGGCGAATTATGACTGTAAACAAAATGGGAATGCCGAGCAGCTATGGGGTCGAACGCCAAGGGTTTCGGAATTTAAATATGAGCTATTGGAACCTCACGACCCCGGCGCTGATCGAGCGGATTGTATCCCGCCGGGAAGGAATCATTGCCCACGAAGGCGCTTTGATCGTGCGCACCGGCAGTCATACCGGGCGAGCGCCCAACGATAAGTTTGTCGTGTGCTGTCAGGAAGATCACGATCAGATCTGGTGGGGTAAGATCAACAAGGAATTCCCCCCCGAAAATTTCAATCGTCTGCACAACTTGATGCTGTCTTATTTCCAGGGACGGGATGTGTTTATTCAGGACACGACCGCCTGCGCCCACCCGGATTACCGGCTGCCGATCCGGGTCATCACCGAGACCTCCTGGCATAACCTTTTTGCGCGCAACCTTTTTATCCGGGTTGCACCGGGAGAGCTGGCAGACCATGTGCCTGAATTTACCATTATTCACGCACCCAGTTTTCACGCCGACCCAGACGTGGACGGCACCAACTCCGAAGCCTTTGTCATCTTGAACCTCGAAAAACGTTTGATCTTGATCGGCGGCACCAGCTATGCGGGTGAGATAAAGAAATCGATCTTTACCACTTTGAATTACTTGCTGCCGCAAAAGGGCATCCTCTCGATGCACTGCTCCGCCAACATCGGAAAAGGCGGCGATACAGCCCTCTTTTTCGGCCTCTCAGGAACCGGAAAAACCACCCTTTCTTCCGACCCCGAGCGCTCTCTGATCGGCGACGATGAACACGGTTGGGGGGATGACGGGGTGTTCAATTTCGAGGGCGGCTGCTACGCCAAGACGATCAACCTGAGCGCCGAGGATGAGCCGCTGATCTGGAAAGCGACCCGCCGCTTCGGCGCCGTATTGGAGAACGTAACCATCGACCAGTACACTCGCCGCGTCAACTTCAATGACAACAGCCTGACCGAAAACACCCGCGCCGCTTACCCGATCGGTTTCCTGGACAACATCGTGCCGAGCGGCCGCGGCGGTCACCCGATCAACCTTTTCTTCCTGACCGCCGACGCATTCGGGGTAATGCCGCCAATCGCCAGCCTGACCCCCGACCAGGCGATGTATTATTTCCTTTCAGGGTACACTTCCAAACTGGCTGGCACCGAGGCAGGTGTGCAAGAGCCCCAAACCACCTTCTCGACCTGTTTCGGAGCGCCGTTCCTGCCGCTCCACCCATCGGTGTATGCCAATCTGCTTGGAGAAAAGCTTGCCCAGCACAAATCGAAGGTGTGGTTAGTCAACACCGGCTGGACCGGCGGAGCATACGGAGTGGGTTCGCGCGTCCGAATTCCACACACCCGCGCCATGATCCGGGCTGCCCTGGAGGGCAGGCTGGACAACGTTTCAATGCACATCGACCCGTTCTTCGGAATCGCTGTTCCCGACCATGTTCCGGGTGTTCCCGATGAGATCTTATATCCTCGAAACACCTGGGCTGATCCGGAAGCCTACGACCGTCAAGCCAGCCTGTTGGTAACCAAATTCCAGGAGAATTTCAGCCACTTCACCAACTCGGTAACCCGTGCGGTGATTGATTCGGGTCCCAGAATCCAATCCTGAAATCACACGGCTTGAAGCAAATGGCGAACCACCAACACTTTTCCATGTAACGTTTAGCGGTCACGCCTCATCTGATACAATAGATCGATTTGCGAGGATACTAAAGAAATGATGGATTTAAACATCGAGCCTACTCACTCTCAACCCAATCAAAATGAAGAGAAACACGTCAAAGTATTGATTCTAGGTACCGGTCCGGCTGGTTTATCTGCTGCTTTATACGCCGCCCGAGCAGAACTAAGTCCGGTTGTGCTCACCGGTATGCAGCATGGCGGGCAGGTGTCGCTGACCTACATCGTTGAAAATTATCCTGGTTTTCCAGACGGGGTAAGCGGAACCGAGATGACTGAGCTGTTCCAAAAACAGGCTGAAAAATTTGGCGCGATTCTGGAGTACGATACGGCAACCCGTGTGAACCTATCGCAGCGCCCGTTCCGAGTAGAGACGTACAACACTACCTATCTCGCAGACACGCTCATTGTCACAACCGGCGCAACGCCCCGGCATCTTGAAATTCCAGGTGAGCGCGAGCTTACCGGGCGCGGGGTTTCCTATTGTGCGACCTGCGATGGCTGGTTCTTCAAGGGCAAGGAGGTGGTTGTCGTCGGAGGCGGCGACAGCGCAGTCGAAGAAGCGATCTTCCTGACGCGCTTCGCCAACACCGTGACGATCGTCCACCGCAGAGACGAGTTGCGCGCCGGCGCGATTCTGCAAGAACGCGCCTTTGGTAACCCCAAGATCAAATTCATCTGGGACAGCGTGCTGACCGAGATCGTTGGCAAGGACGCCGTTAAATCCATCCGAATTAAAAATGTGCAAAGCGGCGCCGAGCAAGAGTTCCAAACCGATGGCGTTTTCATTTTCATCGGTCACACCCCTAACACGGAATTGTTCGACGGGCAGCTAGAAATGGATTCCGCCGGCTACATCGTAACCGACAAGCTCATGCACACAAATATCCCAGGCGTCTTCGCAGCCGGCGAAGCAGCCGACCCGGTCTACCGCCAGGTGGTTACCTCCGCCGGGATGGGCGCGGCGGCAGCCATTCAAGCCAATCATTATTTAGATGATCTGGCAGCAGATACATCTCCAAACAAGGCTGCGCTCAAGCATCCGTAATATTTAGAACCCCG
Source organism: Anaerolineae bacterium UTCFX2 (assembly GCA_002050125.1). Lineage (GTDB taxonomy): Bacteria > Chloroflexota > Anaerolineae > Anaerolineales > UBA4823 > UTCFX2. The sequence continues at coordinate 17,914 of MWTA01000027.1, read as the reverse complement.
GCAGACCGATCGTCGGGGTTTTCATATCTTGCACGCACAAGAAAGGGAAAAAATGCGCAACAAAGTGTCGATCATTGGCGCCGGGATGACCGGCTCTACCACGGCTCACTGGCTGGCTGATAAAGAAATTGCCGACATCGTCCTGGTGGACATCGTCGAAGGCATGCCGCAAGGCAAGGCGCTCGACCTGCAGGAAGCCCTGCCCATTGTTGGAAAGGATCTGCGACTTGTCGGCAGCAACGCTTACGAAGCGACCGCCGATTCAGACATTATCGTCGTCACCGCCGGTCTTGCCCGTAAACCCGGGATGAGCCGGGATGATTTACTGTTTGCGAATGCGGATATTGTTCGCAACGCTGCTCAGGAAACGATCCGCTATTCGCCAAACGCCATATTTGTCATCCTGACCAACCCGCTCGACGTAATGGCATACCTGGCGCAAAAAGTTGCTGGGGTCCCATCCAACCGAGTCGTTGGGCAGGCGGGGGTGCTCGATTCCGCCCGGATGCGGGCGTTCGTCTCGCTTGAACTGGGCATCAGCGTGGAGAATATCCATTGTTACGTCCTGGGCGGGCATGGGGATGAGATGGTGCCACTCACCAGAGCCTCCAACGTGGCAGGTATTCCTCTGGAAGAGATCCTGCCGCCAGACCGCCTGGCTGCGATTGTCGAGCGCACTCGCAAAGGCGGCGGCGAGATCGTCAACCTGCTCAAGTCCGGAAGCGCTTACTACGCCCCGGCTGCCGCGGTTACTCAGATGGTCGATGCGATTCTGAAAGACCGGCACATGATCCTCCCTGCCGCCGCTTATTTGAACGGCGAATATGGTTTGAAAGACATCTTCTTTGGCGTTCCTGCCCAGTTGGGACGCAATGGGGTCGAAAAGATTTTTGAATATACGTTGAGCCAGGATGAAATGGCTGCCTTGCAGAAATCCGCAGCAGGCGTGGCTGAAAATATCGCCAAACTGAAGGTGTAAAGGAGATACCCCATGATCTTAGAAGAAAAACTAGCTGCCCAGATCCCAGCCTGGAGAGAGCGGGTAAAGAATTTACTCGAATCATCCGAATCCGTCGTCGTTGACCAGGTTACGATTGGTCAGGTGTACAGCGGAATGCGCAATATTAAGAGTCTGGTGACGGATATCTCGTATGTCGATCCAGTGGAAGGGATTCGTTTAAGAGGCTATACGATTGACGAGACGCTCGCCCGCCTGCCCTGCCTGCCAGGGGCAAAAATGCCGCTGGTGAGCGGTTTATTCTATCTGCTGCTCATTGGGGAAATGCCGACCCTGGAGCAGGCTCAAGCGGTCGAGCAGGAGTGGAGCGCCCGTTACCGCGTCCCCGAGCATGTGTTCAACGTCCTGCGCCAGATGCCCTCAAGCGCCCCGGCGATGACTATGTTCTCTCAGGCGATTCTTGCCATGCAGACCGACTCGGCGTTCACTCGCATGTACAATGAAGTCCTGCAAAAAGAGGACTACTGGCGACCCACTCTCGAAGACAGCCTAACCATGACCGCCAATCTGCCCATCATCGCGGCGTTCATTTATAATTTGAAACACAAAGAGGGTAAAGTGCCCGTGCCAGATAAGTCCCTGGATTGGAGCGCCAACTTTGCCCATATGATGGATGTTCACGATCCTTTATACCCGGACCTCTGCCGGCTATATTTCATCATCCATTCCGACCACGAAAGCGGCAATGCCAGCGCTCACGCAACCCATCTGATCGGCTCCACCCTCTCCGATGTTTTCTATGCAGTCTCGGGAGGGATGAATGCGCTGGCGGGTCCTCTGCATGGGCGCGCCAACCAGGAATCGCTGAGCTGGCTGTTACACGTTTATGAACAGCACGGAAGGGTGCCGAGCGTAGACGAGTTGAGAAAATTCGCCTGGGAGACGCTCGATGCGGGACAGGTCATTCCCGGCTATGGTCATGCAGTTCTGCGCAAAACCGATCCACGTTTCACTGTACAGCTTGAATTCGGACGGGCTTATTTCCCTGAGGATCCAATTTTCAAGCTCGCCAGCATGGTCTACGACGTCGTGCCGGATGTCTTGCGCGAACAAGGCAAAGCGAAGAACCCCTGGCCCAATGTCGATGCGATCAGCGGATCTTTACAGCATCATTTTGGGGTACAGGATTGCGACGCTCATGGCGGATGCGGCTTCTACACCGTCCTTTTTGGAGTGAGCCGGGCGCTGGGCGTGACTGCCAACGCGGTTTGGGCGCGCGCCCTCAACCAGCCGCTGGAACGGCCAAAATCCTTGACTACAGCCATGCTGGAAGCAGCCGCAAGGAAGTAAAAGATGTCAGCGTAAAAGGCGGGGAACACCCGCCTTTTTTATTTAAGGAAGATAAAGAGAGAATTAGTTCAGCCTGCAAGAAGGCAAGTTATGGCGTTGGCGTCGCCGCCAGACCGGCGCTTAACCAGGTGAAAACCCGCGGGTTGCTAACCGCGCCCGCCGGGTCCCAAATTGGGTTCCCATCATTGTCGGTCCCAATCTGGCGCACCGGCACGATCCACCAGCGGATCACGTGCGGGACGCCATCGTTAGGTAAGAACGAAGCCGGTACGACAAACTTGGTGTCCCTCACATAATTAACCAGGCGGCGCCCTTCCTCTTGGGTGATATCTTCCAGATTGACCGCATACGCTTCATTCTCCCGCAGCGCCCCAACCGCTGCCCATTGCAGCGCGATCACCGCGTTGTTCAACCCAAACGGCGATCCATCCGGCGGAAGCAGCAGGTTGACTGCGGGATACGGCGGTGGAAGCGTGGGGGTTGGGCTCGGTCCTGGCGTGGCGTTGCGGCGGCAAAGCGGGATCGTTATCACCTGACCAAACCGGACCACGTCATTGACCAGTCCGTTGTATTCGCGTAGCGCATCAGCCGGTACGTTGTAGTTTAGAGAAATCGAACTCAGAGTATCGTTTTCCTGAACGGTATAATCCAGCTTCTGGCAAGCCGCATCGGTTGCCTCTGCCGGGCTCAGCGTAGACGTTGGTTGGGCAGTCGCGGTGGGGGTTGGCTGCGGGATCAGCAGTTTTTGATTTTCATAAAGCGTGCTGCAATCCGCCGGCAGGTTATTCAAAAGCACAATGCTCTGGATCGACACTCCAAAACTGTAGGCAATGGTCCCGCAGTTATCTCCAAGCTGAACAGTGTAAACGAGAGGTGTTGGACTGGGCTCTGGGGTCCAGGTGGCGGTCGGGGTGACCGGCGTGGAGGTCAGGGTAGGCGTCTCGGTCAGCGTAACGGTTGGCGAGGCGGTCGCTTCCGCGGCAGGGGCGCTGGTAGCATTCAAAGCCAGATAAACCAGAATTGCGCCAGTTGCCAGGAAAAGCGCCAGCAACCCCACCACTGCCGGGAGGCTGAGCGTAATCTCAGGCATCCGGCTGCCCTGCACACCCTTCGTGGAATACGCGCCGCGGTCCTTGCTGCTCTCCGAAAGATCGGTTCCACAAACCAGGCAGCGGGCTGCATCGATACTAACGCGCGTTCCGCAAGTTGGACAGAGTCGAGTTGGAGTTGATTTTGATTCAGGGCTCATAGAATGTTGGTTGAACGTGGCGATTATACCAGCCTTTGATAATTCGTCAATCAGGCTCTCTTAACCTAAAATGCACCTGACTCTATGATAGTATATTTGCGCTGCCGGGTAAATTTTCTTGTAGAAACCCATCTTATTGAAGCCCGGATGAACAGTTACGGTCTGAAAGATGTATAGCCTCTATCTTCATATCCCCTTTTGCCGTCACCGTTGTGGGTATTGTGATTTCAACACCTATGCCAGTCTCGAAACGCTGATTCCTGATTATGTGGAGGCGCTGTGCGTCGAGGTCCGCAGCCTGGCGCAAGCCGCATCTGACCCGCTTCCAGTTCATACGGTTTTTTTCGGCGGCGGAACGCCGTCGCTGCTGCCCGTTAACGCGGTCAGGCAGATACTGAATACGATCGAACAATTCTTCGCGTTAACCTCCGAAACGGAGGTCTCGCTGGAAGCCAACCCCGAAACCCTGTCTCAGAATTATCTTTCAGGCTTGCGCGAAGCGGGCGTCAATCGCCTCAGCTTGGGGGTGCAGTCGGCTCACCCGGGCGAGTTGAGACTGCTCGAACGGACGCACGATTACCCCGATGTAATCCAGAGTGTGTTGTGGGCGCGCCGGGCAGGTTTTGATAACCTTAATCTGGATCTGATCTATGGCTTGCCGGAACAAAAGCGTGCAACCTGGCAGACCACCCTTGAACTCGCCCTGGGTCTTCAACCGGAACACCTTTCACTCTATGCGCTGAGCCTGGAACACGGCACGCCTTTCAGTCATTGGGCGGCGCACGGTTTGCTTTCGTCGCCGGATCCTGACTTGGCAGCCGATATGTACGATTATGCGACCGACCGCCTGGAGGCCGCAGGATGTATTCAGTATGAGATCTCAAATTGGGCGCGGGCCTTGCCCGCCGATCAAAACCAGACTTCGCAATCTCCCGCGCTGGCTTGCCGCCATAATCTACAATACTGGCGCAACTTGCCTTACCTGGGCTTCGGAGCGGCGGGCGCACACGGCTATGCGCATCAATACCGCACCGCAAACCTCCTTTCCCCCGCCGCCTACATCAAAGCGCTGCGCATGGATGCGCCGAAAAGGCCCCCTTTTCCACGCTCCCCCGCCACGCAAAATCTAGTTCAGATCGATCTTTCGGCTGAAATTGCAGAAACTTTGATGATGAGGCTGCGGCTCACGCGCGAAGGCGTCTCAGAGAAGCAGTTCGAACAACGGTTCGAGCTTTCCCTGGAAGATAAATTTGCCCGTCAAATCGAACAGCTCATCAACCTCGGGCTTTTAGAGTGGATCCAAGACCCTCAGAGCCGTCATCTGCGCCTGACCCGCGCCGGGCGTCTGCTGGGGAACCAGGTCTTCCGGGAATTTATCTGACCGCCGCAATGGTCACATAGCGGCTTTGCGAGACATCCTGTAAAACCGCCTGGACGCTTTCTACAGTTTGCGTTTTAGCAGATAATGCGCAAGTTCTTCCAATGCATTTTTCGCTTCACCCCGCGGCTGCGCCTCGCCCAGCGCTTCTAACGCCTGGCGCGTGAGTTGGTCGGCTTCTTGTTCCACAAATGAACGCCCCCCTTCAGCTTCGAGCAGCATTGCCAGGTGTTCAACTTCATCAGGCTCGATTCTGCCTCGCGCCCAGCGCTTTGCGAATTCGCCTTTCTTTTCCAGACCAAACAGCACCGGCAGCGATTTTTTCCCCGATACTAGGTCGCTGTCAGTCGATTTGCCGGTCAAGGCTGCGTCCCCCCAAATCCCTAGCAGGTCGTCCTGAACTTGAAATGCGAAACCGAGCAGTTCGCCGAACCGGCGGTAGGCGTCGACCCTGGCAGGCGGAGCCTGGGCGGCGATCGCCCCGATTTGGGTCGAAGCCGAAAGCAGCGCAGCCGTCTTGCCCGCGACCATGGGCCAGTAATCCTTGACCCCGAGGTCCGGCTGCTGCTCATAGTACAGATCCAGAAATTGCCCCTGGGTCAGGTGCAGGCAGGTTTGTTGCAGAACCCGGCTGGCTGCCAGCCCAGCCTCTTTTGAAACGATCTCGCCTAAATCGAGCACTGTCAGTTGCGCCAGCGCGAACAACGCATCGCCGGCGTTGATTGCCTGAGCCACCCCCCAGATCGTCCAGACGGTGGGTCTGCCGCGGCGCGTGGGGCTCTCATCCTGGATGTCATCGTGCAGCAGCGAAAAATTATGCACCAGCTCGACCGCCGCCGCCCCTGAAAGCGCCCGCTCCCACTCTCCACCCGCCGCCATGGTGCAAAGCAACGTCAACAGCGGTCGAATCCGCTTCCCGCGCGCCTCGACGCCAGCCGCCTCAGCCTCCCAGCCCATGTGGTACGCCAGCATTCGCTGCATTTCAAACAGGTGTGGCGCGTGAGCTTGAGCGATCGTCTGCTGAAGCTCCCTCTCAATGACCGGCAGCATAAGATCAGACACTCGTTTCAAAGCGCTCATTGCTTACTCCAGAGACAACTTGTGATGGGGTCTTTAGCTCTTAGGCTGATCTGCTTCTTCAGTCTCGAATTAGGGTAAGCTGCTGCAGGGAGTTCAAGTCGCCTGCGCCAGCCACAAACATACAGACCTGGATTTCCCAGCGCAATTCTTGAATGGTCTGGATGGTATCTTCCACAGATACTGCTGCCGCTTTTAGAAACGGGCTTGCCATCCCGCCCAGCCGCGCGCCGAGCGCGATGCACTTGGCAACGTCCACCCCGCTGCGCAAACCGCCGGAAGCGATCACCGTCATTTGCGGGGCTGCTCGCCTGACCTCCAGAATCGCCTCGCTGGTCGGGATGCCCCAATTCACGAAAGCCGCCGCCAGGCGTTTCTGGCTGTCGGTTTTCGCCCGGTGCAGCTCCACCTGCGACCAGGAGGTGCCGCCGGCGCCGGCTACATCGATCGCTGCGACGCCGGCGTCCGCCAGCAAGCGGACATCCGCTTCGGAGAAGCCCCAACCCACCTCTTTGGCAATGACCGGCACCGTCAGGTCCCGGCAGACCTGTTCGATGCGCTGCGTCAGCCCCGCAAAGCGCGTATCGCCTTCCGGCTGAACGGCTTCCTGCAAGGCGTTCAAGTGCAAGATCAATGCGTCGGCTTCGATCATTTCGATTGCCCGGCGGCATTCGTCCACCCCGTAGCCATAATTGAGCTGAACGGCGCCCAGGTTGGCAAACAACAATACGTCCGGCGCCTCGCGGCGGACCTGGAAGGTTCCCGCAAGTTCCGGATGTTCTATCGCCGCCCGCTGGGATCCCACCCCCATTGCGACGCCGGTTTGCTGGGCTGCCTGCGCCAAGCGCCGGTTAATCGCAGCCGCCTCTTCCGTTCCGCCGGTCATGGATGAGATCAAAATTGGCGCGGCGAGCTTTCGCCCGAAGAGCTCCTGGCTCAGGTTCACCGCCTCCAGGTCCAGCTCAGGCAAAGCCCGATGCTGAAAGCGATAGCGTTCCAAACCCGTTGTGAGACCAGAGCGGACGTCTTCCTCGAGGTTGATTCGAATATGATCTGATTTTCGCGCCCCAATCGGCGTAACTTCTGGCATGGATGAGTGTTCCTTATTGAGAAGTTATCTTACCAGCCGGATTATGCCCTGTCAACGGTCGCTGTCGCGCTGCCTTTCTAGCAGCGGTGCTCAAAAAAAAAACCGGCAAAGGCGGCTGAAACAGGCTTGACAGATCAGCCCCCAAGATTACAATTGGGCTGGTCGGAAATTAATATTCTTAAGGAGGATATTTCATGGCAGACACTTATGGCGAGATCAAAGAAGTCATCGTCGAACTGCTCAACGTAGATGAGAGTAAAGTAACACCGGAAGCGCGTTTTCGCGAAGACCTTGAAGCGGACTCATTGGACCTGGTCGAGCTGATCATGGCATTCGAGGATAAATTCGGCGGTGAGATTTCCGACGAAGACGCACAGAAAATCACGACCGTGGGTGAGGCGGTTAGCTACATCGACTCACACATGAAGTAATTCACCTTTTTAAATCAGCCAAACTCGAGATAAAAAGGGTTGTTGTGCGGTTATGACCACACAACAACCCTTATCTTGTTTTTTTAATTCTGCCTGGATTTGCCTAACAGCACTTGAGCAGTTCAGGGATCTCCTCCGGATGGCGAGCCACTTCGACCCCGGCGTTGCGCAGCGCCTTGACTTTTTCCTCGGCAGTGCCCGCGCCTCCTTCGATGATCGCGCCGGCGTGACCCATGCGTTTGCCGGGCGGGGCGGTCTGCCCGGCGATGAAGCTGACGACCGGTTTGGTCAGGCGATCCAGAATGTATTCGGCGGCGCGCTCCTCGTCGGTCCCGCCGATTTCGCCGATCATCACGATCTTCTCTGTCTGCGAATCTTCTTCAAACATCTGCAGGCAATCGATGAAATTCGTCCCATTGACCGGATCGCCGCCGATGCCGACGCAGGTGCTGACCCCCATATTGACCAGCATGAGCGCATACAGCACCTCGTAGGTCAGCGTTCCCGAGCGGGACACCACACCGACATTTCCCGGAATCGCAATGTTGCCCGGGATAATCCCCACTTTGCTCTCACCAGGCGTTAGCAAACCCGGGCAGTTCGGACCTACCAGCCGCACCAGCCTCTGGTCCAGATATTCGCGCACGCGCATCATATCCTGCACCGGGATGCCTTCCGTGATGCACACCACTAGTTCCAGACCGGCGTCGGCAGCTTCATAAATCGCATCCGGGGCGAAGCGAGCTGGCACGAAGATCACGCTCGTGTTAGCGCCGGTCGCATCGACTGCCATTTTGACCGAATCAAACACTGGGATTTTATCGTTCAACACCCACTCCCCGCCCTTGCCGGGGGTGACGCCGGCGACGACGTTCGTGCCAAACGCTAACATCTGCTCAGTATGAAACAAACCCTCGTTACCGGTGATGCCCTGAACGAGCAAACGGGTGTGTTTATTAATCAAAATGCTCATCGGTTCAGCCTCCCGAAGCCGTCGGCGCGTCCATTGCGACTGCGACCGCCTTTTGCGCCGCGTCGACCAGCGTCTCGGCAGTGATCATATGCGCATCCGCCAGGATCTGGCGGCCTTCCTCGGCGTGCGTCCCCACCAGGCGAATGACCATTGGCACTTGCGTGTCGACTTCTTTCAGCGCTGTGAGGATGCCGCGCGCCACTTCGTCACCGCGCGTGATCCCCCCGAAGATATTGAACAGCACAGCTTTCACGTTCGGGTCTGCCAGGATGATGCGCAGCGCTGCAGCCACTTTTTCCGCGCTGGCGCCGCCACCGATGTCCAGGAAATTTGCCGGTGCGCCTCCGAACAGCTTAATGATGTCCATGCTGGTCATCGCTAACCCAGCCCCATTCACCATGCAGCCGATGTTTCCATCCAGTTTGATGAATGAGAGACCGTAGCGCCGGGCTTCGATCTCTGATGGCGCTTCGGCATCCAGGTCACGCATCTCGAAGAGCGCCTGCTGGCGGAATTGGGCGTTGTCGTCGATCAGCATCTTGCCATCCACCGCCAGAAGCTGGTTCTCGGAGGTGATCACGAGCGGGTTGATCTCCGCCAGGGTTGCGTCGCAATCCATGTACGCCTGCCACAGACCGCGGGCGATCTGACCGAAAAGCCGCCAGTGCTCGCGCGGCAGGTCAATCCCGGCGGCAATGTCGCGCGCCTGGTAGTCGCGCAGACCGAGCAGCGGGTCGACGTGGACGCGGATGATCTTTTCGGGGGTCAGGCGCGCCACTTCTTCAATCTCGACCCCGCCGGCGGCGGAAGCCATCATCACCGGACGGCGGGCGGTCCGATCGTTGGTGATCCCCAGATAGATCTCGGTCTCGATGTTGGCAGCTTCGTCCACCAGCACCTTGCGCACTGGCAGCCCTTTGATTTCCATCGCCAGGATCTGCCCCGCCAACTCGCCGGCTTCGTCGGGGCTTTTAGCCAGCCGGATACCGCCGGCTTTGCCGCGCCCGCCCACCAGCACCTGCGATTTAATTACAACGCGGCTACCCAACTCTTTTGCGATTTGTTTCGCTTCGTCTGCGGTAGCCGCCACCCGTCCCTTCGGGATCGGGATGCCATACCTGGCAAAGATTTGTTTTGACTGATACTCATGCAGCTTCATGCAAGCCGTCTCTCCTCGTCTTCAGCTTCAGGTTTCATCGCTTAAACACATTCTTTAGAAGGACAAAACTGGGTATCAAATCGATCAGAAGATCAATTTTCGCACAAATTATACCATGCGAGATTAAGACGGGATGGCGCAGTATTAGCTGCGCCATCCGTGCTGGGGATCGTGGATTCGAACCACGGCATACAGATCCAGAGTCTGCTGTCCTACCACTAGACGAATCCCCAACGTGCGGGGCATTTTACCATGAATGAGGGGTCTCGTCAAATCGCCGCCGTCAGCGAACCGGCTGCGCGATCCAGGCATTTCTGAGGCTGTGGATCGCAAACACCAGCCCGAAAAACAGCGTGGCGGTCAGCACAATCGCCGCCCCGGAGGCAATCCCCAGATAATATGAAAGATACAGCCCGATCAATCCGGAAAGCGCCGCGAACGCTGCCGCCAGCGCCATCATGACCGGCAGCCGGTTAGTCAGCAGGTAGGCGGTAGCTGCGGGCGTCACGAGCATGGCAACCACCAGCGCCACGCCCACGGTCTGGATCGACGCGGCGACCGTCACAGCGATCAACGCCAGCAGCAAGTTGTTCAGAAAACCAACTGGCAGCCTCAGCGTCGCCGCCAGAACGGGATCGAACGAAAGCACCAGAAATTCCTTGTAAAACGCCAGCATAGCCAACAGCACCAGCCCGCCGAAAATGGCAGTGCGGATCAAGTCAGCCGCAGAAACGCCCAGCACATCTCCGAATAAGAAGTGGCTCAGATCCACAGCGTAACTGCGAACGGTTGAAATGATCGCGATCCCGAGCGCAAACATCCCCGCGAAGATAATTCCAATCGCGGTGTCCTCCTTGATCTGCGCCCGCCGGCTGATGGCGCTGATCACAAATGAACTCGCCAACGCGGTGCCTAACGCCCACCAGAACAACGCGCCGCGCTCACCACCCGAAAACAAATAGCCCACCGCCACCCCGGGCAGGATGGTGTGCGCCAGCGCATCGCCGAAAAACGCCATGCCGCGCAACACCACATAAGTTCCCACGACCGCGCACACAACTCCCACCAGCGTCGCGGCTGCTAAACCGCGCGCCATGAAGGCGTATGAATATGGCGCAAGCAGCCAGTTAATGAGCGTTTCCATTCGTCTCCCCCTCGCCGCAGCACGTATCCGCCACGGTCCACTCTTTAGCATCCTCGTCCACTTGCCGTAAGCGTTCTCCATAAGCCGCCCGCAGCCGGTCGTATTGCAGCACGATGTCGGCGGTCCCAAAACCGAACATTCGCTGGTTCAGCAGCATAATCCGATCGAAATAGCGCGCGGCTTCTTCGAGATCGTGGGTAGCGACCATCACCGTCACCGACTGGGATTTGAGCTTGTCCAACAAATCCAAGATCTCCTCGCGGGAAGGCAGGTCTAAGCCGGCGAACGGTTCATCCATCAACATCAGCGCGGCTTCCTGCGCCAGCGCTCTGGCGATAAACATGCGCTGCTGTTGTCCGCCGGACAACTGGCTGATCTGGCGGTCGTGCAGGTCATCCAAACCGACCATGCTCAAAGCGCTGTGGACAAGCTCCCAATCCTTGCGTCCAGGCATGCGCAGCCAGCCCAAGCGGGCGACGCGCCCCATCATCGCCACATCCGCCACCGTGACCGGAAAACGCCAATCCACCTGGCTCCGTTGAGGGACATAACCAATGCAGACGTGACCGCGGGGACCGCTGCCATAGATGTTCACCTCCCCGCTGCTGGGGGTCAACACGCCTGCCACGACTTTGAACAAGGTGCTCTTGCCAGCCCCGTTTGGACCGACCACCGCGATCCGCTCGCCGGCGTGTAAATGAAACGTCAGGTTATCCAGCGCCAGGCGCCCGTTATAGCGGACGCTCAATTTATGGACGTCCAAAACCGGTTGGTTTTCTTGATGGCGAATATTTGGAGACAAGGTTTCTCCCAGATATTGATTGGGGATCACTCTAAAGCATCGACAATTGCCCGAACATTATATCTCATGAAATTGAGGTAAGTATCCGCGCCGCTGCCCGGTTTGCCCAGCGAGCCAGTGTAGAGCGCCACCACCTGAGTTCCGGTATCTTTCGCAATCTGCTGCGCCAGCGCCGGGTTGACGGTTGTGCTCACAAACACCGCCGGAATATGCAGATTGCGCAGGGTATCTTCAAGCTGCGCCAGATCTTGAGCGGACGGGGAGGCGTCGGCGCTTAAGGAGGCGACAATCAAGCCAGCCTGCTCGAAGCCATAACGCCGCGCAAAATAAGCCAGAGAAGCATGGTCAGTCACCAGCTTGCGCCGTTCGGGTGGAACGCGGCTCGTCTCTGCCCGCGCCCATTCATCCAACGCGGTCAACTCCGCCAGATAGCTGTCGGCATTCGACCGGTAGGTGTCCGAGTTGTCCGGGTCGGCTGCTGCCAAGGCAGACTGAATGTTTTCCACCCAAACCTTCACGTTATTCGGATCCATCCAGGTATGGGGGTCGCCATGAGCATGCACTTCATCGTCCGAATCCGCTCCGCCAGCATTCAGCCCTGCAGAGCCCGCCGGGTTGAAATCCAGGACATCAATTCCATCCGATACGTGCACCACGCGCCCGGTCGCATTCGCCTCCAGGCTGGGCGCAAGCGCTTCTTCCAGACCCAAGCCGTTGAGGAAGATCAGATCGGCGTCGCTAATTGCGGCGATATCGCGCGGGCGCGGCTCGAACGTATGCGGGTCAGCCCCAACCGGCATCAGCACAGTCAGATCAAGCCCATCCCCGCCGACCTGCTGCACCACGTCGCCAATGATGGTTGTCGATGTCACAACCTGCAGGCGGTCGTCTTTCCGAGCAAATTGAGAAGCGCTGCAAGCAGCCAGCAAAAAACAAATTAGAAGCGCGCACGCCGCGCGCCAAGAACTACCCATTGGGATCTCCGTAGACCTTTTTCAGTTATTACCCCACAATTTACTCTGGCTGTCAAGCTTAGGCGCTTTGGATCGCCTGTAAAACTCGCAAAGGGGTAGCTGGAATGCGGCGGATGCGCTTGCCGATCGCCCTGGAAACCGCGTTGATCACCGCGGGGGCGGTCGGGAGCATAGCGGCTTCTCCTAAGCCTTTCGCGCCCAACGGACCGTGGTAGCTGGGCACTTCAACAAAATGAACCTGAATTTCAGGGATGGCATCGATCATGGGCAAAATATAGTCGCTGAAACCGGTCGTCGCGCCGGGGATGTATTCCTCGCTGAGCGCCCCGCCGATCCCCATGACAATCGCGCCCTGAACCTGACCCACGGCATCGAGCCGGTTGATCACCCGCCCAACGTCGTGCGCCGCGGCAATGCGCTTGACCTGGACGATACCGGTCTCCAGATCCACAATCACCTGGGCTGCCTGGGCGCCGGTGACAAACAGCGGGATGTATTCCGGTCTGCCCGCCTCGGGAAATTGTGGGCTGAGGTCAAAAAATCCATTCACCCTGCGAGGTTTTCCCAATAAGTCGAATTCAGCGGCGACCTCCTGCAGCGTGACGCGCTGTTCAGGATTCGTGATGACCGAGACGCCCCGCTCGTTCAGCAGCAACTCCTGTGGATGATGGTCCAGCATCTCTGCGGCGGCAGCGAACAACTCGCGCTTGAGGTTCTCGGCAGCCACACAGACGGCTCCGCCGGTGAAGTAAGTCGCCCGCGAGGCGCCCTGGACCCCGCTATCGGGAACCAAACCGGTATCCGCATTCACCAGTACAACCTGGCTGCGCGGCAGACCGAGCGCCTCCGCGGCAAGCTGAACCATAACCGTGGCGATACCCTGCCCATAATCGGGGGCGGAGCAGTAAATGACGATTCTGCCATCCTCCGCCAGTTCTGCGTGCGCTTCGATGCGCAGCGAACCCGATTTGCCAAAGCGATACCACATCCCCGCCAGCCCGACCCCCATCCGCATTGAAGAGGCGCCCGACGCGGCGTTGAATGAACACATCTCCTCAGTAAACGCCTGGTAACTTGGCTGAATGGCTTGCAAAACTTCAGCATAACCCAACGATTCCGCCACAGGGTAACCCAGAAAAGAAACCTGCCCCTGCTGCAGATGGTTCTGGGCGCGCAAATCGAGCGGATCCATGTCAAGCGCTTGCGCCAGTTCATCGAGCGTACATTCGAGAGCGAAATTGCTCTGCGAGGTCCCAAAACCCCGGAATTGACCGCTTTTTGGCCCGTTCGTGTAAACCGCGTGCGCCAGTCCATCCACTGCCTGCCAGGCATATGCCCCGCCGCTGGCGGTGATGGCATAATTTGGGATGTAATAGCCGGCGCTATCATATCCGCCGGTGTTGGCAAGCACGCGAACCTGAATGCCGGTCAATTTACCGCGGCGCGTTGCCCCAAGCTTGAAATTTACATGATACGGGTGGCGTTTTGTCGTCGCGACGAAGACCTCACGGCGCGAGTAGCTCAGCCGCACCGGTTTCCCAACCAGAAATGCCATCAATCCCACCGCGGCGAGGGGCCAGGGGTCCTGCCGCCCCCCAAACGAACCGCCGGTCGGCGGCACAATCACGCGCACGCTGGCAGGATCGATCCCGAGTGCCGGGGCAATATAGCCTTGCTGCCAGTGCGGTTCGTGCGTACCGCCGATCACCGTCACGCCTCCGCCCTCGCTCGGGTAGCCCAGCGTCGCTTCGCGCTCCATCGCACAGTGTTCGAGGTAGCCGGTGGCATATTCTGTTTCGATCAGGACCTGGGATTGCTCAAATGCAGCTTGAAGGTCGCCGTGCGCCAGCGTGAAAGTGCTGAGCAAATTCCCATCCGGATAGATCGCGGTTGCATCCGGTTGAAGCGCTTCCTGCGCCGAAAATGTGTGCGGGAGGATCTCGTAGCCCGCCTGGATGGCGCCCGCGGCGCGCTGGGCGATTTCGAACGTTTCAGCAACGACTAATGCAACCGGAGCGCCCCGCTGTCTCAGCGCCGCGCCAATCGAGGTCAGAAGCGGTTCATCACGGCTGTAATCGCCCAGGCTATTTTCACCGGGGATGTCGGCGGCGGTAATGACCCGCCTCACGCCAGGCATGCGCAACGCCGGCGAAACATCCAGGTCGAGCAGCCGGGCGTGATGGTGCGGGCTGCGCAGAACAAACCCATAAAGCATTTCGGGGAGCCGTTGATCTTCGACATAACGCGTTTCACCAGTCACTTTGTAAACCGAATCGATTCGAAGATCGCTGCCGCCAACCGGCTTCCGGGAAACCAGATCGTTTGTCAAGGTTATGCGTTGAGAATCCACGTTACACCTCTATTATGTTGTCCTTTGCTCGAGCAAAGCCAACTTCGTTAAGAACGAAATTATAGCTCATATCCTCTCCGTTTCGCAGAGGATATTCAATAAGCCGTCTCTTTCTGTTCCTCACTATGAGCGCGCGCCGCCGCTTCACCTCAGGGCGGGTCTCAACCGCTGTTATAATTGCCTAAATTTCACGAACCGAGGCAATTTTTATCCATGACCAAAAAGCCCATGCCTGCCCCTACTGACTTTATTCGCGATGAGATCAACCAGGATCTGCTTTCTGGACGCTTTGACCGGGTTCAGACGCGCTTTCCGCCCGAACCGAACGGCTATCTGCACATCGGGCACGCCAAGGCGCTGGCGATCGACTTCGGCATCGCGCATGATTACGACGGCATTTGCAGCCTGCGCTACGACGACACCAACCCGGTAAAGGAAGACGTTGAATATGTCGATTCGATCAAAGAGGATATTCGCTGGCTGGGCTGGGATTGGGACGACCGGGAATACTACGCTTCGGATTATTTTCCACAGCTCTACGAATATGCCCTAAAGTTAATCCGCGAGGGCAAAGCCTATGTGGACGATCTTTCCGCCGAACAGATCCGCGAATATCGCGGCACGCTGACCGAGCCAGGCCGCGAGAGCCCCTACCGCAGCCGTTCGATCGAGGAAAACCTGGATTTGTTCCAGCGCATGAAAGCCGGCGAATTTCCGGATGGATCGCGTGTGCTGCGCGCCAAAATTGACATGGCTTCAGGGAATATCAACCTGCGCGACCCGGTAATGTACCGCATCTTGCACGAGCCAGCCCACCATCGCACCGGCTACGATTGGAACATCTACCCGATGTACGATTTCGCCCACGGTCAGAGCGATTCGATCGAAGGCGTGACTCACTCGCTCTGCTCGCTTGAATACGAAGACCACCGTCCGCTCTACGAATGGTTCCTCAAAGAGCTCGAAATTTACGCGCCGCGCCAGCTCGAATTCGCGCGCCTGAATATGAATTACACGGTGATGAGCAAGCGCAAACTGCTGCGGCTGGTAAACGATGGCTATGTGAGCGGTTGGGACGATCCGCGCATGCCCACCCTGCGCGGCTTGCGCCGCCGCGGCTACACTCCTGAAGCCATCCTGGATTTCATCAAACGCATTGGGGTGGCGAAAAACTACAGCGTAATCGATATCGCCCTGCTGGAAGCGGCGGTGCGCGAGGACCTCAACCAGCGCGCCCCCCGAAAAATGGCGGTTCTCAATCCGCTTAAATTGACGATCACCAACTACCCCGAAGGACAGGTCGAATGGATGGAGGCGCTCAACAACCCGGAAGACCCGCAAGCCGGGACCCGCAAGCTGCCATTTTCACGCAGCTTGTATATTGAGCAGGAAGACTTCCGGGAAGATCCGCCGCCGAAATATTTTCGCCTCACCCCAGGGCGCGAAGTGCGCTTGCGCTACGCCTATTTCGTCCTGTGCGAGGATTTTGTCAAGGATGCAGACGGAAACGTAATCGAAGTGCTGTGCACCTACGATCCAGCGACCCGCGGCGGCGACGCCCCGGATGGGCGCAAAGTCAAATCCACCATCCATTGGGTGTCTGCAGCTCACGCCATCCCGGCTGAAGTGCGGTTGTACGACCGGCTGTTTTCACGCCCCGATCCGGAGGGCAGCGCCGAAGAGGAGGTGGATTTTCTCACCTGTCTGAACCCAAATTCGCTGCAGGTACTCCCCCAGACTTACCTGGAACCAAGCCTGGCTGACTCAGCACCAGGCGACCGCTTCCAGTTCGAGCGCCAGGGATATTTCTGTGTAGATTCCGACTCGCGGGAGGGCGGTAAGTTAATTTTCAACCGCACCGTGGCATTAAAAGATACCTGGGCAAAGATCGAGAAAAGTCTTCAATAGCCGAATAGGGTGAAAAGGCGCCGCATAGCCTTTTTTTCACGCCATCTCGTTCAACAGTACAATCGCCTGCTCGAGGCGCTGCAGAGTGAGGGGCTTTCCAATGATCTCCAGGCTTTGGAAAAGCGGCGGGCTGACCCTTTGACCGGTCACCGCCACCCGGATCATGCCAAAAAGCTGACCTGAGCTTAGTCCGAGTTCATCTGCCAGCAGGCGCATGCACGGCTCGACCGTCTCCAGTTTGATGTCGTCTACCCCGGCGATCAAATCGTAAGCCCGCCGGAGCGCCGCGGCGGATTCGGCTGGGGACATTTTTGCGCCGGCCAGGTCTGCCGGTTCGGGATGGACCTCAGCCTGAAAGAAAAAACCTGCCATTTGAACTGCATCGTCCAGCGTAACCAAACGCTCCTGGATAATTGGAGCAATGCGCAGCAGCCGGTCAGGGTCGACTGAATAACCGGCGGCTTCCAGAAACGGGCGCACACGCCCAGCCAGGTCTTCGGGGCTGAGGCTGCGGATGTGCAAACCGTTGAAATGATCCAGTTTGGTGAAATTGATTGCCGCCGGGGAGGGGTTCAGGCGCTCCAGGCTGAACTTCTCGATCAGGTCTGCCAGGGTGAAGAACTCGGTTCGATCATCGTAGCTCCAGCCCATCAAGGCAATCCAATTCGCCACCCCTTCCGGCAGGTAACCCAGGTTCTGCAAATCTCCGAGGAAAATCGAAAACCCATCTTTGAGCGTCTGCGCCGCTTCACGCTTGCTCATCTTGCCCTTCCCGCTCGGCTTGAGGAATATCGAGAGGTGGACAAATTCCGGCGGCGCCCACCCAAAGGCTTTCAATAAGTGGACATGCAGCGGGAAGGTCGGCAGCCATTCGACCCCCCGAATGACATGGCTGATCTTCATCAGGTGATCGTCCACCATCGCGGCGAGGTGATACAGCGCCAGTCCATCGGATTTGACCAGGACATAATCATCGAGGCTGCGGTTTTCAACCGTGATGTCACCCCGTAAATAATCATGCACGGTGATCGAGCCTTCCTGGGGCATTTTGAACCGCACCACGTGGCGCTC
>MWTA01000072.1 GCA_002050125.1 Anaerolineae bacterium UTCFX2 | reverse complement strand
CCCAAAGCAGCCCGGTGGCGCAAGCCCATCGGGCGGTCGGGCGTGGGCGTCAATACGCCGCTCGCGGAAAGCGGCATTACACACGCCGCGGCGATCAGCCGGCTGCCGGCGATCACCACCGCACCATCGTGCAGCGGCGTGTTGGGATAGAAGATCTGCAGCAGCAGTTCAGGCGTCACGCGCGAATCCAGCCGCACGCCGGTCCGCACGTATTCATCTAACCGGTCGCGCCTTTCCAGGACGATCAATGCCCCGTGCTGGCGGTCAGCCAGCCGGGCGGTCGCCGAGACAATATCGCCAATCACATCTTGCATCTGATAGGCGGTTTTACCGTTCGTCCGGCTGACCCCCGCCCGCCCAAGCCGTTCGAGCGCGTGACGGATCTCAGGCGCAAAAATCACGGGGATCGCAAACAACAGCGCCGGCAGGGCGGTGCGCATCATCCAGGAGAACGCCGGCAGCACTTCGAGCGACGTAAGAATCGCCACCAACACCACCAGCAGCAATATGCCGCGAAAGAGCGCCACTGCCTGCGTGTTGCGCAGAAAGGTCATCACCGTGAAGAACGCCGCTGCAACCAGCAAAATATCCAGGACGCTCAGCCATGTCAGCCGTTCGAATATAAAAGCCAGGTTGGCAGCCAGGTTATCCAGTAACTCGAACACGGTTGTTTCTTCTCTCCGCGTGGATTATACGGGTCGCAAGACCCGATCTTTGCGCAGTTGCTTGAACAACATCAGCGTGCCAGCCGGCATCGACTCGAGCGCCGCCTCTTCCCAGGCGCGCACGCCCAGACTCTCGATCGAGCGGCGCTGGTAACCTAGCGAAGTTATTGCCGCTTCCTGGCTGACCAGTTCCTGCGGTAAAAATAAGAGCGATATTTCGCATTGCAGTTCGCGGGACACCCGCTCCACTTCGTTTATCAATATCTGGATCGCGTCGGGGAAAAACAGGCTACTGTCGATAAAGATTTCATCTGTGCGGGCAACCAGGTTTTCGACCTTCCAGCCCACCATTCCGAGCGCTTTCCCATCGATGCGCAGCAGTAAAAAAGCCTTCTCGCCAAACGCCGCCATAACGTCTTCGCGCGTGGGGCGGCGCTTGCCCTGACTAAAGCGGGAGATAATTTCAGCCAGCTCTTTAGCCTCGCGCGGCCGGGCGCGCCGGATCGTCACCTCGCCTTCCACGGTTTCGATCGTCTCGGCAATCTCCTCCTCTTCCTCCACCGCGGGCACCTGCCGGTACCAGGCTGCCATCACCTGGCTCCAGGTATCCTCATATGAACCGGCATTGCGGATCACCACATCCGCCCGGGCGATCTTTTTCTCCTGCGACGATTGCGCCGTTATCCTCTGGCGGGCTTGCGCCTCGCTCATCTTGCGCTTTTCAGTCAAGCGCGCCAGTTGCTGCTGCGTCGGGGCGTAGGTGACCCAAATTGAATCGCACAATTCTGCCAACCCTGACTCGAGCAGCTTGATCGCCTCGATCACCACCACTTTGTGGGTTGAGCGCCTCACCAGAATGCCGATCGCTTCGCGCACATGCGGGTGGATGATCGCTTCCAGCCGCGCCAGCGCCTCCGGATCCGAAAACACCAGCCTGCCCAGCTTTGCCCGGTCGATTTGACCATCCGCGCCCAGAACCCAGCGCCCAAACGTTTCCAGGATCGGCTGGTAGCCCGGCGAGCCCTTGGCAATCGCCCGGTTAGCCAGCGAGTCCGCGTCAATGCCGTAGCCGCCCAGGTGCTCCAGCATCTTGCGCACGACGCTCTTGCCGGTTGCGATATTGCCTGTCAAGCCGATGATGTATTTTCCAGGCCAGGCGCTCATCGATCCTCCGATGATAAATCAGTCAATACTGCTCATTGTATTCTGGCGAGCCAGGAATGTCAAAGCCATTCGCTTTTGAATTTTCATTTCCTTCAAAGCGGCTCTCAAAGCAGCTCTGCGGAGCAAAGCTTTGAATCTCGTTTACAGCCTGGCGCGAGGCTCTTCCAACTACCTGGCATTCAAGAACGCCCCCCACAGTTCCTTGAAATAAGCAAACTCTCCTGTTCGCCCCTTGTGGAGCCCGTCCGCGGCATCCCATTGTACGCTGAAAGACCTGACGACATCCGCGGCATCCAACAGACTGCCGTCGTGGAATTGCACCCCATCCCGCAATTTACAGGTCCACTCGGTCAACTCCGCATTGGGGGTGCAGCTTTCTGCCAGCGCCGGTTCGAGGTTTGCCCCGCCGCGCGCAAAGCGATAGAGCGGCTCGATCACCTGAGCGCAAGCGCGCAGAGAATCGCTGTCGGTCTCATCCGCACAGTAAAGCGAGAGCGGTTCCAGGCTTTGCATCCAAACCAACCTCGCTTGCCCGTTCACCGACATCTCGTTAAAACGCTCGAGGCTGAACGGGCTGGCGGATGCGCCTTGCACAGACCGGTTGACTGCAATCGAAAGCGCCTGAGCATCTAGCCAGCCTCCATGCGCCAGCGGCGCCAGCGGCGCGTGTTCGCGGATGGCGTTATTCGCGGTTTCGTAATACGGTTTCCGCTCCGCCTCAGCCGCGATCGATCCGCCCAATTCCAAAGCCGACTGGATATCTGGGAAAGGTTTGCCAAACAGGCGCGTCGCTTGCGCGCCAAAATGCGTGTCCAGGAAGTTGGTTACATCCGCGTAATCCGCCCCCCAGCCCAGCAGGAACAAACCCGGCAGCCGCCCTTCATCGACAGCCTGCAAAAAATCCGGCGAATCAATCGCGATCAGGCTGGCGTTGATCTGGAGGTTTTGTCTGAGCTGGACGCGGATTTGCTCGGCAACCAGACCCGGCTGGGGCATATAGCTGCGCACCACATCGCGGTAGGCAATCTGGGTTTGAAATCCTGACGGGAAATCCGCCTGATCCAGAAGCTGGCGGGCTTGGACTGGATCGTACCCGTACCACTTCTCGCCCAGGCAGCCCAGAGGGATCGCACAAGGCGTGAAATACTCTGCCAGAACGAAACCTGGCGGAAAAGCCGCCTGCAGCAGCGCAGTTCGATCCAGCGCCAGGTTGATCGCCTGGCGCACAATCTGATTGTCGAACGGCGGGTAAGTGTTGTTCATCCCCAAGTAAGCTACGCTTAAAGGCGAGCGTTCGATCAAGGCAAGATCGGGGCTGCTCTGGATCGCGTCCAAATCCCCTGAGCTTGGGTTGTCGATCGCCTGGACTGTCCCCGCTTGCAGTTCAAGCAGCCGCTGCGAGGCGTCCAACTCCCAGCGAAAGACCAGTTCGCCGATCCGCGCCTTTTCGCCCCAGTAACCTTCAAAAGCGGAAAATACCAGCTCTTCCCCCGGATCCCAGCGCGCGACCCGGTACGGTCCCGTTCCGACCGGCGCTTCTAACAAGCGGCTGCCCTTCCCGCCGCCCCCAGCCGCCTCGAGAAATTCGGCTGGCAAGATGCCAAATGCCGGATACGCAATCTTGGACAGGAACGCCACCTCCGGCTGGCACAGCCGAAACCGCACGGTCAGCCGATCCACCGCCTCGATCGCGGCGAACTGCCCCCCATACTCGCAATCCGGCGCGCTCTTGCTGATGGGTTGGAAAATCGCCGTGGGCTCGGGGGTGACCGGCGCGCTCTCGGTTTGCGCCTTGGTCGCTTCTATCTCTGGCGTCGGCGGCTCCACCGCTTGAGTGGCGCTCGTCGGCGCGGGCGCATTACCCGACCCCAGCCCGCCGCTGAGGCTGGTCAATTGACAGGCTGACATCAGCCACGCCGCGCCGAGCAAGAGGGTCAGCGCGTTGAATTTAACGGATCGCTTCATAGCAGGTCGTATTGTACCGTAGGAGTTCGCCAATCGATTGGGTAATCGCCCGCCCTATCCGGCAATGCACAGGCAGAAAACCAACCGGGTGGATTGATTGCGCCCGCGCTTACAGAAAGTCCTCGGCGAAGTGACAGGCTACCCAGTGACCAGGTTTGATCTCGCGGTAGTCCGGGTCTTGCTCGAAACAGATTTCCTTGGCAAACGGGCAGCGCGTGTTGAAATTGCAGCCTTTGGGCGGGTTCGCCGGGCTGGGTATGTCCCCTTCCAGGATGATGCGTTTACGGCTCCGCGCGGCGTCTGGGTCGGGCATCGGCACAGCCGACATGAGCGCTTGTGTGTATGGGTGCAGCGAGCGCAGATAGATCTCGTTTCGGTCTGCCAGTTCCACGATCTTGCCGAGGTACATCACCGCCATGCGGTCGGATATGTGACGCACCATGCTCAAGTCATGCGCGATGAACAGATAAGTCAGCCCCAGCTTGTGCTGCAATTCTTCCAGCAGGTTGACCACCTGCGCCTGGATCGAGACGTCCAGCGATGAGATCGGTTCGTCGCAGACCACCAGGTCTGGGTTAAGCGCCAAAGCCCGCGCGATACAGATGCGCTGTCTTTGCCCGCCGGAGAATTCGTGTGGATAGCGGTTGACAAAATCGGGGTTCAACCCCACCATTTCGAGCAGGTTGTCAACCCGTTCGCGCTTTTCGCGGCCCTTCCAATAGCCATGCACTTCAAGCGGCGCTGAAAGGATCGAGCCAACCGTCATGCGCGGGTTCAGCGAGGCGTATGGGTCCTGAAAGATCATCTGCATGCGGGCGCGGATTTTCCGCAGATCGCCGCCCTGCATCTCGGTCAGGTCGGTATCTTCAAAGAAAATCTTGCCCGCGGTGGGTTCGTACAAGCGCAGCATCGTGCGCCCAACCGTCGTCTTGCCGCTGCCTGTCTCTCCTACCAGACCCAGCGTCTCGCCCTGGTAGATGACAAAGCTCACATCGTCCACCGCTTTGATGTCGCCGACGTGCTGCTGCAAGATCACGCCCTGATAGATGGGGAAATACTTCTTCAGATTATCAACCCGGACCAGTGTCTTGGCAGCGTTGTTCATGAGGAAACTCTCCCCGCGATGTGTTCCCAACGCCAGCAGGCTACGGTGTGCTCGACACCGTCCGCCTCTTCAAGCGATGGATTCTCTTCAAGACAGCGTTCCACCCGGTAAGTACAGCGTGCGTAAAACGGGCAGCCAGTTGGCAGCGCCAGCAGATCCGGCGGAAGCCCCGGGATGGAAACCAGCTTGGTTCCGGGCGGCTCGTCGATACGCGGCAGCGACCCCAGAAGCCCAATCGTATATGGATGGCGGGTTTTCTTGTAAATATCCCGCACCTGCCCGCGTTCGATAATGTAGCCAGCGTACATTACGTTGATCTTGTAAGCCATTTCCGCCACTACCCCCAGATCGTGCGTGATCCACATCACCGCCATGCCCAGCTCTTGCTGCAGGCGGATCACCAGATCGACGATCTGCGCCTGGATGGTTACGTCCAGTGCCGTTGTAGGCTCGTCCGCGATTAAGAGCTGCGGTTCGCACGAGAGCGCCATAGCGATCATGGCGCGCTGGCGCATCCCACCCGAAAACTGGTGCGGATAATCATCCAGTCGCTGGCGCGCCCCGGGAATTCCCACCAGCGTGAGCAGTTCGGCAGCCCGCTCGCGCGCGGCTTTTTCATCCAGCCCCTTGTGCAGTTTCAAGGCTTCGACGATCTGGAAACCTACCGTATAGACCGGATTGAGCGAGGTCATCGGGTCCTGGAAGATCATTGCGATCTCGCGCCCGCGCACATGGCGCATCTCCGATTCGCTCAACTTAAGCAGATCGCGGTCGTTGAAAATGACCTGCCCGCTCTCGATTTTACCCGGCGGGGTCTGGATCAGCCGCATAATGGATAAGGCGTGCACGCTTTTCCCGCAACCGCTTTCCCCCACCACCCCCAGGATTTCCCCCGGTTCCATCGCATAAGAGACCCCGTTTACCGCTTTGACCATACCCTCATCGGTATGGAAGCGCACGCGTAGATTTTTGAGATCCATTAAAGGCGTCATTGTTTGCTCACTGTCCGCTCACAGTTTTTTGATTTGCTTTATCCAGTTTTTCATTTTGTCGATCATTTTTCCTGGCTAGACGCGCAGCTTGGGATCGAGCGCATCGCGCAGCCCATCGCCCAGCAAGTTGAACCCCAGCACGCTGAACATGATCGCCAGCCCGGGGAAAAGCACCGCCCACCACGCCCCGCTGGAGAGGTACTTATAGCTGTCGCCTAACATTGCGCCCCACTCCGGCGTCGGTGGAATCGCCCCTAAGCCTAGAAAGCCCAGCGCAGCCGCCGATAGGATCGCGCCAGCCAGCCCCATCGTAGCCTGGATGATGATCGGCGAGAGGATGTTCGGGAAGATGTGGCGGAAGATGATCCGGTCGTGACCTTCCCCCACCGAGTAAGCCGCCAAAATGTATTCCTTTTGCGCCACCGAGAGCACCGCCGAGCGCGCCAGCCGGGCGTAGATCGGGATGCCCACCACGCCGATCGCGATCATCCCTTTTTCTAAGCCGGGACCCAAGAACGCCACGATCGCAATCGCCAGCAGGTAGCTGGGAAAAGCCAGGATGATATCCATGGCGCGCATTACGACGTTTGAAAAGAAGGTCCCGGTTAACGGGCTTGCCAGAATCGCCCCCAGGACGGCGCCCAATAATCCGCAAACCAGCCCGACCATCGGAGCGCCTAACAGACCTATGCCGCCTCCGATCAGCAACCCCCCCAGCGCGAAAAGCGCGATGCGGACCGGCTTGCCCGCCAGGAACTTTCCGAACACAATCGAAAGCACCCCCAGTAAACCGAACAGGAGCGCTATCACCCACTGCGCCCCAATCCAGGCGATGATCCCTCCCAAACTCAGCCCAACCAGACCCTGCAGCAAGACGCGTTCACCTTGGGTGATCTCCATACTCTCATAAAATCCAGCCAGCAAACCCAACAACACGCCGATGACCAGCGAGATCGTCACCGCCACCAGCCCAACTCTCAGGGAGTTCCACCCGCCGTGCACGGTGCGCCGGAAAATATCCCGTCCGAGTTTGTCGGTCCCAAATGGATGGATCGTGGAAATTTCCTCAGTTGGACGCAGATTCGGCGGTTTTAATTTAAGGGCGTAGTCCAAATCTGTCTTGGCGTCGTAAGTCCAGAAGAAATGCGCCAGCGTTGCTGAGGCGACAAACACCGTCACGATGAACAGACCCAATCGGGCGGTGTTGCTCGAGATCAGCCTGCGCCAGGCATCCACCCAGAGCGAGCGGTGCTCGCGCACGGCAAAATCGGTGACGAACAGGTCTTGCGGAGTAATCTCAGCCATCATGCGCCTCAATCGTAGTGGATGCGTGGATCCAGAAAAGCATACGAAATATCGACCAATAAGTTAAAAAACACGAAGATGATCGCGATCAGCAGCGTTCCGCCCTGCACAATCGGATAATCCCGCCCCAGAATTGCGTCATACACCCATTTCCCAATCCCGGGCCAGGAAAAGATCGTCTCGGTCAGCACTGCGCCCGCCATCAACGTGCCAGCCTGGATGCCGATGATGGTAATCACCGGCAGGAAGGCGTTTTTCAGCGCATGACGAAACAGCACCACCCGCTCAGCCAATCCCTTTGCCGTCGCGGTGCGGATGTAATCCTCCTGCATCACGTCCAGCATACTCGAACGCGTCATGCGCGCGATGATCGCCATCGGGATAGTCGCCAACGCAATTGCCGGCATAATGATGTGCTTCAGCGCATCCACAAAGCCAGGGATGTTCCAGGTGAGCAGGCTATCTACCAGATACAGCCCGGTGATCGATTGGATCTGCACCCCGGTGCTCAATCTTCCGCCGGTTGGCAGCCAGCCCAGAATCACCGCAAACAACATAATCTCCATCAAACCAAGCCAGAAAATCGGCATCGACACCCCCACCAACGAGCCCATCATGCTCACTCCGTCAATCAAAGAGTTGCGCCGCGCGGCGGAGATGATCCCGACCGGGATGCCAACAAAGATCGCAATCAGCATGGAGAGCAGCGCCAACTCGACCGTGGCGGGGAAGCGCAAACCCAGCGTCTCCGCAACCGGGATGCGCCGGTGGATCGAATTACCCAAATCGAGTTTGACCAGCCGGCTCAGGTAGCGGACGTACTGGCTGTCGAAAAACCCCCCTAAGTCCCCCTGCACGAGCGAATCACGATCCAGGAAGAGCGGGCGGTTGAGACCGAGCTGTTCCCGGATGCGGGCGATATTCTCTGGGGCAGCGTGCTCGCCGAGCATCGCCACAGCCGGGTCGCCTGGGATCAGACGCTGGAACATGAAAATTACAAAGGTGACGCCGATCAGTGTGGGGATTACGGAGATGAGCCGGCGTAGGATGTAACGCGCCAATTCGCCCCTCCTTTCAAGTCATAACGTCCATTTTCAGGTGTGGAAGGGGGGCGGACGTGCCATCCGCCCCCCGGCATAGCTCAATTAACCAAGTCTATGGTGCTGCAAAAGCAACATACCCAGTTTACTTAGCCAGCTCGACGAATTCGTAGTAGTCCGCGCCCACCGGCTGCGGAATGTATCCAGAAACAATCGTCGACAGGATCAATGGCGTGTTGTTGTGCGCCACCCACAGGCGGGTCACATCGTCGTGCATGATCTGCTCAGCCTGCTTGTACATCTCCTCGCGGGCTGACTGGTCCGGAGTGACGAGCGCCTTGTAGAGCAGCGCAGCCAATTCCTGATTTTGGTACCAACCTTCACGCCGGATTGGCTCCTGGATCGCGTCTGCGCTCGACAAACCGCCAAAGAAGTAGCCGGTGAAGTTGTCTGGGTCGCCGTTATCGCCGCCCCAACCGAGCATATACAACCCCACCAACTGACCGCCGGAACGGGCAGCTAAGTAGGTGGGCCAGTCGCCTTCGAGGTACAGCTCAGCGTTGAAACCAGCCTTCGCCAGGTCAGCCGCCATCGCTTCGCCGATTTCTTTCGGGCTTGGATAATAGAAACGGGTCACCGGCATGTAATACAAGCGCAGCGGGAGCTTTTGCCCAGCCGCAAAGACCACGTTGTCGTCCGCATCCTTGATATCCTCAGCAAGGGTCACCTCGCTCAGACCATTCGGGAAGCCCGCGTCTGTCAGAAGCTGCTTGGAAAGCTCTGGGTCATACGCCCAATCCTCGATCGCGTCATTGTGACCCCACACCAGGGGCGGCAGCAGGTTCTTGGCGACCTCGCCGTAATTGCCGTAGAAGTTCTCGACCAGGGCTTTGCGGTTGATTGCATGCGCCACCGCCTCGCGGACGCGCACATCCTGGAATTCAACCAGCTTGTAGTTGAAAGCCAGGTAAGCAGTGTTCAGCGCCGGGCGGGTCATGATCTGCAGATCGGGATCCGATTCCGCCGCAGCCAGGTCTTCGACAACCGCCTGCTCGAGCGCGTGGATGTCGCCCGATTTGAGCGCCAGGAAGCGCGCCGAGTCATCCGGGATCACGCGCCAGACGATGTGATCGATCTTTGGCCGCCCGCCCCAGTAATCGTCGTACGCATCCACCGTGATGGTGTCGCCCTCGACCCATTCCGCGAACTTGAACGGGCCGGTGCCGACGCAGCCAACCGACGGAGTGCCGTAAGCCTCGCCACTGGCTTCGATGGCTGCCGGGCTGGAGATTGCGAACATATCCATGGCGATGTTAGCCAGGAAGGGCGCCAGCGGCGCATTGAGGGTGAATTTGACGTTGTAATCGTCGACTTTATCGATGCTGGTGATAATGCTGGCGTCGTCGAAACCAAGCCACATCGCCTCGTAATATTCAAAGACCTGGCTCTCAAAGTGGTACGGGTTATCCGTGAAGCGCCAGCGTTCGTAGTTGAAGATCACGGCATCGGCGTTGAAATCGGTGCCGTCGTGGAACTTCACGCCTTCGCGCAGCTTGCAGGTCCACTCTGTGGCGTCTTCATTCGCGGTGCAGGATTCAGCCAGCGCCGGGACCGGCACCGTGCTGCCCTTGTCGTACTGGTACAGCGGCTCCAGGCACTGCCCGGTGACGCGGAACGATTCGCCGTCGGTCACGAGAGCCGGATCCAGCGATACCGAATCGCCGCCGCGCCCAAAAACGAACGTCCCACCGCCCGCTGGCGCTGGCGCTTCCGTAGGAGCGGGCGCCTCGGTTTGGACGGGCGCTTCTGTAGCAGCGGGCGCTTCTGTTTGGACTGGCGCTTCGGTTTGGACCGGCGCTGGAGGCGGCGGGGGCTGAGTAGCTTGGGGGGCGCATGCGCCAAGCACCAGGCTGAACAGCAACGTCAGCGCTCCAACCCAATAGATCAAGTTGCGTTTCATCGTTCTTCTCCTCTTTATGAATGGTTTTCTTATGATTTACCCATTACCCATCGTTCGGGTTCAAAAACTGTTGCGCGCTACCGACAGAACAACCATCACCTCCTTTCAGCGCGTTCCACATTATACTAGATTGTCCGGCAAATAATTGTGAAATGCCGCAGATTTAAATTATATCGATGCGGGGCGTGGCGTCAAGCCATCGTC